>JAFGDF010000075.1 GCA_016932235.1 Deltaproteobacteria bacterium | reverse complement strand
GTGCTGGATTTTGGCGTAACCCTGGCCACCAGCGAGGTGCCGGATGCAAGGCGCCAAGGAGCGACGACTGAGGCGTATAAGTAATACACCGCAAGGAGGAGCGATCGCAGGCAACACAGCAGATGGCGCCTTGATGGTGGATCAGGGAGGATCCGCGTTTTTTACCATCCTGATGCAACAACGAATCTGTATTGGCAACATATTGTTGATCCTATAATTTAATCACAGAATCCATTTTTTGTCATCCAGTATATTTCTCGTCCATGATCAATTGATTCTCCCCCGCAGCGAACTGTAGGGAATCCTCCGAATGATTGAGGAACTATACTTTTTCTAATACACTGACTAACGCCGTAGCGGTTTACGGGGTTAGTCAGCATTCTCAATTTTCATGGGACCAACAGCAGAATGGCTTGATTGTGACACCAGAAGTGGAATGTCCAGGGTGTTATGGATCCTGCGGTCAAGCCTCAGGATGACAAACAGTTGATGTAAATCAAACGACTTCAGAACCCCCGTTTTATAGACTGCTATAGTGCAGTCTACTGGTCAATCACCGGATACACGTATTCTTTATCCATATAATTTCTTATGATGAGGTTATGCCCGTTCCTCCCTATAATATATTCGGGGATTACGGGAATCTTTCCCCCGCCTTCCGGCAGGTCGATCATAAACCTGGGAACACAGAGGCCTGTGATGTGCCCCTGCAGATTTTTCATGATCTCCAATCCCTTTGCTAAAGGTGTCCAGAAGTGAGCTGTTCCCCTGGCCAGATCCGCCTGGAAAAGATAATAGGGTTTGACTCTGATGAAGATAAGCTTCCTCATAAGTTCTTTCAATAAATCCGGGTCATCATTAACTCCTTTAAGCAGAACCGTCTGGCATCCCAATGGAATACCTGCGTCAGCGAGCATGTTACAGGCGGTTGCGGCCTCCACGGTTACCTCAGACGGGTGATTAAAATGGGTATTGATATAAAGGGGATGAAATCTTTTCAGGATATTTACCAGGCTCCGGGTGATCCGATGTGGCAGGCTGCACGGCACCCTTGTTCCAATCCTGATTATTTCGACGTGCGGGATTGCCCGGATGTCATGAAGTATCTGGAAAAGTTCATTGTCCGGGAGGAGCAACGGATCACCTCCGGACAAAAGGACATCCCTGACCATCTTCGCAGACTTTATATAGGATATGCCTTCCCTGATAGACTCCCTTGAAATCATATCAGGTTTTCCGACCTTTCGTTTCCTGTTGCAAAAACGGCAGTACATGGCGCATAAGCCTGAGACGAGGAAAAGCACCCTGTCAGGGTATTTATGCGTCAGGCCGGGAACAGGTGAAAGGTTTTCTTCATTGAGGGGATCGACATATCCCCCGGTATGGGTTATCTCCTCTAGATCAGGGACCGCCTGCCTGTATAAAGGGTCGCCTTTCTCTTTTATCAGGTTGAGATAATATGGATTGATAAGCATAGGATAGGATGAAACAACCCTTTCAAGATCTGACCTGTTTATCTTAAAGAAACTGGAGACCTCCTCAGGAGTAGTCAGGCTTTTAGCGAGAATCTGTTCCCAGGGCTCAATATCTCTTAGATTTTTTATTTCAGCAAACAACATTAACTCCGGATATAAATTTCGAATATTTTTCAGCATTCTCCGGTCAGAAAATTGCATAAAGATTGCGGTATGGGAAACTCTTTTTTCGGTCGAACTCGTTCCTGGCATGGTTGACGCACAATGCCTTACGAGGCGGGCGGCGGGTCATCTCAGTCGTTGCCGGGGCCAGATAAGGTTGAACAACCGGGAAGCATTCCGCCCGCCTGGCATGCGCCTTACGCAATAACCCTGCTTCCAAGGTTTTCGCCGATAAAAAGAGTTTCCCATACCGCGATTACGACAACCGGATGTTGAGTTATTCTTATTCCATCGGTTTATTTACAGTCATCCGATGTCTTTCTCCAACCGCAATTTCCTGACCGGACAAGGATGAATATTTTTGGTATATCATAGCATTTCATGATAACTTTTAAAAGATATCCTTGAAAAGTTGTAATGTTTTTCCGGAGGAACAATATAAAGTCGCAGGATGGCATAAAGGGTTCCGTCATTCTCCGCGTTGTTGCTTTGTCATTCTGCGGCATGACCGCAGGAGCCACATATGAAAAGTGGAATGGAAAAGCGTATCACCTATTTTTTAATAAGACGCAAAGAAATTAGAAGAGATCTGCAGGTATGCTAAACGCCTGCCTAAAAAATAGCGAGCAGCCTGAGTATGCGAACGCAGAAGGGCCGCGTTGCCTGCGATCGCTCCTCCTTGCCCTCCGGCCGGGAGGCCTAAGGGCTGGAAGCGGGCGTATTACTTATATGCCTCAGTCGTCGCTTTTTGGCGCCATCTGGCACCTCGCTGGTGGCAAGGGTTATTCCAAAATCCGGCACCATTACTATACTGTCTAAGATTTGATGGTGGATTTTGGTTCCGGCTGCGACTTGCCCGACATCCAATTTTTTATATTAGGAAGGAGAACGAATGTCTATTAAAACAGGAGTTGTTTTTTCATCGGGATTTTTCGGTTTCTTCGCGCACGCGGGATTCCTTTCAGGTTTGAGGGAGGCCGGCGTATCTCCGTCAGGATACGGGGGCGTGAGTTCAGGGGCCATTGTCGCGGCCATGGCCGCAACAGGCATGACCGACAAGGAGATCAGGGATATGCTCTATAAAGTAAAAAAGAGCGATTTCTGGGACCCTGATCCATGGCATGTGCTGTTTAAAAACGCTTTTAAGATTTTCAGGGGCTACAGCGGATACCTGAGAGGTAGAAAATTCGCCGCCATGCTGGAAAAACTTCCCGTAAAGCGCGTGGAAGAATGCAGACATCCGCTGGTAATCGCGACGACAAACCTTACCGGGAAAAAAGAGGAGATATTCAGCAGGGGTGATCTGGTGAAAGCGGTATGGGGATCAGGCGCCGTGCCCATGCTCTTCAAACCCGTTGATATAAACGGGTCATTACATGTTGACGGAGGGCTGGTGAACAAGGCGCCTTTGAGGGCTCTTGCCGAGAGGATCATGCCTGACAGGATTATTGTCCACTACATACTTTCCGGTAATCTGTCGGGCAGGCCGGACAGTTTCCTCAAGAAGAAAATGACCCCGTGGTATATTAACAGCCTCACGATTAATATCGCACGCCAGATTTCTTACAGGATGCAGTGTGATATGGTCAGGGAAATGGGGATTGAGGTCGTGGAGGTGAAGAGCAGGCATGTCACACTCGGGCCGGACAGGTTGAATTTGGGACCGCAAATTTATGAGCAGGTGAAGAAGACAACATCAGAAGCTTTGCTTTCAGCAGGGAGGAATTAATCGGGCAATTGAGGGAAAGGATTCTAGGATTCAAGGGGTCAAGGGGTCGAGTGCCTTTTTTCTAATGATTTTTATCAGTGCTTTTAAGCATTCTTTCTACTTTGCTAATATCGTCGATGATAACTTTCATTTTATCATTTTAGGAGACTGTCGGATAAAGTCCGACAGTCTCTGAGATAACAACACCGGCGTTTCCAGTTCACAAGTTTATCCGTAGTTTATATATAAAAATTTGGTAACGTTCAACATTTCGCCTGACCTCTCGACCCCTTGAATCCTCGAACCCTGTATTAGAACAACCTTTCCACCAGGTCCTTCACGTTATCAATGCCGGTCAGCTCCATACCCGGGAGCCTTTTACAATTTTCCAGGTTGCTCTGTGAAAGCAGGCATCTGGAGAATCCGAGTTTCTTTGACTCTCGTATTCTCAATTCAGGATGGTTCACCCCACGGACCTCGCCTGCCAGTCCGATCTCCCCGAATATCGCCATGTCCTGGGCCACCGGTTTATCCAGGAAGCTTGAAACCATGGCTGAGACAATGCCAAGATCGGCGGCCGGTTCATCCACCTTCAGACCTCCCGCCACATTAACGAATATATCCTGGTCTCCCATCTCTATGCCCATCCTTTTACCGATAACGGCAACAAGGAGGGAGATCCGGTTATGGTCAACGCCGATGGCCGTTCTCCTCGGCATTCCAAGGGGACTGCTCCCCACAAGGGCCTGTATCTCCACCAGCAGCGGTCTTGTCCCCTCCATGCAGGGTATGACAACCGAACCGGATGTGTTCGCGGGCCTCTCTTCAAGAAAGAGACGCGATGGGTTCCCTATCTCTTCCAGGCCCGTCTCCTTCATCTCAAAGACGCCTATCTCGTTGGTTGATCCGTATCTGTTCTTTACGGTGCGCACTATCCTGAACAGATGACCCCTGTCGCCTTCAAAATAAAGGACCGTGTCCACCAGGTGTTCAAGTACCTTGGGCCCGGCAATGGCACCGTCTTTTGTCACATGGCCGATCAGAAAGGTCGGCGTATTTGTTTCCTTGGCCCATCTGAGAAGGCGTGCCGACACTTCCCTTAACTGCCCCACACTACCTGGTGCGGAAGGAAGGGCTTCGGTGTAGATAGTCTGGATGGAGTCAATTATCAGCAGGTCCGGTTTGAATCTATCCATGCTTTCGAATAGGTTTTCAATGCAGGTGCCGGAAATAATATAGAGATTTTTGCAGTGAACGGCAAGGCGTTCCGCCCTCATTTTAATCTGCTGCGGTGATTCCTCTCCTGAAAAATACAGCGCGTTCCCGCCCTTTTCCGAGATCCGTCCGGCGACCTGAAGTATCAGGGTTGATTTCCCGATACCCGGATCGCCGCCCAGAAGAATGAGTGAACCCGGAACAAGGCCTCCTCCAAGGGCCCTGTCAAATTCATCGATGCCTGTGGCGTATCTCTGTTCAGGATCGAGGGATATTGCGTCAAGTGTCTGTGGAGAACCTGTGGAACTGAGTCTCTTCGATCGCTTTGCAGATTCCTGGATCTCCTCAACAAGGGAATTCCACTGCCCGCAGTCGGGGCACCGGCCCATCCATTTAGGGGCCTGGTATCCGCAGTTCTGGCAGACGAATATGTATCTGTTCTGTTTGGGCATTTGGTTTAATCTCGTATTGAGCATAGGGCTTGGCGCAGGGCATAATGCAGGGAGTAAGAAGTAAGCAGTAAGGAGTGAAGAGTAAGGAGTAAGGAGTAAGGAGTAAGGAATAAACATTAAGCAGCAAAAATTATTCTCCGATATTTTACCTTCGTCCTCTGGTTCCCTTCATACTGCGGATGACCTGCTCCACACTCCCTACTGCCTACTTCATCCTTCATACTCCCCACTCCCTTCTGCCCTCTCCCTACTCCTTACTCTCTTTAGTCCCCACACCGTGTGCCTTGCAGAGTTCCTGGAGCTGCCTTTTCCATTCTATTACATCTTCGCTGCCGGCTTCTATCTTCTTATTGGCCATTATTACGACGCTATCATCCTGGCTCTCCAGTCCGAGCATCTTGATTCTAAAGCCTTCGTTAATTGATGCCGCGCCCCGCACATAAATCTGATGTAATTTTATAACCTCTTCGGTTTTTGGTGAAATAAGCCTCAGGCCTTCGTAGAACCTTTTATAGAGCGGGATCACATCCTCTTTAAGGGCATTATATACTATTTCGTCGGAAGTGTAATTTTCGCCGATCACCGCGGAATATTTTTCCAGTGCAACGGTCTCCAGTTCCCCTATATTCAGGATTCCCTGGTTGACGTATTCCACCAGGTCCACGGCAACCTTTTCATCCGCGAGGCCAAGGGAAAGTGAACAAAGGATTAAGATAAAAGAAAGCGGTAATATCCGGAGCTTTTTCATAAAGGCCTCCTCCAGCTATATGCCGGACTTTATCAGGCATACGGCTAATAATATTTTGTATTTTTTTAGTCTAAATAGATTTTTCCAGCAGTCTGGTGAACGAAGACCGGCAGGCTGCCGGAAAAATCTTTATTGATTTTTATTCTTCCCTCTGTTAAACGCTTAAAGAAATTTTTACATATAAAAACACGTTATGTCAATGAAAGTATAAATACCAAAATCCACCATCAAATCTGATTCTACGATCCAGTCGCGGAATGACAGGTGAAAAGAAAGAATTTGTCATTCTGCGGCTTGGCCGCAGAATCCACCAGGGATTTTGGGACAAACGCCCTGTAATGAAGTGAAGTTTCATATGAGGCGCCAAGGAGCGACGACTGAGACGTATAAGTAATACGCCCGCTTCCGGTCCGCAGGCCTCCAGGCCGGAGGGCAAGGAGTAGCGATCGCAGGCAACGCAGCCCTTCGACTTCGCTCAGGGCCATGAGCCTGTCGAATGGCAGATGGGCGTTGTCAGACAGCCTCTTTGGGGAGATTTCCCAATACGGTTGTTTATACTTTGTTCCATTGCGACTGCGTGATATTCTATAAATCGAAAAATAACCGATGGACATGACACTGATAACCGATAACCAAATACCCAACAACCAATAACTAATAACTAATAACTGATGCACATACCGATACGATACATAAGAAGATCTTCTATAATCTCCCCGGCAAGCCGTTTTACCCCTCTATCCATGATAATCCTCCTAATCCTTTTATCCCTGTTTTCCCCTGCCCCTGTCTATCCCTGGGACAGGCCATTCAATAACGCCGCCAACTGGGGAGGCACAGGCCTTATGGAGATCCCGAACGCGCGTATCCTTGAGGATGGAGAGATAAGGGCGGGCGCGGCCCAGGCCCTGCCGTACAGGTGGTATACCGGTGGCATAGGGATATTGCCGCGCATGGAACTCAGCTTTCGGCTTACGAATATCACAAATATCCCGACACAATACACATTTTCAAATCTGGATCGGGCCTTTGATGTTAAATTACAGTTAGTCGAAGAATCAAAAATACTGCCTGCAATAGCAATAGGTGCTCACGATTTTTATGGAACGAGGCTTTTCCCCGCGGAATACCTTGTTATGAGCAGGCAGGTGTTTCCATTTGATTTCACAGTAGGTATAGGAAGACAGCGTCTCAAGGGTTCGGTCGAACTGCCGGGCCTTGATGATTTCGGCCTGTTTGGAGGTTTGGAGATTGCTTTGCATGAAAGGATAAATCTGCTCGCGGAATATAATCCTGTAAAATATGAAGACGATAAACCCTCAGCAAGAGGTGTGCCTGAAGGGGCTTCCTTGCCGTTGGATGTGGGGATCAGGTATAAGGCTTTAGAGGGCCTGAATATCGGGATTTCTTATCAGAGAGGCCATAGCCTCGGACTCATGTTACACATCCAGTTGGAATTGGGGAAAAATCTCCTTCCACACAGGGCGGATCCACCCAGACAGGTCCCTGGTGACCGCAGGCTTTTCAGGGAAAGAGAGGACAGGGAGATGATTGGCGTGATACACAATGCCATACATGATGCCGGATTTTCGGACGTCTCTGTCTTTACGGACGGCAGCGATATAGTCGCTGAATTTGAAAATAACCAGTACCTGTCAAATGAGAAGGCCATAGGCAGGGTCCTTCGCATTATTCTTTACAACTCGCCTTCTGATACGGATAAGATATCGGCAGTGGCCAGAAAAAGGGATATGCCCATGCTCAAGGTATCAGTAAAGGCCGAACACTTTGAGAAATTTCTCATGGGTGAGATCCCGGAGGGCATATTTTTCAATAAACTCCTGGACGTGCGGATCACGGATCAGGCCGTTGATAATGAAGAAGGTTTTATACACACGGAAAGGGATCCAAAAAAAATATTTACCTTTGGCGTCAAGCCGGATTTTATAACGCACTGGCTGGACGCGTCCAATTACGTTCAGATGAGACCGGGCGTCAAGCCCTATACCCTCGCGAGGTTCTGGAAAGGTTCATATTTTACGGCTAGGTACGATATCCCATTTTATTCTAACGTGCGCGCAAGCTCTCCGCCGGCCCCGGATCCGATCAGGAGCGATCAGACCAGATACATGGACAGGAATTATTCATTCGACAGGCTGATACTGGACCAGGCCTTTCGTCTCCATGAGAGGGATTTCGGCCGTCTGAGCCTGGGATATTTTGAAAAGGAATATGCCGGGATCGGGGGGGAGATACTGCACTTCTTTGGAGACGGCTGCCTTGCCATGGGGATCGAGGCGGATTGGGTCATCAAAAGGGAACCCCATGCCCAGTTCGAACTGATGGATTTTAAAAGACACAGCATACTGGGCAATCTATATTATTATTATCCGGACCTGGATATTACTTTTAAGACACAGTACGGCCGGTTTCTCGCCGGTGATACGGGCTGGATGTTTGATGTGAGCCGTGAGTATGATACCGGAATAATACTTGGTATATATTATACTTATACGGACACGGACGATGTCAAGGGCTTTTTTAACCAGGGCTATAACCATAAGGGCGTTTACCTGAGAGTGCCCGTGAGAATGTTCTTGACACGGGATTCCACCACAAAGTATAATTATGGAATATCTCCCTGGACAAGAGACGTCGGACAGACGGTTTTTCACTGGCAGGATATCTACAATCTTGGAAAGGACCTCATGCCTGTCAGATTCAGGTCGGAGCAGAAAAAAATAAAGGATTAAAAAAAATTAAAAAAAGCTTGACTACGGAGCTGATGTATTGTTTAATCGTATTCAATACATAAGAAATCTAATAATTTTATAAAGTGTTACATAAATCATGTTTCTTAATGCTATTAACTTTAAGGAGGTTTGCAGATGAAAATAAAGGGTCGTAAGTTGAATTGGAAAGTTGTTGTTTGTCTCCTGATATTTTCGTTCACTCTCTTGCCCATTGCCCCGTCCGTTTGCATGGCGCAGGGAGCTGGAGCAGGCGGCTCAGCAGCAGGAGGAGCGGCCGGATTAAGTTCAACGGCTGTGCTGGGCATCCTGGCCGCAGCAGTAGCCGTGATGGCGATTGCTGCCGGTTCTGCGGATGATGATGCAGCGGCAGCAGCAGCGCACCACCACTAAAAATCAATTTTTATAAAATATGGTTCCGGGTAAGGGCTGAGATAAAAGCCCTTACCCGGAGCTGTACCTTCCGGATGTCAGGAATATGCAGGGCTGTAGTCCTCCATGTTCCTATTAATTTTCCGATCGGGTAGGTGAAATCCCTTGCCTTTGAGTGAAGAAAGTTCTTATCTTAAGTCCCGTATAGCGACTTGCACCTGTGTATTGCGCTATATTTTGTCATCCTGGAATGCAAACAGTTATTTTTAATCAACCAACTTTGATGGCTTTTAAAAAGTCAAAAAACGTTTTTTCAGTCATTCCCGCGCAGGGGGGGAACCCCTCTTTTTGAAGGCGAACCCGGGTAATATTATGGGACAACGGGTTTACCCTTCAGCTATATCTGGTTGCAAAACCTAGTAGGACAGTCTGCATGCCTTAAAATTTTCTTCATATTTTCCTTCTGATAACTATTGATTTTAACAATTCCCTGATATATAAGACCGTATCACTTTTTATATTGGCCGGCGCCCTGAAGGGCCTGTCTGTACCATTACCAAGTCAGGAAGGCATCTTTTTATGAAATGCAATCATAAGTGTTCAGGTTTTATTCTTGTTATGACAGTCCTTTTCTCCCTATTGATTTCTGAGATCCCATCACTGGCATTGGAGGCGCTGGAGAAAATAGGGGAGGAAGGGAAAAGTGCCATATTGAAAAAGATTGAGAGCCGTTTGCAGGAAAAAAAGAGCAGCGCCATAAAGGTTTTCGACGCGGAACTGGAAGAAATAGTCACGAAGTTTCAGGCATTCAATCAGGGGGAGAAGATCAAATTCTTTCAGGAACTCGACGAGCTGGAAAAACCGCGGATTTTCAGTTATCTGAAAGATGATGATAAAGTTATAATTTTCGAAAGTCTTCTTGATGAATCGGAACGGATGCGTTTATTTGAGCAGATTGAAGAAACAGAACAGGAAACCCTCTTTAATCAGCTTAGTGAGATCACCCAGATAACCTTTTTTCAGGTATTAAGCGATGAAGACAAAAAGAGACTCTTTAATTCTATTACCAGCCAGCAAAACAGGCTGATAATATTCAGCAGCCTTGAGACCTATGCCCAGGTGATGATTTTTAAGGAGCTTGACGAACAGGGCAGGGAGTTCCTGCTGAAATATATCAAGGAGGAAGACAGGCAGGTCCTTCTAAAAGCTGTCAGGGACGCGGGGCAGATGGAATGGCTGCTGAAATACCCTGATGAGGGCGCGCCATCAGAGGTAGAAAAGATCCTGTCCGGCCGTTTTCCCACGGATATTACGCCGGAATTGCGCCAGTTCGGTTATGATTTTTTTAAGAAGGACATGCCTTCAGGCATATCTTCCTTCGTCCCTTCATTAAATGTCCCGGTCGGTCCGGACTATATTATCGGTCCGGGGGATGGTTTCACCATCAATCTCTGGGGGAAAACAGAAGAAAAATATGAGGTTACTGTCAAAAATGACGGGAGCATCACACTCCCCAGGCTCGGGAACTTTAATGTCAGCGGGCTGACATATAATGAATTAAAGGGGCATTTGAACAGCAGGTTCAGGGAAATCTATCAGGATTTTGATATGAGCATTACCATGGATATCCTGAGGACCATTATGATCTTTGTCGTGGGTGAGGCTTCTAAACCGGGCACCTATTCGGTCAGCTCCTTATCCACAGTACTGACAGCGCTTTTTGAGGCCGGCGGTCCGACAAAGAACGGTTCATTGAGAAATGTCCGGTTGATTAGAGACGGGGAGGAAATAACGACACTTGATCTCTATGATTTTTTTATCAGGGGATTGAAGACAACGGATATCCGGCTTCAACCGGGAGACACGATTTTTATTCCTGTGATCGGTCCTGTTGCAGGGGTCGCCGGCTGTGTAAAACGCCCTGCCATATATGAATTTCATGCCCCCAAAACCATTGCTGACATCATTGTCCTCGCCGGAGGGATACTGCCGATGGGTTATCTTCAGAATGTTGTGGTAGAACGGATGAAAGATCATAAACTGAGGGTTATTAAAAGCTTTAACCTGGATCCCTCATCCGGTACTGCCACTAAAGGTCTTGAGATGCCTGTCCGGGATGGTGATCTCATAAAGATCTATCCCATCCACAAGGAACTTCAACGGGTCGTTTACCTGGAGGGCCATGTCAAGTATCCGGGAGAGCGGGAGCTTAAGGAAGGAATGAGGCTGCGAGATATTATTCAGTCCCATGATTTTCTACTGCCCGAGCCTTTTCTTCCGCAGGCTGAGATAATCAGGTTAAGTCCAACTGAACGTCATCCCGCAATAATTAACTTTAACCTCGGGGCGCTGCTTGACGGGGATGAGGACCAGAACCTGGAACTGAAGGACCAGGATCGTGTCAGGATATATGACGCGTGGGAGAAACAGGATGTCCCGCAGGTGACAATAAAAGGGGCCGTGCGAAATCCCGGGACATACCGGCTCTACAGGGGAATGACCGTAAAGGACCTCATATTCGCTGCGGGAAATCTGACCGATAAGGCATTTACAAAAGAAGGCGGTCTGACCAGGCTTATGATAGCGGACAGGGGAGTTGAAAGCCTGCAACTGGAATTTTCACCCCGGAATGCCATGCGTGGTGATACCGGCGATAACCCGGTCCTGCAGAAGAATGATATCGTCCATATCAGAGAGATACCGCAGTATAGCGCGGCCCTTGAACAGAAGGTCACACTGGAAGGGGAGTTTATGTTTCCGGGTGAATATATGTTCTCATACGGTGAAAGGCTCTCCAGTGTAATCAACAGGGCCGGCGGCCTTACTGATGACGCGTTTCCTTATGGGTCCGTGTTCACCAGGCTGTCGGTAAAAGAGACGCAGAAAAGGCGACTGGAAGAATATACATCCAAACTGGAAAAGGATATCATTGCCGTAAGTTCCATGGCCGCGGGCAGTTCGGCGACCCGCGAAGAGGCCAGTATTTTGGGGGAGACATTAAGGATTCAGAAGGATTTGGTCGAGAAGTTAAAAACGGCTGAGCCGGGCGGCCGCATGGTTATTGACCTGGAAGAGGTCCTGCTCCTGCCTTCTTCAGGCAGCAACTTTGAATTACGCCCCGGAGACAAACTTGTTGTCAACAAGAGGCCTGATTCAATAAATGTGATGGGCGAGGTCTTTAATCCCACCACGACCCTGCTCGCTGAGAAAGGAAGGGATGTTGACTATTATCTGAGCCGGGTCGGAGGGGTCACTGACAGGGCCGATAAAAAACAGATTTATGTGGTAAAGGCCAACGGTACTGTTTACAGCAGGGCCCAGGCAGGGATGTTCGGCTTTGGGAGCTGGGATGACGATAATAAAAGGTGGGCCTTCGGAAGGTTTCAATCCATGGAGCTTGACCCGGGCGACACCATAATCGTTCCCCAGAAGATCGTGACCTTCTCCTGGATGAGGGCGCTAAAGGATACCTCGGAGATATTATACAGGATTGCCGTCGCGGTGGGTGTTGTCGATAGACTTTTTGATTAATAGAGACAGGATTAAAGGATCAGAGGATTAAAGTACAGAGATGAAAGGTCACGGCAACTATATTAAAAACGAATGTCCAATGTTCAATGTCCAATAACCAATAACCGATAACCAATAACCGATAACCGATAACCAATAACCAGTAACTGGAAATACCAGAGATGAAGAAACATTACCCGCTTATCCTTATGATCCTTTTAACCCACATAATCCTTTTCCCGGGTTGCAATAAAGAACTGGCCGATCCCGGATCGTATAGTCTTACCTGCTACGGCGCCACATATGGCGAAGGGATATATAAAAGCACAAACGGGGGTGAAAGCTGGCACCCCCTTGATACGAACAATGAAGATATTCATGCCTATTTCAAACGGCTTTATTTGGGTCCAGGGGGAAATCTGTTATATATGGCGACCTCCGGCGCCGGATTGTATGTGATAAATCCGGCCACTGAGTCTGTTGATAAACCAGGCATGGTCATGGAAGAGGATATCACCTCCATCTCTTTTCAGGAGATATCAGCCGTCCAACAGGGACCGGCGAATATCTTCCTGGGCATGAGGGGCAAAGGGGTTCTTGAAGGCAATGAAAACCTTGACGACTGGAATGAATACAACAAAGGCCTGATATACCATGATGTAAATACGCTTATTTTTCACGATGGCTCATTATTCGCCGGGACAGTGAACGGCCTGTTCGAACGGGATCGACCTTCCTCTGAATGGAGGCTCATCTCCAGCGGGATCAAAAACACGAATATCATATCCCTGGGCATGGGTCCTCAGGGCAGGTTGTTTTATGCCGGGTCCGGGGCCTATAATGGGATAAAAGGCCGTTTTGAAAAGATCCCGTGCCTCTACAAAAGTATTGATCATGGAAGAAACTGGATTCAATCAGATACTGGATTACCGGATGGAACTCTGGTGTATAAAATAACCGTAAATCCAGGGAATCCTGAAAGAATCTATATCGGTACATCGGATGGCGTATATTTATCAGTGGATGAAGGACTGACCTGGAATAAACAGGAGACACTACCAGATGGATTCAAGGCCTATGACATAAGGATCGAACGCATGAAAGATGGACAGGATGTTGTTTACGCGGCGGGTTCCCATGGGATCTTCATGACAACAGATAAAGAGGAAACCGGCTGGAAAAGCAAAAATTACAGCCTTCCAAGGACAGCCATAACAAGTATAATAATAGCTGAAAGTTGAAAGCTGAAAGCCGAAAGGAAACTTGTGAAATTTGGTTATGAAGACTTGAAAGTATGGAGCAAAGCTGTAGATTTTTCAATTACGGTTATTAATATTGTCGAAAGCATAGTTACAGATCGTAAACATTATAGACTTTTTGAGCAGATAGAATCTTGCTCTACAAGTATCGCGCTGAATATCGCTGAAGGGAAGGGTAGATTTTCCCATAAAGAGTTCATACACTTTTTATATATTGCACGGGGCTCTTTGTATGAAACTTTGACTCTATTGGAAATTTTTCGACGATTAAAATGGATTTCTGATTCAACTTATGATGTTATTAAAAATGATGGAATAGAAATTGTGTCAATGATAAAAGGTTTGATCAATTCAATTTCCGTAATTGAAAGCTGAAGGCTCAAAGAAATTTGAGCTTTGAGCTTTCAACTTTAATCTTTATCCTTTGAGCTTTAATTTTTACCCTTTGCGCTTTCAGCTTTGAACTTTGAGCTTTAAAACCATGACCGAAAAGAACAGCCCTGAAACACCACATCAGATGCTTGTATACCCCCATCCTCCTGATCAGCCGGAGGATGAGATCAGCCTCATAGACCTCATATACCCTGTCTATAAACGCCGGTTATTTCTGATAGCCTTTTGTATTATAGTAACATTGCTCACCGCCTTCCTGACCCTGAAAAGCACAAAAATATACGAAGCAACTGCCGTGATACTCCCCGAAACACCTGCTGAAGGAGGGGGAGTAGGTTCAGAACTTAAGGCGGCTTTTCTGGAACAGTTCGGGGTAGCCGGTTTAGGGGGCTCATCAGGCGCTCCGTCCGAAATCTTTGAAGCGGTTTTAAAAAGTAATGTCCTCGCGCGGGAAGCGCTTTTAAGGGCGAATTATTTCTATACCATGGGGATTGGATATAAAGGCCTTGATAACGCCGTAAAATCCTTTGCCGACGCGGTGACAATATCAAAAGACACTAAAAATCCCACATTGTCGATAGCGATAAAATCCAGTGACCCGGTGCAGGCAGCGGACCTGGTCAATACGTATATCCTGGAGCTGGACAAATATAATCGCACCAATATGATGACATCAACACAACGCCTCCGTAAATACATCGAACAGCGGCTTGAAACCGCGAATCAGGAGCTTGACCAGGGCCAGCAGGAGCTTCGTGAGTTCCAGGAAAAGAACAGGGCCATATCCATCTCCGACCAGGCAGAAGCGACCATCGAGGTCCTGTCGGCCATGGAGGCGGAGCGCGTTAAACTCGAGGTAGAGAAGGCGGCAATGGAAAAATTCTACAAGGGTCCGCATATCGAGATAGAGCAGATTAACGCGCAGATGGAGGCGATCCAGAGGAATATCAACAAGCTGACATATTCGGATAGGGATAAAGTCGCGGTTGAGCACACGGAAGGTGATGTGAATTTCTATATCCCGCTTAACCGTATTCCCGCCCTTAACTTTGAAGAGAGCAAGCTCCTCCTCAAGGTCAAGGCAAAGACAGGGGTGATAACCATGCTTATCACCCAGCTTGAACAGGCGAAGCTGGATGAAACCAGGGACCTGCCCACCATCAATATCCTTGACTGGGCCAGGGCGCCTGACAGGCCGGTCAAACCAAGACTCAAGCTCAATATAATTCTTGGTTTCGTGGTCAGCATCTTTCTTGGTATATTCCTGATATTTCTGACGGAGTTTTTCAACAGGATGGATCAGGACCCTGAAGCCTCTCCAAAATGGCGGGAGATGAAACAGGGATTCAGGAAAATGATTCCCTTCAGCAGAAAAGCATAAAGCAACCGCCAGGGCGCGAAGCACACAAAGAAACACGGAATAAGCTGTTTAAATTCCAAAACCCCTTTGAGTCCTTTGCGTCTTCGCGGTTCAATCTTTTAAAGCAACCGCCAAGCGCGCGAAGAATCACAGAGTATAAAATCTCGATAGAGACTTTATTTTCCTTGACATCCAGCCCTGTTCGATCTAAATAATCTGTTCAATAATGAACACACCCTGAATGGCTTTCTTAAAGAGTTAGAGGAGAGTAATGAAAGATTCTGAAAAAACCTTCCAGATACTGGATACCCTGGACAGGCTTGAAATATCAACTCAGCGCCAGCTCTCTGACCATTCAGGCATAAGCCTGGGCCAGGTTAACTACCTTATAAAGAGCCTGCTTGAAAAAGGCCTTATAAAGATCGGCAACTTTCGAAGAAATCCCCATAAGATCGGATATGTATATTTCCTGACACCAAAAGGGATCGAAGCAAAATCCAGGCTTGCGGTAAGGTTTGTCACCCGCAAGCTGAAGGAGTATGATAATATCCGCAACAGGCTTGCAGAAAGAATAGATTATGTGGAAAACAGGGGTTTTTCCCGTATGATTTTCATAGGTCCTGCCATAGTTAAAGATTTTATAGTTTCAATTTTCAAAGAGAGAAATAAGGGATTGGATCTTATCGCCCATTATACGGACTGGAAGGATCTGTATAGAACAGAATCGGATTTTGATGCCATATTATTATTTACTGAGGATGTTAGCCTGGTAAAAAAAATAAGGGACAATATTGATATCCCGAGTGATAAAATATTTATTCTCTGGTAAATCTTGATGAACTTGTAAAAAGCTTTTAAAGGTCTCATAGAGGGCCACGCTTCGCTTGCCTCTGCGTGCCAGCACGCAGACAGGTCGTGGCCAAAACAGGATAAGTACATCCCGGCATAAATATGGTGACGCTCAGTTAGTTCTGCGAAATCCCTCCCCGCCTCCCTTTGTAAAAGGGAGGAGAACCATATTCCTCCCCCTTTGAGTAAAAGGGGGAAAGAGGGGGATTTATAAGTAATATGTCACCGAAATTATGGCCCATAGCACTAAGTGAAGCACGGAATGACGGATAGTGGTTTTTTTGAAAGGTTTCAATGTGTAATTGAAGGAGCGGAGCTTTATGCGCAGCATGTCAGCTCAGAGCTGATAGCTCATAGCGAAATCAAAAACCCGTAGAGAGATTAAAATATACTAAACAGACGAGATAGACGAAACAGACGAAACAGACGAAACAGACGAAACAGACTAAACAGACTAAACACACGAGGCAAGATTGGAAATAAAAGCTACAAATATCACCTGGCATGAAGGCCATGTAAACAGAAAAATACGCGAAGAACTTTTGCAGCAGAAAGGATGCACAATCTGGATGACGGGATTGCCCTCTTCAGGAAAAAGCACCCTGGCATTCACGCTTGAGCACGCGCTTGTTCAGAGGAACAGGCTGGCTTATGTCCTTGACGGGGACAACGTTCGGCATGGATTGAACAATAATCTCGGTTTTTCAGCCGAGGATCGCGAGGAGAATATCCGTCGCATAGGCGAGGTTTCCAAGCTTTTTGCGGACGCGGGTTTCATAACCATGACCAGCTTTATCTCCCCCTACCGTAAAGACCGTGATACAGCCCGCAGGATACATGATGAAGCGGGTCTCTTTTTCATGGAGGTATTTGTGGACGCCCCTGTCGAGGTATGTGAAGAAAGAGATCCCAAGGGCCTTTACAAAAAGGCGCGCAGGGGAGAGATAAAAGGCTTTACCGGCATCGACGACCCATACGAGTCTCCTGAAAATCCGGAACTGGTAATCAGAACAGGCGAATTAACACCCCAAGAAGGTGCGATGAAAATATTAGGTTATTTAGTAGAAAAGGGTTATCTTATGCTTCCAAACTCCAGATGATTCTATTATAAAATCGCTTAGCGATTTTATTGAATTTTGAATCCTGTCTCTGGCAGTGAATCCGCCGCAGGCGCGCAACGGTCTCAAAGCTCCAAACGATTTAACCATTTTACCATTAAACTTTTTAATTTAGACCTTTGAAAAACGTCACAAAAGTCATGATACCGTCATTCCCGCGCAGGCGGGAATCCAATGATTTTAAATACTTCCTGGCTTCCCCCGTATCAAGTACGGGGCAGGCTTAGGCAAGCCCGGAATGACGGATAGTGGAGTTTTTCAAAGGTCTCAATCTGCCAATAATGAAGGCCTGATCCCCTGATTTTTTTTGTGATTAAAACATGAAACGCATCTATCATAAGTCGAAAAGTTTTAAAGAGGCTGAAGAGTGGGATATTCATCAACACCTGAGTATGACTCCTGAAGAAAGGCAGAAGGGGGCTAAAGAACTACGTAAACGTGTGTTTGGTAGAAAAAATGTAGATGTTAGGGAATCAGTGAGACGAAAATGAAATCATCCTATTTTTCAACAGACATACAAGAATTTTTGTATTTTCTATACAAGCACCAGGTTAAATACGTGATTGTAGGAGGTGAAGCTGTCATTTTTTATGGTTATGTGCGCCTGACAGGGGATATAGATATTTTCTTTGGGTCATCGCCAGAGAATGTAAAAAGGTTATATAATGCACTAGCCGAGTTTTGGGAAGGAACAATACCTGGGCTGAAAGAACAGGACGAATTACTTGAACCTGGTGTGATTATACAGTTCGGTGTGCCGCCAAATAGGATAGATTTAATTAATAAGATAGAAAAAGTCCCTTTTAATGAGGCATGGGGTGGTAAAGTAAGTGAGAAAATTAGACTAAAAGCCCGGGATGTTTATATCTATTTTATAGGTCTGGATCAACTGATAAAGAACAAAGAGTCACTTGAAAGACCTAAAGACGTAGATGACCTGAAATACCTGAAAAAAAGAAGGGAAATGAGTAATCTATAGCTTTCAACCTTGAGCTTTCACCTTTAAACATTAAACCTTTCCCGCTTTTCTTGCATTCAACTTTTCTCGCTTTGTTTTAAACCTTGAATATTGGATCAGAAATCTGAAAATCCGCCGCAGGCGGGACCAAACAGACGAAATATATGAGACAAACTATATCACTCAAGAGTTGCTTTGGAACCAACGTCCTTTTATGAAAAATTCAAAGGTTTCAAGCCTTGAATCCGACAACGTTCCCCTTTTTACACATCATTCAGGAGGTATATTGAAATGATACAAATTGACTTTGATGCTATCGTCTTTCAAGAAGGCAAGACCTATGTAGCCTACAGCCCGAAGCTTGATATTTCCAGTTGTGGAGCCATAGTTGATAAAGCTAAAAGCAATTTGAAAACCGCAGTCTGCCTTTTCATTGAAGAATCAGCTAAAATGGGCACATTGGAAGACATTTTGGACGAAGCAGGCTATGAATCAAAAGGTCCTGGCTATTGGATGCCTCCCAGAATGGTTGCTACGGAGTTGGTACACCTGGAAGCATGATAATTAATGCAACGTATAACACCTATATCCTCAAAGAGACTCAGAAAAACTTTTGAGAAGGCGGGATTCAAATGTGTCCGGAGAGAAGGAGATCAATATGTTTACACCAAAGAAGGTGTTAAGTGACCAATTGTAATACCGAAATGGCCGGAAGTTCCGGTTTTCATAATCAAGAATAATTTACGATCGGCTGGAATCAGCAGAGAAGAATATTTTAATCTTTTGAAAAAGACATGATAGATCCTGAATTTAAGAAAGCAAGATCTGTTCGCCGACATCACAGAGAAAGAGTCATTCGTAAAAGATATGAGAAAGTGCGGAGAGGATACTGGCATGTTAAAGAACCAGGTTATCTCGCAAAGAATAATACTGTATGTTCATGTTGGATGTGTGGAAATCCCCGAAAATATCTTGGTGAATTAACCCGTCAGGAAAGGATCTTTAGAAGCGAACCTATATGGAATAGTTAATAACCCATAACTATCGAAAAAATAGATGTTGATCATGCTGAGGTTGTGCTTTTAGCCGAGCGTAAAGGATTAACCGCTTATGATGCCAGCTATTTCTGGTTGGCGAGGCGATTGGATGCGGAGTTGGTGACATTGGATCAGAAGCTTAAATCAGCTTTCGGCTTTGAGCTTTGAACTTTGAGCTATCACCTATGACCTACCAGCTATGACCTAATTTCCTTTCCCGCTTTTCTTGCATTCAACTTTTCTCGCTTTGTTTTAAACCTTGAATATTGAATCAAAAATCTGAAAATCCGCCGCAGGCGGGACGAAACAGACGAGATAGACCAGACAGACGAAATATACGCGTAGTGGGGAGTCTTGAATTAAGCGTTGCTGCCGACATGAAAAAAGCCTATCAACAATATCTAAATAGATGGAAGTTGGTGTCTGAAGTTGAAGAGAATGAAATGAGAATGGCTTCTTTTGAACTTCTGCTGCAACAGACTTGTTCCATCTGGGATATTGGTAAGTCGTTAGGCTTTTCTACCAAGGATACTCCAAACCTGTTGTGGATCCAATTGCAGCGTAAATGGGAAGAAAAACATGCCTGAAAAAGGGAAGGTAAATCTTCTTTCCGACGCTATTAAGACCGTCAGCCAATTATTAAGAGAAGACGATGTGGAAGGAGTCATAATCGGAGGTCTTGCTGCAAGCCTTTTGGGTCGGCCGCGATATACTGATGATATAGATCTGCTTATACTTAATCTGGATGAACATCTTCCTGAATTTATTGAAAAATTGGAGAGATTTGGAATTTATCCAAGAATAAATGATGCCGAAGGTTTTGCGAAAGATTCGAGGGTCCTATTGATGCGTCATGAATCGACAGGGATAAATATTGATATATCCATGGGTATCTTACCCTTTGAAAATGAGGCGGTGTCGCGAAGACTCATCAAACGGGCACTTGATACGGATATTTTTCTTCCAACTCCTGAAGATCTGATTATCATGAAATCCATATCGGAACGTTCTAAAGATCTGGAGGATATCAAAGCGATTATCATAAGAAACAGCGAGCTGGACAAAAAGAGAATTCTAAGAACAGTCCGTGAGTTCGCTGATGCTTTGGAGAATGAAGATATCTATAACCGTATAAAAGGGCTATTGAATTGAGACGTTAAGTAAATGATACACTCTAACCCCCTAATCCTTTAATCCTTCTTCTTACTTTGAGCCTTCAGCCTTGGACTTTCAGCCAATAACCTATTACCCATTGCCTATGACCTAATTTCCTTTCTCGCGTGATAAACTAAATAGTCTAGATACCACTTTTCCACTTTTGTTGACATATATCATATCCTATGGCACATTATTTATGTGCCTGTATAGGTCAGGTGAGAACAATGGAAAATAAAGAGATATTGGATATTTTGCGTGAAGAGAAACCGTATCTGAAGAGGAATTTTGGCTTGTCTTCCATAGGTCTTTTTGGGTCCTTTGCAAAAGGAACACAGGTGCATGATAGCGATATTGATTTATTGGTTGAATTGAAGGAACCCAGGTTTGATTTTCTCGCAGGATTACAGATATACCTTGAAAAAAAATTAGGGAGGCCTGTAGAGGTAATTCGAAAAAGGGAAGGCTTGAGCAGTCGATTTTTGAGACGAATAGAGAAAGATATCCATTATGTCTAAAGACGAAATGATTGATCACCTGGATTTTATAATACAATCTATCCGGTTGATTCAGGAAAGATTCTCAAAAATAAACGAAGCCGATGATTTTGTTAACTCAACTGAGGGTACTACCATATTAGATGCGATTTCAATGAGATTACAGATCATAGGAGAATCTGTAAAACAGATCCAAAAGATTAATCCTTCATTCTTAAAAAGTTTTCCTGAAATAGAATGGAACAAGATCTCTAAATTTCGAGATCTTGTCTCCCACCATTATGAATATGTTGACCATGAAATCGTTTATGATATCTGTAAGACACATATCCCAAAACTGACAGAAATAATACAAAAAATTCTGGGCTCTTTATCTATCTCCTGATGCTCCGACTTCTAGCTTTAAGCACGCCTCCGGCGGTCACCAAATAGACCAGATAGACGAGACAAACCACAAAAGGAGGTCCCGATGAATACTCATCAAGAAACACCATTCCAAAAAGCACTTAACGCCATCGAATCACTGCCGGTTGATTCCCGGGAGGAAATTATTGAAATTATAAAGAAACGTCTTGTTGAGGACAGGCGCGAAGAGATAGCTGCCAATGCCCGTGAAGCAGTGATGGCTGTACGAGAAAAACGCGCCAGCTATGGCACAATTAAATTGACAGTACCAAAAAATAACGAATAAAAACCCTTACCTTGAAGAAAAGATTTTTCAACGCTGGAAAAGATCTTATTGTATTAGCGGACATCGGGACCCATGATGAGATTTATTAGCTTCATCTTGGATGTTTGTTAAAACGAGCCAAACGGTCTCAATGAATTACCGAATTAACCATTTACCGATTCCCGAAACCAACGAGACAGATTTACCCCGCTTGCCTCGTTAAATCTTACATATTTAACCGGGTGAAACAGCCCGCAGGGTTCCCTGTCTAAGACAGGGATTTCACCGGGGCGAAACAAACGAAATAGACGAAAGAAACGAAACAGACCAGATAGACGAGATAGACTATATCACTCAAAAGTTGCTTTGGAACCACCCCTTTTATAATACAAAAATGCCCTATTTATCAGACACTGATGAAAAGATAGAAAAAATTCAAATCTCTCTTATTCGCCAATTGAGCACATCTGAAAGGTTAACCAGATTGCGCTCACTTTCGCGGACTGTCACAGGCCTTTCACGCAGAGCCATCCGGCGCGCCAATCCTGAATTGAGTGAAAAGGAATTGAATTATAAATTCCTTACATATCACTATGGTAGTGAAATAGCGGAAAAATTTAAAAAGTACATAAATAGGACATTATGAAGAGTCCGGATATTCTAGACGCGATAAGACCGGTAATAAAGGCCTTTGAAAAACTGGGAATACTTTATTACATCGGTGGCTCAATAGCCAGTTCTGCCTGGGGGCTGGCCCGTGCTACCATGGATGTTGATATGGTGTCTGTATTAAAGAAGGAACACGCGCATCCTTTGGCGGAAATGCTTAAGTCAGAATATTATATCGATGAGGAGATGATACTGGATGCTGTCAAAAGGAAATCGTCATTCAATATCATTCACCTTGAAACCATGTTCAAGATCGATATCTTCCTAAAAAAGAGCAACTCCTATAGTGAGGTGGTATTTAAGCGAAAAAGGAAAGAGAATCTGGATGAAGAAAATTGTGATGTTGAATTTTTTATCGCATCGAGTGAAGATATCATACTCAATAAACTTGAGTGGTTTCGAAAAGGAGGGGAAATTGCAGAAAGGCAATGGCATGATATCCTTGGAGTAATAAAGGTACAGGGTAATTTGCTGGATAAAGAATACCTTTACCGATGGGCAGGAGAGTTAGGAGTAAAGGATTTATTGGAAAAAGCTTTCACCGAATCGGGTAATTTTAAATTTTGAATGTGGAACTTGGAATCCGCCTCCGGCGGTCACTAAACAGACCTGCCTAGTGAAATTTCCGAAGGAAGGAGCGAAGCGGATTTCACTGGGGCGAAACAGACCATATCACTCAAAAGTTGTTTTGGAACCGCCGTCCCCTTTACACATAATCGCTAATCCATACCCCATAATCCTTAATCCATAACCTATAACCAATAACCGGAACCAGAGGAGAACGAGATGAAATCATATCAAAACC
>JAFGDF010000074.1 GCA_016932235.1 Deltaproteobacteria bacterium | reverse complement strand
CGGCCCGACAATGGGACACCTCGTCAGGCCGTCCGACAGGACGGAGCCGAAAAAGATAGCATGGCTGCAATGCGTCGGCTCAAGGGACAGTGCCCATTGCGGCAACGGATATTGCTCCGCCATGTGCTGCATGTATGCCATAAAGGAGGCGGTGATTGCAAAAGAGCACATGAAAAACAATCTTGATACGGTTATATTTTTCATGGATATCCGCACCTTTGGTAAGGATTATGAAAGGTATTATAACAGGGCAAAGGATAAGCACGGGGTTCGATTCATAAGGTCCAGGGTCCACACTATTGATCCTGCTGAAAATGATAATGATCTGTTCATCAAATACTCTGATGAGACCGGTTTGATCCAAAAAGAGCAGTTCGATATGGTCGTCCTTTCCGTCGGTCTCGAGATAGATCAAAAAAGAATCGACCTGGCAAAAAGACTTGGAATCTCTCTGAATAGGTACAATTTTGCCGAGACCCCCACATTTAAACCCATAGAATCATCCCGTCCCGGTGTCTATGCTTCAGGGATATTCCAGGGACCCAAAGATATACCGGAATCCGTAACCGAAGCAAGCGCCGCGGCATGTGCGGCGAGCATAGCCCTCAGCCGGGCAAGGGGTTCGGATGTAAAAACCGTCTCATTGCCTGAAGAGAAAGATATATCCGGTGAAGATCCCAGGATCGGTGTGTTCGTCTGTGACTGCGGTATAAACATTGCCGGAACCGTAGATGTTCCCTCCGTAGTCGAATACGCTAGGACTCTTCCCTATGTGACCTTTGCATCTGAAAACCTGTTTAGCTGTTCCCAGGACAACCAGGACAGAATGAAAGAGATCATCCGGGAGCAGGGGTTGAACCGTGTCGTGGTGGCCTCCTGTACACCCAGGACCCACGAGCCCCTGTTTCAGGAGACGCTACAGGCATGCGGCCTGAATAAGTACCTGTTCGAGATGGCCAATATCCGTGATCAAAATTCCTGGGTCCATGGGAACGATCCTGAAGCCGCCACTATAAAAGCCAAGGACCTTGTCAGGATGGCAGCGGCAAGGGCCGCCCTTTTGAGCCCCCTAAAAGAAAAGCGTATACCGATTATTATGCGGGCTCTGGTTATCGGTGGAGGTGTGGCGGGAATGAACGCCGCCCTTAGTCTGGCGGATCAGGGCTATGATGTCGTAATAGTGGAGAAATCGGCACGGCTGGGCGGGCTTGCGAATGAGCTTACCACAACCATAGAAGGTGATGATATTCCAAGGTATCTGCTTGAGCTGACAGAGAGGGTAGGCAGACACGAAAAGATTCAGGTATTGACTGAGTCCCTGATTGTGGGTTTTGGGGGGTTCAAAGGCAACTTCTATACCGAGGTGATGGTCGGCCCGGGCATGTATTCCCGCAAGATAGATCATGGTGTTGTTATTATCGCCACCGGCGCTAATGAGTACAAACCTGAAGAATATCTATATGGCAGGGATCACCGTGTAATGACACAGATCGAGCTGGGAAAAAGGTTGGAGATTAAAGGCGCAGATGGTCTAAACCAGGTGGTCATGATCCAGTGTGTAGGTTCAAGAAACGATGATAACCCCAACTGCTCTCGTGTCTGCTGTCAAAGCGCCATAAAGAACGCAATTCATATAAAAGATCTTAACCCTGAAACAGATGTCTGGATCCTTTATCGTGAAATCCGCACCTATGGTCTGCTGGAAGACTACTATACCGAGGCCCGCCAGAAGGGTGTTAAGTTCTTCAGATTTTCCAAGGATCACCCTCCCCGCGTTCAATCCGAAAATGAGGGAATTTCCGTTATTTTTACGGATCATGTCCTTCAGAGGGATCTGAAAATATCAGCCGATCTCCTCGTCCTCAGCACGGGTATGGTCCCGGCGGACACGGACGAGCTTGCAACGATCTTAAAACTGCCCAGAAGTTCTGAGGGATATTTTCTTGAAGCCCATGTCAAGCTGAGACCCGTTGATTTCGCCAATGAAGGAATATTCCTCTGCGGCACCGCCCACGGTCCGAAGCTTCTTTCGGAAAGCATATCCCAGGCCATGGCGGCCGCCTCGCGGGCCTCCACATTCCTTTCTCAACCGGAGATAATCCTTTCAGCCGTGACCGCCAGAGTGGACCAGGAACGTTGTGCGTCATGTCTCATCTGTGTAAGGGTCTGCCCCTATGGCGTTCCCAGGATAAATGAAGAAGGTGTAAGCGAAATAGATGAGGCACTCTGCCACGGTTGCGGGATCTGTGCCTCCGAATGCCCGGCCAAGGCTATCGAACTAAACTGGTATGAAGATCAGCAGATAATGATCAAACTGGATTCATTACTTGAAGGAGTTCTATAATGACGGACTTTAAGCCGATTATCATTGCATTCTGTTGTAATTTCTGAGGTTATACCGCTGCGGACCTGGCAGGTTCGATGCGACTTCAGTATCCTGATTCCATCCGTATAATCCGGGTTCCCTGCTCCGGCAAGGTGGATATACTTCATGTCCTCAGGGCATTTGAGAAAGGGGCGGACGGTGTTTACATAGCAGGCTGCCTGGAAGGTGACTGCCGTTTCGAAAGTGGGAATCTCCGTGCCCGAAAAAGGATTGAACAGGCCCGTGAAATACTTGATAAGGTGGGAATCGGAGGTGACAGGGTTGAAATGTTCAACCTCTCTTCCGCAGAGGGTCCCAGATTCGCTGAAATAGCCCTTGAGATGACCGAAAGGGTTAAAAAGCTGGGCCCAAATCCTCTTAAGACGGCCTTTAACAGGAAAGCCGCATAGAAAAAAGGCCGGGGGCACAAGGCTCAAAAAAACGTATTATCTCAATAAATAGGGGATATTGTTGTGATGCATGATTTTCTGGATTCCGGGTCAAGCCCGGAATGACGGGTCAAAAAGAACAGTTATAATGACCGTCATTCCGCGGCTTGACCGCGGAATCCATGGGTTTTCCCCTATTTATTGAGATGATACGATTAAGAAAACGAATAATAATTTTCCGGTTGATATTTTGTCAAGACAGTGAGTGTTCGTGATGGGTGACAATTCTGTTTTTCGCCT
>JAFGDF010000002.1 GCA_016932235.1 Deltaproteobacteria bacterium | reverse complement strand
GAGAGGGTGCAGGTGGAGATCCGGGGTTATGATATGGATGTTGCAGATGCGCTCGCTCAGAAGGTCAAGCAAACGGTCGAATCAGTGAAAGGGATCACTGACGCCGAGATCAGTCGCAAATCGGGCAGCCCCGAGGAGCTTATCATTGTAGACAGGCCCAAGGCCGCCGACATGAGACTTACGGTATCTTCCATCGCCCGGATGCTCCAGACAGCCCTGGGAGGCAGCACTGCCAGTTACTTCCGTCAGGGAGGGGACGAATACGAGATTGCGGTCCGGCTTGAAAATGCGGAAAATATGGGTATGGATGATATCCTGGATCTGCCATTGATGAATGCGGACGGCGATACTGTAATGCTCCGGAACGTGGTGGATATCCGCTCACACAGCGGGCCTGTAAGCATAGAGAGAAAGGACCAGGAGCGGATCGTTACGATATCCGCAAATACCGGCGGCCGGGATTTGAGTTCTATCCTGAGGGATATCCAAAAGAATATCCAGTCAATTCCCGTCCCCAACGGCTTCACAATCGGGCTGGCGGGAGAATACGAACAGCAGCAGGAGACCTTCAGCGAGCTGGCGATTGTCCTTTTGCTGGCGCTGGTGCTCGTTTATATGGTCATGGTTTGCCTCTACGAATCATTCCGTGATCCTTTTGTTGTGATGTTCTCTGTGCCCCTTGCCGCCATAGGTGTGATATGGGTTCTTTTCCTCACCGGTACCACTTTCAACATGCAGTCGTTTATAGGTTGTATCATGCTTGGGGGAATAGTGGTGAATAATGCCATCATACTTGTCGACCAGATAAATCTCCTGAGACAGCGGGACAATATGCCGCTGAACGAGGCCATTGGAGAGGCCGGTCGCCGCCGCCTGCGGCCGATCTTGATGACTACGTTGACGACGATTATGGGACTGGTACCTATGGCTCTGGGTATGGGCGAAGGAGGGGAATTCCAGGCCCCTCTGGGTCGGGCGGTTATTGGCGGCCTCTTCAGCGCCGCCATGATCACGCTGGTGGTCGTTCCGGTAGTCTACGCCATATTCCAACACAGACTGACAGTGCGGAAAGATATATCAGCGGGTATCTCTTCGTAAAACGCCCCCGGTGCTCGCGCAGCTCGGGGAGGCTTATCCCAGTATCCCGGGACATTGAACAAGGAGATTCAACATGCTAATTGGAAAGTTATTCAGATTATATCTCGTTGTATTGACATTTTGCATGGCATGTGTGGTTGGAAATTCATGCGTGTCTATGAGACGGGGAGGATTGGAGAAATACATCGAACCGACGTATTTTCAGTCTCACCGGCAGGCAACAGGAGAAATGGCACGGCTTGAAAGTCTGGGAACTTCTGAATCCATGTCAGAGACGGTAGCAACTCGTGATGCGGGTCCACTCGACATAACAATCGGAGAAGCCATCCTCCTGGCCCTTGAAAATAACCGCGCGCTTATCGCCGAACGGATGTCACCATCTATCCGGCAGACCTTTGAAGACGAAGAGAACGCGCAGTTTGATCCAACTTTCAAGGCAGGCTTATCCGGTTCCCGTAAGCGTATCAAGTCCGAATCTTCGACAACCGGCTCTGATATAGAGAGCGGCATTAAAGGCGTAAACCCGGAAATCGGCCAATATTTTCCCACAGGCACCAGTCTCTCCTTCGGTCTGACTTCCGAAAAGGACTGGTCAGACCTTTACAGTGATTATTATTCTACCCGGGTCGGACTTTCGGTAACGCAGGCCCTTTTACGAGGAGCCGGCCTTGATGTAAACCTTGCGGATGTTCGCCAGGCAAGATTGGATACTTTGTCTTCCCAGTATGAACTGCGCGGTTTTACGGAAGATCTTGTCGCCGAAGTCGAGACAACTTACTGGAATTATACCCTTGCCCAAAGACAGATTGAGATATATCAGCAATCTGATGAGCTGGCCGAGCAGCAGCTCAATGAGACCATGGAGAGGATTAATGTTGGAAAGCTGGCCGAGACAGAGCTTGCCGCGGCCAAGGCGGAAGTGGCGTTGCGGCGGGAGGCCCTGATCAATGCGCAAAGCAGCCTGAAAAGTATCCGCCTCCGGTTGCTTCGACTTCTTAATCCGCCCGGAAGCGACCTGTGGACACGCATGATAGTTATCAGGAATCTGCCCGCTGTAGCCGATGTTAAGCTTGATAGTGTGGAAGCCCATACGGAATTAGCCCTGCGTCTTCGCTCTGACCTCAATCAGGCCCGCCTGAGCCTGCAACGGGGTCAACTTGATGTTGTCAAGACCAAAAACGGATTGCTTCCAAGAATGGATCTTTTTATCAGTTTTGGGAAAACAGGATACGCAGACTCTTTCGGAAGCTCAGTAAGAGATCTTGACGGGAAGAGTAACGATATCTACGCCGGGATAGAGTTCGCATTTCCCATAGGCAACCGGGACGCTGAATCGCTTCATAGGAGGGCGGTTCTTACAACCGAACAGGCCCGGATAGCGCTTGAAAATCTTTCTCAACTGGCAGAGCTCGATGTGCGATCCGCCTACATTGAGGTCAATCGCGCCTCGGAACAGATAGAAGCAACGGCCGCCACAAGAAAACTCCAGGAGGAGAAGCTTCGCGCAGAGACTGAAAAATTCCGTGTCGGCAAATCAACCTCACTGCTCGTGGCCCAGTCACAGCGTGACCTTGTAGATAGTCAGATCGCCGAAATAGAAGCGACAGTTAACCATCTGAACTCTCTGGTGGAACTTTTTCGCCTGGAGGGTTCGCTGCTTGAAAGACGGGGCATATCGACTGACCTGATACAGGAGACACATCTGGGCGAGGATGAGTGAAGCATAAGGTTCATCTGAAAAAATATTTCCATGGGTATGATTATAATTCTGTGAAAAATACTGATCAAAACCGACGGGATGATGACCGAATAGGATACCTGCTCTTTAAGCTATCCCTGCCGGCTTTTATAGACATGTTTATTTAACCGGTATATCCAGTTGCCACGATCAGTAAGATACTGTCTTAGACAATATCTAATTCTGCTCGATGAGTTCAAATTTTTTCGTGATGTTGTCTTCAATCCAGTGACTATCCCACCACTCTATCGGATTCACAAAAAAACCGTTTACAAGGATGCCAAAGTGCAGGTGATCACCGCCTGCGAGGCCTGTTTGTCCGGTGTGACCTATGATATCACCCTTTTTTACAGACTGACCATCTTTTACTTCCAGACTGCTGAGATGCCCGTATAAGGACATGAGGCCCTGTCCGTGGTCAATCACTATCGTTAGGCCATAAATCCCATTTTTTTCCGCGAAGATAACCCTTCCATGGTTTGCTGCGGTAACGGGCGAGTTCGCAAGGGAAGCCAGATCTATCCCCAGATGATATTTCTCATCAATCTTTTCTCCCTTGTAATAATAGGTGCGAAGATCAGCAAAACCCGCCATATTCGCTGAGTTTTCGAGTCTTAGCCATTTGCCTTCCCATAGTTTTTCAGGGGTTGAAAGCTTTGCGAGTTCATAAAATCTTTTATTGTCCTCTTTTCGTATGTCATTGTTGATTTTGAGAAACTTTGCAATGTCATCGCCGTGAAAATCTGAGAGGTAATCGGAAAAGTAAGGCAGGATTTTTTCCAGAAACTTATCTGATATATTTATCTTGTCGGAACGGAAACGCTTGTTTCGAATATGATGGTAGAACCGGGCTTTTGATATATTGCCGGCCTTGTCTTTTGCCCAGAGATAAATATTCGTGTCTGATTTGGCGTTATGTGGCACTGTGAAGTAGACCACGTGAAAACGCCTGTCCGTTTCTCCGTTGGATGCGTAACCGGGAAAAAAGGTGTTGCCGGCATACAAACCGCTTTCAATGGCATCGGAAGAGACCCGGTAAAGAACCATGCCTGTTCCCCCTTTATTAACATTGTGCATACGGCTTATGGCCTTGATTGAGGGCGGGATCGTATCAACAGTCATCTCGTGACTCGACAGTGTCATGTTCCCGTCACCTCCACCCCTTCTCGAATAGTCCCATACCTGGACACTGATATCCATTCGGCCCTGGGTGAGGCGAAGCTTTTCCGGATCTATTTCGACTTCGGTCGTAAAGTCGCGGTCTCCTTGCCTGTTTATAAAGCCTTTGAAGGGAAATTGTTTTTCAAAAACGATGACTTCTTTTCCGCCTTGTTTACAGGACACCGTCATGCTCTTCAGACCGCGTTTTCTGTCGTTGATGCTGATGCTGAATTTTTGAATGCCTGAAAGATATGCAGGTGTTGGGGCAAGGTTGACCATCGGATTTTCACCTTCGAAGATAACGGTAAAGATCCATACGAAGAGAGAGAGAATAATAATAATGGGCACAAGAGTGAGGAAATAGACGATCCTCTTGTTTTTAGACATGTTTTTCACTTCCAGAAAAAATATTCATTTAATATCCAAACTATTATTGACCAAACCAGCAGACTGTCGGACTTTGCCCGGCAGTCTGCTGTAGAGATTTAAAAAAGGATTTTATTTTAAAGAGTTGTATCTTATCATTTCCCGGCTGCAATGAATGAGATCGGACAGTAACATCGCCAGAAATAAATGAAAATCTTGATCGTATTATGACCCTGTCGGACTCTGTCCGACAGGGTCATAGATAGCATGTTAGGACCCTCATGGCAAATCTTTTATTAAAAACCAGCCTTTGTCCGGTCAAGAGATTACATTGTTCTTTCATAGGTTATTGACAGTAATCCGGTATTCTTATTGAATATGGATATCCTAACCGGACAAGGCTGGTTTTTAACCTCTTAAACAGGTATCTTCCCTGCGATCTTTTTGACCCGCTCAATGATCTCATCAGTATCAATCGTTTGGAACTCCCTGTTTTTCATGATTATTTTTCCATTTATGATGACATCCTTAACATCAGGACCCCCGGCTGAATAAACAATAGTTGATACAGGGTTGTAGATCGGTACAAGGTGAGGGCTATGTCCGTCAACAACTATTATGTCGGCCTTCATTCCTTTTTCTATACGGCCAATATCATCCTCAAAGCCCATTACACAGGCTCCCCATCTGGTGGCCATTTTCAGGACGGTTTCCGCGTTCATCTTGACAGGATCACTCGAATATACCTTCCCTAACTTCGCGGCCATATCCATCTCTTTGAAGAGATCCAGGTTATTATTGGACGCACAACCGTCGGTCCCTATCCCGACAATTACACCGCGCTCGATCATCTCTGAAATACGCGCGACACCGGACGAAAGTTTCATATTACTTTCAGGAACATGGACAACCTTTACATTATTTTCTGCGAGAATCTCGATCTCTTTGTCGCTCAGGTGTATTGCATGCGCGGCGATCAGGCTTTTGTCGGCTAATCCCAACCTTTCCAGGTATTCAACAGGCGAAAGGCCTGTCTTTTCCTTTATTTGATGCACCTCTTCCGTGGTTTCAGACAAGTGGATCTGCAGGGGAATTGAGTATTCCTTTGATATCTCCATTGCCTTTTTGAGCGTTTTTTCAGAGCACGTGACCGGGCTGTGGCAAAAGAGCCCCGGAGTTATCAGATCCGTGATATTTATCCATTTCTCTATAAATTCTCTGCCGATCGCAAGATTCACTTCCGGGTCAGGCACCCCCGGTGCGGGAAAATCGATGACTCCCTGAGATATCAGCCCCCGCATCCCCGATTCATAAACCGCCTTTGCGGAAGAATCCTGAAAAAAGTAACCGTCAAGCACGCTTGTGCACCCGGAAGCTATCATCTCAGCACATCCCAGGAGTGTGCCGTAATAGACGGTTTCAGGATTGAGGTATTTTGCCTCGGCAGGAAAGATCTTTTCAAATAACCATTTATTCAGGGGGAGATCATCCGCGTATCCCCGGAAGATTGTCATCGCCGTGTGGGAATGACCGTTGATGAGACCCGGCAGGATGATTCCGTTCTCCGCATCGATTACCTCGGCATTTTCATGGGCTGTTTGATCATCGCATGGCATCAGGATATCCGTGATGATGTTATCTTTTATGCACACCCATGGGCGGAAAATGGGGGAATCTCCATCCGCCATCGTGAGCAGGGTTCCACCTTTAATAATGATATCAGCTTGTTCAATATCCCGGTTCATACAGTAAACCCTCTCTCATATATGTCTCATCACGGCAGTCAGCACTGTCCTGTCCAACAGACTGCTGAATGCATGCGGAAGGATATTTTATTCCTGACAGAAACAGGATGGTCAGGGCCGGCCCTGGCAGCAGATGATAATACCGTGAACAGATTATTCAAATATCTAAAAGTAGTCAAGACAACCCCGATTCACCATCAAAAAAAGAAAAACCTCGTTGCGCTTGATAGATCAAGCGGATAGAAT
>JAFGDF010000073.1 GCA_016932235.1 Deltaproteobacteria bacterium | reverse complement strand
GTAGTCATCAATTTTGGTTAAATTTACAAAATAATTGGGAGATCAGCCAGATCGATGAAAGCGCTTTTGAAGATATTGAGCAAGTTGCGCTATAATCTGATATAAGCTTTGACCATCTAAATCCTTGGCCGCCCAAGCCATCGGCTTTAGCCGATGTCAGTTGAACGAAATGATAAGGCAAAATTATATATCTTATCTAAAGAGCGCGCTGCTCTTATGCACGGGCATACTGATTATCTCCATTATTATCCTCTCTCTTGTCCCGCCTGTCAGCAGGGACGCCCTTGTCCATCATCTTGCGGTTCCGAAACTATATCTGAAACATGGGGGGATATATGAGATCCCGTTCATGCCCTTTTCCTATTATCCCATGAATCTTCATCTCTTATATATGATTCCCCTCTATTTCGGCAACGACATACTCCCTAAATTCATGCATTTTGTTTTCGGGCTTTTGACGGCATGGTTTATATTCCTCTATCTCAGGACGAGAACCTATAAACTGTACGGCTTGCTGGGGGCTTTAATCTTCCTTTCCACACCCGTGATACTCAAACTCTCTACCACGGTCTATGTGGATCTTGGTGAGATATTCTTCTCATTTGCGTCTATCTATTACATTTTTGAGTGGACCAGAAAGGAGTTCAGGGCAAAATACCTTATCCTGGCAGGTATCATGTGCGGCCTGAGCCTCGGGACAAAATACAACGGGCTGGCTACCTGTTTCTTATTGACCCTCTTTATTCCCGTGATCAGTGTGAGATCCGGTGGAAAGAATGGGTTTTTCAAGCCCGCGGGCTATGCCCTGATATTTTTAATAATATCCATGGTTGTTTTTTCTCCCTGGATGATACGGAACTATGCCTGGAAAGGAAATCCTATATATCCACTTAATGATAAGTTATTTAATCCTCCTGAAAATCCGCTAAAAAATACGGATTTTCAGGCTGAAAAGGTGAAGATGAACCGGGGCTTTTTCACATACAGGAGTATGGTCTATGGTGAAAAGGGATGGGAGATCGCGCTCCTGCCCTTGCGTATTTTCTTTCAGGGTAAAGATGGTGACCCGCAATATTTTGACGGGAGGCTTAATCCTTTTCTCCTGTTTCTTCCCTTTTTCGCATTCCTTAAAACAGGGCGAAGCATGGATCATCATGTCACGCTGGAGAAGAAGTTTCTATTATGGTTCGCGGTCCTGTTCTTCTGTGTTTCCTTTTTCAGCGCTGTTCTCAGGGTCCGTTACATAGCCCCTGTTATCCCTCCTCTCGTGATCCTTTCCGTTTTCGGCCTGCACAATCTCTTCAGCCGGATAAATGATTGGAAAGCTTTTATCGCCCGACGGACCGGAAATGTCCTGGTCACGATGGCTGTTTTCCTAATGATAATTTTAAATACCAGGTACTTAATAGAATTATTTGAGTATGTGAAACCTGTTCCTTATCTTAAAGGGGAGGTGAGCCGTGATGAATACATAGCACATTATCGCCCTGAATACCCTGCCATGCAATATATCAATGAAAATCTTGATGCCCGCGCAAAGGTCTTTTTTATGTTTATCGGAAACAGGGGTTACTACTGTGACAGGGAATATATCTATGACATGTTACTGATTGAGAATCTGATCAGGGCGGCAAAAAGACCGGAGGATATTTCCCGGGGCATGAAGGCGCGGGAAATAAGTCATTTGCTGGTCTATTATCCCCTTTTTGAAAGATGGATGATGGATAATTTTACGCAGGAAAAACAGGCATTGACTAGGAAATTTTTCCAGGAGTATTCGAGAGTTATTTTCTATGAAAACGGATTCGGAGTGAATGCGTTAAGAGATAATTAATTCCAAATCTTATGGATCCTGCGATCCCGGTCGCGGGATGACAGGGACTCAATCCGCGGAACGACAAAGGAGGCAGCATCGTGGAATATGATATGATGTCATTCTGCGGCTTTGACCGCAGAATGACAAAACAGACGGCCTTTGGTGCCGTTTATGGATGAAAAAGTCCCGTCTTCTTTCAATACGGATTTTTTGCGTTCGCTTTATTCGGCCACACTCTGCCTGCCTGTGCGGGGCACGCAGACATGTGAAGGTTTTATAGAAGGCCCACATCCTTTTACTCTGATAAGTATCGGCTCTATCAAATAACAGTTGGATTTTTGTTGACATAACTCCAAAAATACCGTACATTATTGGAGCCATGTTCATCAGGACCATAAATATTCCAGAATCAAAAAGTTGTTTCCTCTTTGGGCCCCGGCAGACAGGGAAAAGCACTTACGTAAAAAAGTTGCTTGGAGAAAAAGACCTTTATATAGACCTTTTGCCCCAAAGAAACTTCCTGAATTATGCCAAGAACCCCGGTAGAGTGCGGGAGGAGATCCTGGCACACCTTGAAAAGCATAATGATCCATTATGTGTTATTGATGAAATCCAGAAAATACCGGAACTTTTGGATGAGGTGCATGAACTCATTGAATCAAAGGGAATCAGGTTTATTCTGACCGGTTCAAGCGCCCGGAAATTGAAGAGAGGAAGCGCCAACTTACTCGCCGGCAGGGCATACACATATCATCTTTTTCCATTAATTTTTCCGGAACTGGGAGATAATTTTAACTTAGAGAAGGCTATGAGAATCGGCACGCTTCCGGTCTTATGGGAATCTGCTAAAGAAGATCCGAATGAATTCTTAAGATCTTATGCGGATACTTATTTGAAAGAAGAGATAGCCGCGGAGGGCTTGGTTCGAAATATCGGACCATTCGCCCAGTTTCTGGATATAGCTGCCGCGAATGACGGAGAAACAGTTAACTACAATAATATTGCCCGAGAATGTTCCGTGTCGGTTAAGACCGTTCAACAATATTATCAGATCCTTGAAGATACTTTTTTGTCCTATAAACTTCCAGCCTGGGTAAGAAGCGAAAGAAAGAGACTCGTTTCCCATCCGCGGTACTATTTTTTTGATACAGGGGTAACAAATTCACTTGCTCATACCTTGTCGGATTCTTTGAATCCACATGTATTTGGGAGACGTTTCGAGCAGTTTGTTGTCTGCCAGATCATGGCTTTTATCCATTATAAAAGGCTTGACTACCAGTTATATTACTGGCGGACAAACCATGGCGCTGAAGTTGATCTGCTTATATGCCAAGGCAACAGAATCAAATACGCACTGGAGATCAAGTCATCTCAAAACATCGCAAAAGAGAGCTTAACCAGCTTGAACAGTTTTATTAGTGATAATCCTGACGTTTCGGTTTATGTTTTGGGAGAAAAACAGAATCAAAGGCGGTTAGAAAATGGAGCAACAATATTAAACTGGAATGAATTTATTCTTGAAGAATTGATAAAGACCTGAAAGCATTTAAATCCCTCCCTGGCCTCCCTTTGCAAAAGGGAGGGGAAACATAGATCCCTCCCCTCTTTTTTCAAATGGAGGAAAAACAAGAATCCCTCCCGACAGACCTTTGTCAAGGGGAGGAGAAATAAAAGTACAAAATATCTTTGCCATGAGCGTAGTTAAGTATTTGATTGACATAGACTATCGGAACATATTTAATGCCCGACAGTCTCCCGGAAGAAAAATATATTGAGAAGCCAGCTTGTCATCAGAAAAGATAAAAAATATATTTCAAATAATTTCGGGCAATCTTTATCATCGTAAAATACCCTTTGCTATGATAGGTGCCATGGCTTTAGGAATTTATGGTTTGCCAAGATTTACATCCGATATTGATATTCTTGTTGATGGGGATTTTAAAGATAAAGTAATGTCTATGATGGAAATCCTGGGTTATTCGTGTTTTCAAAAAAGCAATAATTTTGCTCAATTTGACTCTGATCTGGGAGTTCTAGGGGCCATAGATTATATGTTTGTTTATACCCAGGATGGAAGGGATATATTGAAGCAAAGTGTTTTTATTGAAGATAAAATGTTCGGAAAATGCCATGTTATACAACCGACTGACTATATTATTCTAAAACTCATGGCTATTGCAAATAATCCGGAAAGGTGTGAACAGGATGAGGCGGACATAGTTATTATCCTGAGGTCATATAAGAAAAATCTGATTCCTGAATCTTTTGGATCTATTGATATTGGTAAGATATATCTCTTTGCGGAGAGATTTGGTCATAGAAATAAAATTGAAAAACTTCTGAATAAAAATCTTTTTAATAACGAAAATTCTTAAAATGATAGAGAAGAAAAAGATCAAACAGAACTTAGATGAACAACGAAGAATTGTTTATGAAATGGTAGATTATTCAATCGAATTAGGTCAAAAGATCGGAAATCATCGGCTCACAAGAGGCTGTAATTGTATTACATGCATAAGAAACAGGAAAAGAATAATTAAACCTAAAAGCAAATGGAACTTTTCATTGTGAATTTGATATAGAAGAAACATAAATTTTTTCAGGAGTCTGTCCCGGAGAGATAGTCCGACAATCTCACAGGAGGTTAAAAAATGACGGCAAGATCAAACAAGGGTTGTGAAAAGGGATTCACTCTTATCGAGCTGATGATTGTAATCGCCATTATAGGGATTCTTGCGGCTATCGCTATACCCCAGTTCAGCGCCTACAGGAACAGGTCCTTTAACTCTGCGGCCATGGCAGATATAAGAAATGCCGCCACGGCCCAGGAGGCTTACCATGTCACTTATAAGACATATTCTGATTCCAAAGCCAAACTTGTCACAGATTCCGGTTTGATCTTTTCAGATGGAGTCAACCTGACTACCAGCGGAGACTCAACCGGTTATACCATAACAGCCTATCATACTTCCGGTGATAAGACCTATACGCTTACAGGGCCGGGTGGCACGGTCCAAGGCAGTTAGGAGCCTGTCGGACTTTTCCCGACATGCTCCCAGGGTTCGGGTTCGATTGAAATGCCTGAAAACATTTTATAAATCGCGAAATATCGAATAAAGAATATTTTAATTCTGAGATGATTATTAACTATAATAATATGAAGAGAAAATGGATTTTCTGAATCAACTGGCTGATAGATTTGGCCTGGATATCATCTATGCCTTCGGGAGCAATGCCAAAAAGGTGGCTGATATGTTGGATAAGGATGCTCCAGGATTGAATATCTCAAAATCATCTGATGTGGATATAGGCGTGAGACCGGCCTTCGGCAAAGAACTAACCGTAAGGGAAAAAGTCAACCTGAGCATGGAGCTTGAGGATCTTTTTTCAGTAAATAGAGTGGATCTTGTGGTTATTCCGGAGGCGGATCCATTCCTCGCGGCAAATATCATCCGGGGTGAGAGGATATATGCCAGGGACGGATATCAGGCCGATGAATATGATCTGTATATTTTACGAAGGGCAGGGGATCTTATTCCTCTGGAGCGAGAAAGGATCTCTTTAATCATGAAGGAGAAAGATTGATGAATCCTGGAAGGGTGTCACAAAGAATAATTGGAGATCGTCTGGATTGGATAGCCAAAATGGTTAGAGAGATTCAGTCATTGCCACTGGATGATTTTGAAACTTTTATTCAAGACAGAAGAAATTTATGGTCGGCAGAATCATGTTTGAGAAGGGCTATTGAGGCCATGATGGATCTGGGCAGGCACATATCTGCCAAGGCTTTCGGCCGTGGGATAAGCGAATATAAAGAGATCGCGACTGTTCTATCCGAAAATAGGATCTTGAGTGATAAAGAGATCGAGTTGTTTAAAACTTTAGCAGGCTATAGGAACAGGATGGTTCATTTTTATCACGAGATATCCGAGAAAGAGCTGTTTGATATCTGTTCCTCTCAGTTATCGGATATTGAAATGATATCCGAAACATTGAAAAAATGGATAAATAATCATCCTGAGATGGTAGACAGGAATCTCTAATAGTTAACTTTATGTCCAAACAGATACTTTGCTTAAATGGATAATCAACTTTCGGATATACCACCAGCCATAAGCAAAATGATTGTTGAGGGATACGGCCGGATGTCTCCACGGGAGAAACTCAAGCGGGTGGATGAGATGACCAAGACGGTGCAGCAGCTTGCCATTGCTCGCATCCGTAAACAGCATGAAGATATATCCGGCCGTGAACAACAGCTTAGACTCGCTTCTCTATGGATTGACAGGGAGACCATGATCCGGGTCTTTGACTGGGATCCCGGAAAGCATGGGTACTGATATGAATACCGAAGACTTTTCCATAATAATACCGGCATACAATGAGTCGGAGACCATCGGAGGCATCATTGAAAAGATCAGGGGACTTTATCCCGATTCCGAGATAATTGTTGTCAATGACGGATCCAGCGATAATACGGCTGCGGTGGCGAATGAAGCAGGTGCTATCGTTTACAGCCATCCCTATAATATCGGTAACGGCGCGGCGATAAAAAGCGGGATCAGGATTGCCTCGGGTGAAATACTGGTATTTATGGACGGGGATGGGCAGCATGATCCGCGGGATATAGCCGGTATGCTGGAATTATTCCCTGAATATGACATGGTTGTGGGTTCCCGAAGGAACAGAGGTCAGGCATCTTTTTCAAGGGGCATTGGAAACAGAATATTAAACTGGCTTGCCTGTTATGTATCCAAGTTCAGGGTGGAGGATCTCACCTCGGGATTCAGGGCCGTTAAATCGAGTATCGCACGGCAGTTTCTATATCTCCTGCCAAATACCTATTCCTATCCCACAACCCTGACACTGGCTCTTCTAAGGGACGGGAGATCCGTAAAATACGTGCCAATCGCCTTAAAAGACAGGGAGAGCGGACAGAGTGAGATCCGTATTATACGTGACGGTCTGAAATTCATAATGATGATAACAAAGGTCTGTACCCTTTATTCGCCTTTGAGGATTTTTTTGCCTATAAGTTTTTTACTGTTCATGGTTGGTCTAATTTATTATTTCTACACCTATTTCATGTGGGAAAGATTCACGAATATGAGCGCGTTATTATTTTCCACGTCGGTCATAATCTTTATGATGGGACTGGTATCCGAACAGGTGTCACAATTGAGGTACGAAAGAAGGGATAAAAACTGATGAGCAGAAGGGCGAAGTCTATTATGCTACCGGGCGGTGAGGGAACGGGGTATTCCCATGTCTTGCCTGCCTCGAAAGCTTGTGTTATCTATTCCGTCTATCAGTAAATCTGTCACTCGAGGCTGTAGAATTGCGTCATTAAATGGATAACCGTTGTCAGAAACTTAAAAACCTAACAGTGTCCCATAAATTTCTGATTGTGACAGGATAGACATTAAGTATATGGATACCAAAAAAACACATGACCGTTTCACAGTTGCCATACTTGGTTCTTTTCCACCCATTCCCGCCTTGAGCAGTTATTGCCTGGAGTTCGCGAAAGCGATATCCATTCTCACTGACGTTGAATTCATATCCTTCAATAAGATTTATCCCAGATTTTTATACCCAGGCAATGACCTCACCTTGGATCATTCATTTCCAGATATTGATAATCCCAATCTAAGAGTAAGACGAAGATTGACCTGGTATAACCCGGTCACATGGTTCATGGAAGGCATGGGATCAAAGGGAATCCTGTTGCATGGGCAGTGGTGGAGTCTTCCTTTAATATTTGTTTACCTGGTTGTGTGCCTGTGCTTCAGGCTCAGGCGTAAACCGGTTGTCTTTACAGTCCACAATGTGATCTCACATGAAAGGTCTAATATCTATATCTTTCTTTCAAGGGTTCTTTTTTTGCTGGGGAACCATTTTATTGCGCATACGAGAAGAAACAAAAAGGCATTGATCAGTCATTTTGGGATCCCGGAGCACAGGATTTCGGAGATCCCTCATGGTCCGCTTGATTTCCATGTTCCAGTAAAAACGGACAAGAAGACATCCAGGGCATTTTTGGGACTGAAACCCGGTGAAAAAGTAATATTATTTTTTGGTTCCATAAGATCATATAAAGGCCTTGATACGGCTCTGAAGGCATTTGCCGAAGTGAAAAAAGAGATCCGTGATTCACGGTTCCTTATAGCCGGAAACCCGTGGGTGGATTGGGGCCCCTATCAGGATTTAATTGAAGGGTTGGGGATCAAAGATCAAGTAGTTTGCCATTTGAGATATATCCCTTCATCCGAAGTCCATAAATTTTTTGTGTCAAGTGACCTGGTGGTACTGCCCTACAGATATTTCGATTCGCAGAGCGGTGTGGGAGCCATAGCGCTTTCATTCAGGAAACCCATGATAGTGAGCGATGTCGGTGGTCTTCCCGACCTGGTTTGTGACCGACGCTTTGTGGTGCCGCCGGATGATCCCGTCGCCCTTGCGAAGGCCCAGATGGCTTGCCTGACAGACGATAAGACGCTAGACCTTATGTCCAGAGAGTCGCAAAAGATAGCGGAAAGAATGTCATGGGCCGGCATTGCAGAAAAGACCATGAATATTTATAGAGGGGTCTTAAGAGAGAATCAGGGGGCGAGAAGATTCTAATCCCTCATCGGGATGTTGCCCTGGCATGCAAAAGGATGAGGGGTGTGAGGGGGGGAGGGCGCTGGCTGGGTATTTTCTCCACCCTGTCATTCCGGACAAGCGAAGCGAGATCCGGAATCCGGCAAAGCAGCCGGGCGAAACAAAGTCCTGATTGAACAAGGATGAAACTTCTTTATTCTTGATGGGCCTAAAGGCCTGTATTGAATGTGGATTCCCCGGTCGAGCCGGGGAATGACAGTTGAAAAAAGACCTTGTCATTCTGTGCCTGCCTGTGCGTGTTCGCATGCAGACAGGACCTGCCCGCCCTGGTGCGACCTAAAGAGGTAAATAGCAATTGTACGGCTATATACTGAGCAAAGGCTTTAATCAAACTTATGTTTAT
>JAFGDF010000072.1 GCA_016932235.1 Deltaproteobacteria bacterium | reverse complement strand
GCAACATTACACATATAGTGGCGCTTCAGCCGGATCATCCTGACAGAAATACGGACATAGATGCTGCCATAGAGATCGTATTGAAACACAGGATGCTTGATTTTATTACAACCGACCGTTTTGGCGTGCGGCACGGTTCAGTCCGCATCATGGACCGTGATGCAATGATGAAGGATCAACTCTATCAATCGACAGGGGGGGCTTGGATAGACAATTGTATCAATATCCATACCGAACAGGACCTGCGCAGGGCCCAGGCCTCTTTTCTGAGGAAAAATAGATCAATGATGATAGGGCAAAGGCAGGTTTGCCGCTCTGATCCGGCATTGATTATGGTTGGCATTACAGCCGGTCCTGATACAGACCTGGATATTCTTAAAAAAATAGTCGATCACGCAAAAGATGCAGGCGCGGATGGTGTAATTTTCAGGGAAAGCCCTTCTTCTTATTTTGATAAGGCCGATCTTAAAATGGTCTTCAGTTACACAAGTGAAACAGGGTTGATTCCATTGATCCCGGTATCCAGAGAAAACGATGATTATTTCGGCGAACTTTCAAATGAAGCTATTCTTTTCCCCCCTGATAAACATTATGACGCCGCACTTCTTGAGAAGGCAGCCTCAAAAAACATACCCGTAATTCTTCAGATAGAAAAGACATCCCATGAAACTATACGGAGTTTTATTGATAACGTTTTCGAGACAGCGAACAGGGACATAATACTGCTTAGTTGCCTATGTGCTGAAAATAATGTTGAAACATATGGGAGTTTGAAACAAATCAGCGAACTTATAGCGGCCTTTCCCGAGGCTGTTGTTGGTCTCTCAGGACATGCGGGAGAGATTAACGAATCTTTGGCAGGGGCTGCCATAGCGCTTGGCGCCGGTGTAATAGAGATCCCATACCCACGGAGTTCATCTTCCGGTGCTGGGGTTGCTAAGGTTTCACACATCCCCGAAAATCTCGAAAGATATATAAATTATATCCGGATAACAGAGCGCGCCTTGGGGATAGGAGTAAAATATGCTTTACAGCCGAAACCGGACCGGTCCGGACATACCGATAAATAATTTTTTTCTTTATTTTAAATTCTTAAGAAAAAGATTGATATATAACAAGCTGGGCGCTGTTGGGAAAAATGTCGATATCAGACCCTTTGCGACACTCGTCCAGATGAATAATATCTTTCTTGGAGACAACATTATTCTCCGTCCCGGAACTGAGATTCATGCGGCTAAAGACTCGAAGGTAATAATAGAGGATGATGTCCTGATTGCCTCCCATGTTCTGATAACCACAAACACACATCATTACCTGGATTATGACAAACCTATCAACGCACAAATAGAGACATCAAAGAACGTCAGGATCCGCAGGGGGGCCTGGATTACGGCCCATTGTGTCATCCTTCAGGGTGTTACAATAGGTGAGCACAGCGTGGTTGCTGCAAACAGCGTGGTAACCGATGATGTGGAGCCATACACTATTTCCGGAGGAGTTCCGGCCAGATTTATCAAAGAGATCCTCAAGGATTAAAGTAATGCCATCGAGTGGTCATACCAAGGTGATGAGGCCCGTGAAAATCTGTTTTGTCATGGGCGTCGGAGAGAGATACAGGGTCATGTACCGGGTTGCCGAAAAAATGGCCGACCGGTTTAAGTTGGAAGTTTCATATCTTGTCGTTAATGAGGAGATGATCGAGTACCTCCTGGAAAAGAAAGTCGACAGGGCCAGGATAAATTTTCTTAATGAAAAATATCGATTCGGTTCCTGGGGAAGCGATCCTGTGGATCACGAATTCTTGAAAGAAATGGAGAAAAAGTACGGCATACCTAACCTTTATCTCTACTGGGAAGCAGTAAGAAACTATAGAGGTTATGATCACTGTAATGCCATGAAGATGCTTGAAACCGTTTTCAGGGTATTTGAAACTTTCCTTGAAAAACAGCGTTTCGATTTCGCGTTGATGGATGCGTTCCCGGCCAGTCTTCCCATGCTTGTTATGAGCGCCATAATGGAAAGGAAAAATACCCCTTTCTATTTCCTTATCCCCTCCAGGATTGAAAAGAGATTTCTCATGGTAAGAGGGATAGACGATAAGTATGACAGAATTGACGGTATATTCGACTCTCTTAAAGATAGGGATTTGACAGAGGAAGAAAGAAAAGAGGCCGAGGAATTTGTCGCCAGGTATGACAGGGGAAAGAGATATTTCAGCACATCTGAAAGGGCTGTCTTTTTAAAAAAGGACGTAAGCTGGGCCAGGTTGAGGAGGGGGACCAGGGCTATTTTAAACAGCTTCAGGTATGGTACTGCCCGGATGAGTTTCAGAAAACATAGCTTCTGGAGCCCTTTTCATTATGCTGCTCAGAGAGTAAAAACCATTATAAAAAAACAGTTCCTGGCCGGCAATAAGCTTTTCCAGAAACCGGTCGAAGGGGATAGATATGTCCTGTTTTTATTAAGCAAACAGCCGGAAGCCTCAACATATGTTAAATCACCATTCTTTATGGACCAGCGGTATCTTATTGAGGTTATCGCAAAATCCCTTCCCATTGGATACTCTGTTTACGTAAAACCCCACCATAATGATTTCGGTAACCTCCCCCTGAAATACTACAGGGACCTCATCAGCAGGCCGAATGTAAGGATGCTTAAGATATCCCTTAACAGTCAGGAGCTGGTGAGAAACTGTTCCGCGGTTATCACCATATCCGGCACTGTAGGCTGGGAAGGTATTATACTGGGCAAGCCTGTAATCACATTCGGCAGGGTATTCTATAATTACTTTGACCAGGTGATGCACGTCGATAATATTACAGACCTCCCTTTATTTCTGAGAGAGGCAATATTTAATTACAGGCCCGACCGCGAGTTGACACTTAAATATGTCTCCGCCCATATTCAGGGAACCCATGAAGGCGTTCCTCTTTCTCCTATTTATACAAATAACTCATCCCTGTCACCCGATAACATAGAACAGATTGTAAATGGCATAAGCCTCGAGCTGGGGCTTGAACATACCTGACCCTATCTTCAATCGATGAAAAAAGTATTAAATAATATTTTCAAAGGCTCTGCAATAATTTTTGTCATGACTATGGCGGGGGCCTTGCTAAGTTTTTTTGTGAGAATGGTCCTGGCAAGGAGACTTGCGATTGAAGATTTCGGGCTGTTCTACGCTATAATCGGCTTTCTCGCGCCGATAGGTCCACTGAAAAATCTCGGTTTCAGCAGGGCCATCACCCGGTTCGTTCCTATCTTTAATAAGAAAGGCGAACTCCAAAGGATTAAAGAGGCATTGAACTGGGGAATACTCCTGTCTCTCGGGACTTCAGCAATTCTATTAATTCCCTTCTTCTTACTTGCCGGCGTTATTGAAGAAAAATTTTTTCATGCCCCCGGGGCTTCCGGTCCTTTCCGAATCATGCTTATCTATTTTGTGACAGGCGCTCTGGCAGGTGTTTTCACTTCTTTTTTCCATGGTCTTAAAAAAACGGTTCTTATATCCTTTCATGAGGTGTTTATTCCATTAATAACCTTGGTCCTTTTACTGCCCTTGAGAACCCTCGATATATCCATCTTATGTTCCATAAGGGCAAGCGCGGAAGGCATCGCGCTCTCTGCATTAATCATAATAATGCTTAAGACGTTTCCCTATATCGAGACCAAATCGTCTCTGACTTGCGATGGTTTCAAACTGTTACTCGGATTCGGGTTAAAAGCAATTACCAGCCCCCTCGTAAACAGGGTTTTAGGCAGACTCGATATTATTATACTAACCTATTTACAGGGTCTTACCCAGGTGGGGCTCTACAGCGCCGCGCAGCCATTTGCCAGACTCTTTATGATATTCGGGAGTTCAATAGGGAAAATGATGCTCCCCTATTCATCTGAATGGTCCCTTTCAGGCGGCCATGATGAGCCCCGGAGGATTCTGGCCTCTATTCAAAGACTAACCCTTTTTCTGCTCATGCCGATGGCGGTCCTATTTTTTCTGCTCAGCGAGGGGCTTATGGATCTCTTTTTTGGAAAAATATACGAGGAAGGCAGCATGGTTGTGCGGATACTTGTTTTCGGGTCCCTGCTCCATGGACTTACCATAATTAACACGAATGTCATTATTGGCTCAGGTCATCCCTTAAAGATAACAAAAATGACCATAGTCAGCAGCCTGTTTAACCTGGCCGGAAATATTATTCTAATTCCCCTCTACGGCATGAACGGAGCTGCCCTATCCACTCTTATCGCTTATTTCTTGATGTTTGCTGTTTCCAGTCATTACATAAAACATTTATTAAATCATTCATTTGATTGGTTGCTTATTATTAAAGCCGCCACATCCGCATTTCCCATGGTCTTATTATTTATTGCCACGATGAGGTTTGTTACAGATGATATATGGATCCTTCTTTTTGTTATCTTCCCTCTGGCATTAATAACCTACGTCCTTGTTTCTATTTTGAATGGGTTTGTGCTCAAAAAAGAATTGATAAGCATAGTCCAAAAAAAACGATTGCCGGCGGCGCTGAGTTGAAGGCCTTATGATATATAGACAATTTTAAAGGTGTCAGGAAAGGTGAAAATATAGATGGTTATTAAGAAGAGAACCGGATATGTACTTGGAATAAGCTGTATTTACGGTAGTGAAGGAATGGGGCATGATCCAAGCGCCGCGCTGTTGCATGAGGGTAAAATAGTCGCCCTTGCCGCAGAAGAGCGTTTCAACAGGATCAAGAAATCCCCTGGCAGATTTCCCGTGATGGCGATCAATTACTGTCTTGACCAAGCAGGGATACAGATAGAAGATGTCGACTACATTGGATGGTACTCTGATCCCGATTCAGCGGTGGAAGTATGGAAAAAGGGGAAGCACTCGTCCCTCAGAAAGATGGCCCATGCCCTTGACGATATGCTTGGTCAGGCCAGGCTTAATATCACAGCCTCCGAAGTCCTTTCCCGTAAAAAGAGGGCGGAAAATTACCTTAAACAGAATTTTTTCCGCCATTTTCGACTAAAAAATCCACCCGTTATATTTATCAACCATCATCTATGTCATCTGGCCAGCGCTTTCTATACATCAGGATTTTCCGAAACCCTTCTGGTCGCCTGGGATTCAGGAGGGGATCTCCTTTCCGTCATGACCGCTGTTGGAAAAGGTCAGGATATCCGGATATTGAACTCCATCCCCTTCTCGCGAATGTCCATGGGGGCCCTTTACAAAATATTCCAGCGCTATGTGAACCTGAGTGATGAAGGCTCTTTGATGGGACTTGCTTCCTATGGCAGGCCAAAAGGATCCCTTGATTTTTCAGTCGATATAGATAACCTTAGAGTTCACTGGGACAAGATTAACAGGCCTGTTTACTATTTTGGCAAAGAACTTCTCAGGAGGCTGGGCCCTCAGAGGCTTTTAGGCGAACCCATCTCACAGGGTCACGTCCAGATAGCCTCTGATGTCCAGGATATCCTCGAGAGAATGGCCTTTAAGATATTGGAACAGGCCGGGGCTGAAACCTCCTCAAAAAATCTCTGTCTGTCCGGTGGTGTTGCCCTGAATGCTACAATGAACGGGAAAATCGCCAGGTCAAATCTTTTCGAGAATGTCTATGTCCATCCCAATGCCGGAGATGGAGGTTGTGCCCTTGGTGCGGCGTTTTTAGCCTATAAACAGGAGGGCGGGAGGATTGAAAACAGGCGGCTTACGCATGTCTATTGGGGAAGAGAATTCTCAAATGATGAATGCAAAAAAATACTTGATGCTGTGCGGTGTAAATATTCTTATTGCAGTGATGAACATATCCCGGAAGTCGTTTCCAAAATGCTGGAAGATCAAAAGATTATTGCCTGGTTCAGAGGAAAAGCAGAATGGGGTCCCAGGGCGCTCGGCAACCGTTCAATCATAGCCGATCCGAGAAAGAGTGAGATGCAGGACAAGGTAAATGACATTATTAAGTATCGTGATGAATGGCGACCTTTCGCGCCATCGATTCTCGAAGAGGCAGCGGACGATTACCTGGAAAATAGTTTCTATTCTCCTTTTATGCTCTATACCTTCAAGGTAAAAAAAGAGAAGAAAGATATTATTCCTGCGGTAGTCCACAAGGACGGAACAACAAGACCACAAATGGTAAGACGGGACATAAACGTCGCCTATTATGAAATGATAAAACGTTTTGGTGAAAAGACGGGCGTGCCGGTTATACTTAACACATCTTTTAATATAAAAGGCGAGCCGATCGTAGATGCGCCAATAGATGCGATCAAGTGTTTCGCCGGCTCGGGGCTTGACGTCCTTGTCCTCAATAATTTTATCCTGGAGAAAAATCCGGGATGAACCTCCTTGTCCTTAATATTCGAGTGGACGCAGATCATCCCACACAGGCCGTTACAACAAGGTGGCTGCAGTCACTTTCCGGCAAATTCAATCAGATAATGGTTATAACAGTGCATAAAGGGAGATTGGATCTCCCGGAGAATGTTTCAGTTGATAGCCTTTCCCTTCATCCCGATGATAACAGGATACTCAGATTGATCCGTCTATATTATCTCTTTATCAAGATCCTCCTTTTTAAAAAGATCCACTCTGTCTTTATTCATCAGGCGGTTGTAAGCGGCGCTCTTGTAAGCTGGATTGCCAGGCTGCTCGGAAAACCTGTCCTTGTATGGTACTGTCATCAAAATATAACCCCCTGGTTACGGATATGTCATTTGTGGGCAAACGGGGTTATCAGCTCATCAAAAGACAGTTTCCGGCTTAAAAGTAATAAATTTCTCGTTACCGGTCATGGCATTGACACACAATCATTCAGACCTGCAGGCAAGATCCGGACTGACAGAGAAAGATTCATAATAGGTTACGTGGGACGATATTCCCCTGTCAAAAAACTTGAAGTGCTTATCGACGCGCTTGAGATAATTGTTTCCACGGTTTTAAAGCCTCCTGAACTTCATTCTTACGGCCTTTGTCAAAATTTAATGGAACTGAGTTATTTTAAAATGGTGAGGGGCAGAGTAAGGGAGAAGGGTTTAGAACAATTTGTAAAATTCCATGACCCGGTAAATAACTGGGAGGTGCCATCCCTGCTCCATGGATTTGACCTGTTTGTCTCGCAGCAGGAGACCGGGGGTACTGATAAGGCGGTACTTGAAGCAATGAGCGTAGGCTTACCGGTTGTAATGGCGACAACGACCTTTAACAGTTATCTGCCTGAAAATCTGGAAGCCGAAATCATATTTGAATCCGGTTCTCCTGAAGAAATGGCAAAAAAGATTAAAGGCATAATGTTTCTCCAAAAGGATAAACGCGAGGAGATTGGGCGGATCATGAGAGAAATTGTTATGAAATATCATTCTTTAACGAGATTAACCGAAACAATTTACATGATACTTATTAAAATGAAAAATGGAAAAGACTGGATAGATATGCAAGAAAGGAGAGATAAATGATCTTTCATAGTGTCTTGGATCTGATCGGAAACACTCCGCTCTATGAGACCCAGAATATGGTCCCAAATAAAAAGGTTAAGCTTTTTATCAAGCTGGAGGGAAATAATCCCACAGGATCCCATAAGGACAGGCCCGCTTACAATATGATTAAAGCGGCAATCGACAAAGGCATCCTTACCCCTGAGAAAAGGCTTATTGAGGCTTCCTCAGGGAATATGGCCTCTGCGATGGTAATGGTAGCGGCAAGGTTTGGAATTCCTTCAACTATGGTACTGGCGAATACTACAAGTGAGGAGAAGAAGGTAGTCTTACGTATGCTTGGAGCTGAGCTCATCCTTATTAACGGCAATACGATAATGTGTTCCGAACACGCGAGAAAACTGGCTGAGGAAAATGACAACTACGTATTTCTTGATCAGTTCAGAGACCCCAATAATCCCACAGCCCATTACAATACAACAGGACAGGAGATAATTAATGACCTGCCGGATGTGGATGTTTTTATCGCTTCTTTAGGATCAGGGGCAAGCCTTTTAGGGATCTCTGAAAAGTTAAAAGAGCATAATCCGAAGATTAAGGCCTATGCCGTCACTGGAGAGATCAAAACAAGGCTTCCTGGTCTGAGAAATCTTGAAGAAGAGCACTGGATACCTCCCTATGTAGAGGGAAAGATGGACTTTTTTGAGGATATTATTCGTGTCAGTTTTGAACAGGCAAGACAGAGGGTATTCGATCTCGCCGCCAAGGAAGGCCTTTTTTTAGGTTTCCAGACAGGCGCCATCGTGCATGCCGCCCTTAAGATCGCCGAAGACATGGAGAATGGCAAGATTGTAGTTATGAGTGGCGATGCCGGCTGGAAAAACTTGAACTGGTTAGCCGAGAAACCGGATATAGATTAATTATATTGATGTTTTACGGCTTTCTCTCAGATACGGTTCCTGATACGCTGGCAAAGGAAACTCCTCTGGTGAAGAGAAAAGGGTTTCAACTTTTTGCTGACTATCCAGGACCCAGATTCCATATAATCGCTCGCGAGGAGACTACTCTGGCCTTTCATGGACGTGTCTATGGGAGCATTGACCTTCCATCGATTTTAAACAATTTGATGGATATCTATGAAAAGAATGGAGATATCGATCGTATTTTTAGGGAGCTGGAAGGAGATTTTTCCCTTTTGGTATTCGATCATAAAAAAGATCGGTGCATGCTCGGAACTGACAGGTTCGATCGAGGAGAGATCTACTGGTTTGCGGAAAAACCGATCTCTTTTTTTACTCATCTGCCATTTTTCCTGAAGGTGACCGGTATAAAACCTGATTTAAACATGGGCCCGATCTGGGATCGCTTTGCCACTGGCGCCACCACTCCCCCTGAAACCCTTTATAAAAATATCTTTACAAATGTCACCGGTGAATACGTATGCCTAAATTCACATGGAGAATGGAAAAGATTTTCCTACTGGAGCCCCTTAAAGGTGCTAAGGGAGCGATCTGATAAAGTTGAAAAGGAGGTTGAATCCCTGGTTCAAGAGATCAGGCACTGTTTTATCGACAAGGTTTCCCAAGAGATATCACCATATAGGAGACTTGGGGTCGGGCTATCGGGTGGGATGGACTCGGCTGCAATACTGGGCGCAGCCAGAAAGGTCTTTGACGGGGAGATCATAGCTGTAACTATCGGCCCATCCGGGCCTGATTCGCCTGATCTGCCAAGGGCAAGAGAATCAGCGCGCTTTAACAATAGCCGTCATATAGAAATATACCCATGCGCATCTGATCTGGAGGATTTTCCGCTCGTTATGGGCAGTGTGGCTCAGCCTTTCCGGTCGGCCAGCACCTTTATGAATCATCAGATTTCCAAAAGAGTGCACGATGAGGGTGGTGAATGCGTTTTATGGGGTTTTGGAGCTGATCTCATCTTCGGGAACGCAGGATATTGTCGACTTTTCTTTAATAAAGAGGGAGGGAGACTTCCAGCTCTTATCGTCGATCCCCTGATATGGTTTCTTAAAACATTACCACAGCATCGCTATGCCGTGGGGGCGACCAGCCGTCTAATATGGCAGAGGAAGCCAATAGAAGCCCGAATGGCTGAACGATATTTTCGAGTCTGCAAAAAGCCCAGATACTACCAGGAGAAAAGGCTTTTTAGACAGGAATTTGTCGACCTTGGAAGGGAACATGATATACTTAAAAGGATCTCGAATATATTGTATGATGGTACAGATCACATTGTCGGACACCTGATAGAAGTAGATTTTAAAATAGTACACATGTATCATCAGGTTTCAGGCGCCCATCAGATTTGTCGGAATAATCTTCTGGATGCGATTATTACCTATTACAATAAGGATTACGCGGAACTTAATCTCCTGGTCCCTGACAGGATAAGGGCAATGGATAACTGGAATAAATACGTGCTCAGGGAAGCCTTTAAACCTCTTGTTCATGACAACATCTATAAAGGCAATCGCGGCGCCTGTATCATACCCTGGGACAGGATTATCTCAGGCCCGTTCAGAGAGGCGGTTATCAGATACCTGTCTTCATCGTCAATAATAGGAAAAATATTCAAAGTCCGGCATCTTCCTCACCTTGACCGCATGATAAAACATCCAGGACTCATGTATCTCAACCTCCTTGGTCTCGCCCTCTGGAATGAGGTTACGTTCAATGGAGCAAGCCCGGAAATACCCCTGTCTGAAATCCTGGGATATAGGTGGCGCAGACAGGATAAACATTATCCTGAACAATTAAATCCGCTTTAGAAACCCCGCTTTAAACGAGATAAACATGGTATTTAAGAATGAGTTCGGATATCCAGTACATTGTTGAGAGAATACCAAGGGGGAAAGGTATCGCCCTTGACCTGGGAGGCGGCAAAGGTCTCCTTAGAGCCCCTCTTGAAAAACTTGGGTATCAATATATTAATCTGGAGAACAGGCCGGTTAAAAACAGAGATGTTTCCATTGTAAGCGATGCCCATGACCTCCCCTTTAAAAACCAGGCGCTGGACCTGTTGATCAGCAAGGATACCCTGGAACATTTTGCCGATCCGTCAAAGGTGATCACTGAATCCTACCGGGTCTTGAAACATAAAGGCTTGTTTATTATCTGGGTCCCTTTCATGCATCCCTTTCATGGTGATGACCTCTATCGATACACCCCCTTAGGGCTTAGACGGCTTTTAAGGAACTTTGATATAGTCTCCTTTGATAATCCCCTGTGGGTCTTCACGATTATCGGGACAGCCTGGGTCCAGATCTTTAAGAGAATAGGGCTTAAATGTCTGGAAAAGCCTGTAAAGCATATCTGTATGTCTATTGATCATCTTTTTACAAGAAAAATGAACGGTCCATCCGCTTTTGCACCTTCCTACAGGATTGTCGCCCGTAAGAAGACATCCTCAGCGCCTTTTGAAAGGTCAACATGAATCATAACTCCCTGAAAACCCTGATTAAAGGCAGAAGGAGCATCAGGCTGTATAGACCCGAAAGGGTGCCCGGAGAAAAAATCATGGAGTTGCTGTCTCTGGCATCCTATGCCCCAAGTTCCTGTAATCTCCAGGCCTGGAAATTTATTGTTGTGGACGATGACGAGATTAAAAAAAGGATCGTCCGGAAAGGAAAGGCCAACAGGCAAATCCTCAGCGCTCCCACAGTGATCGTGGCTGCCTATAACAGGAATGTTACCAGGGAAAATTATGCCAATTACCAATCCCTTGCGGCCTTAATACAGAATTTTCTGCTCCTGGCACATTCTGAGGGGCTTGGCACATTGTGGGTATGCAATTTCAAGGATGAGGCCGGGATAAGAGATGTCTTACATATGCCGGATATATACAGGGTCCTGGCCCTCATCGAGGTTGGATACCCGAAAGAGGTCCCTGAGCCGCCTGCAAGAAGTCCGGTGGAATCTTTCTTATCTTTCAATGAATTTATGTCCGATGATATTATTCCGGGGACAACCTTTCTTTCTGATTGGAGATGGAAGGATATCCTGAACTGGCAGGAACGCTTTGCCCGGCGGGGCTATGCCCTTGAAAAATATACCGAGGATGAAAAACAGGAAATCCCCCGCCTTATATCTCCCTTTATTAAGAATGGTAAGACTCTTGAAATATATACCCTGAGCGGATCGTTGACCTCAGGCCTGGAAAAGGCCCGGGAACTTGTTGCCCATCATTTTACTTCTCAGGACATTTATAACGCCGCCATAATGTTTGAGCCTGCCATGGAAAAAAGCGGCCACCGGATATCAAATGATATTATTCGTGAGGACATAAAGGGCTATTCAAATTTCCTGCTGCTTAACCGGTTGGAACATATGCCGGAAAAAACGATCGAACTTCACATGACAAAGCTGGCGGAATCGAGCCATGGCATATTATTAATAATACTCTTCAGAAACCGGTATTCCTGGTTCGGTCTTTATGACCTTATTGTCCGTTTTTTTCTCAGGAAAAATGGAATAGATGATATATTCTTTGGCACGCTCAGAAACCTCGGCCCCTGGAAACTGCGCTCCAGGGGAGAGGTAAAAAGGCTTCTTCACAAGTATGATTTTAAAATTATCAAAAGTTTCGGTCTGTTCTGTCTCCCTGGCCATCGTCTGGAAACCTCCGAATGGATAAGGTCGAAAAGGCTTTACTCCACAGCTGCGAATCTTCTCAGGTTCATCTTTTCCATCGCCGAACTTTTTTTAAAAACCATCGGCCTTGCAAAAATCCTAGGAGAACAGGTCCTCTTTATCTGTCGTCTGGAAAAAGATGGTTGAAAAATATATCTCTTTTGAAACGCTGTCCGACGAAGCCTGTCTTCTTGCAGACCTTATTATAAACAGATATGCATCCATGGACGGGGCAATATTTGAAGCGGCAGATGTTCAGAACGGAAAGGTTTCCGATCATGACTGCGCTGTCGATGAACTGGGTGACTACGTACAGTATATAATATACCTGGGTATTATCACTTCTAAAAAGTTTTATGTCGATTGGGGGCTGAGCGCCATATCATCGATATCCAGCAGTTATCAGTCTGAAAAAGGTCTATTTTTCAATAAACCAAAAG
>JAFGDF010000071.1 GCA_016932235.1 Deltaproteobacteria bacterium | reverse complement strand
CGACGACTGAGACGTATAAGTAATACGCCGCAAGGAGGAGCGATCACAGGCAACGCAGCAGATGGCGCCTTGATGGTGGATCAGGGATTTCCAAATCATTGATTTATTGAACCAGGAGGCTGCCGGATAAAGTCCGGCATCCTCTGGAGCATGGAAAATCTGTAAAATCTTTTAAAATGTACTTTCTAATTTGCTAACGGCAATGATAGATTCCGAAAATTTAACAGACGATCAGTTGGTCGATCTGTCTTTGAAAGATGATAATAACTTCTATTATCTGATGAAGAGGTATGAGAAGAAAATAGATTCTTATATCAGGCGAATAGCGAACATTAACCGTGAAAGCGCAGAGGATATCCTTCAGGAGGTATTCATCAAGGTCTATAAAAACTTGCATGGTTTCAACAAAAATTTTAAATTTTCAAGCTGGATTTATCGGATCGCTCATAATGAAATGATCAGTTATTTAAGGAAAAACAGGAAGGCGTTAGAGGCTCTCAGCCTGGATATTGATGGACCGGATCACGAGAGTCTGATGAATCTTCTGGCTGATACGCTTGACATTGAGGAAGAGCATATATCTAGGGAAAAGGTTGAGATTATCAGGCGGATTTTTGCTGAACTTCCTCCCAAATATCGTGAGGTTCTGGTTCTTCGTTATCTTGAAGAACAGAGTTATGATGAGATAAGTGATATTCTGAAGAAACCTCCAGGGTCTGTGGCAACCCTTATTAATAGGGCAAAGTCGAACTTCAAAAAAATCATGCAAAGAAGTAACTATGAGGGAGTACTGCATAACCATGAGTGATGTAAGCAAACAGGTTTTAAAGGAAATAAGACAAAGGCAATTACGTCCTTATCCCAGATGGCATTTTGTTTTCAGACGTTCGGTAATCTGGACGATCTTTTTTATTTCCATACTTCTGGGAAGCATTTCAGCAGGTATAGTTATTTTCCAGATAAGGCATGCCGAATGGGATCTTTATCAATACTTCACCGATAATTTATCGGCATTTTTACTGTTAATCGTCCCCTATTTCTGGCTCCTTTTCCTGATAGGTTTCTCTCTTTTGGCATACAGCTATTTCCGTCGCACGGAACGAGGGTACCGTTTTTGGGCCTTCTGGGTGGTTTTGGGCAGTATCGTGTTATCGATTATCGGCGGTAGCCTAATTTATAGCACTGGTTTACCGAAACATATTGAATCTGTTTTTTACAACAAGGTGTCATTCTATCGGGTTCTATCGGAACACAAACAGAAAGTATGGGTCTCACCGGATCAGGGATTGCTTGCCGGAAGGATTGTAACAGTAATTTCCGAGCGCTCTGTGCTTCTTGAAGATTTAGTCGGCAATGAATGGACCATTGATATCTCCGATACCATCTGGCGAGGGAACCTCGTTCCCCGTGAAGACCTCAAAATCAAGATAATAGGGGAAAGAGGTGGAGAAAACCGGTTTGTGGCAAAGGAAATTAGACCGGGGGACAGAAAGAAACAACAGGCTAAGAGTCGCGATTTAAGAGGAAATAAAAGGAGTCTTGACTGAATTAAGATTTATTAATTACAAATACGCTATCCCTGTATCCTACGCGTTTTTACATGATCTCTCCTTCCAGGATATCTACCGACACGCTGCATATTTAAACATTTATTCGAAGATCTGAATAATCTTCTGAAAAGCCACGCTTTTTTCGGATGAGCAGGCCTGTGCGTTTATTTAGAAATAATTGGAACGGTCAGTCAAAACAGGGCGGCAACAAAACATGTTGCCTTTTTTTATGGAGAGAAATTGAAAGAAAAAAGACCCCTCATGCGTATAAATGGGTAAGAGGCAATGAGTATCAAAATATACATCATAGAAAGGATAAAGGAGGTACTAATCATGTTTAATAGAAAGAATATAAAGTTTTATATGGTGACTTTTATCGCGGTGTTAATGGCTGTTGGCATGATATATCAACAGGGTTTTGCGGGAGACCTCAAGGGAAGGGATTTTGTCAGGATTGGTAAGGTATCGACGCTTGAAGGTTCTCTAATTAAGCTGAATACGGAAGAATGGGCTCTTAAAGTGGGTGATATCACCTATGCTCTTCACATGGGACCATCTTCATTCAGGGATTATCATAAATTTGTGATGGAAGAGAACAGCATTGCGAGAGTAAAGGGTTCCGTACACAACACCGATGTTGGTGTTATGGAGATAGAAACCGAAGGGCAGTCGATCACCCTTAGGGATGAGACGGGCCGACCGGCCTGGGCAGGCACCAGCTTCAGTAAAAAAGCTTCAAGGCCCGCGGATAGCAAAGGCTTTGGAAGCCTCGGTAATCTGCCTGATATGAAATGACGGGGGATTATTCCCGGCAAAACGGTTATCTCATGCCGGAATGTTCGGCGTGGGATAACTCCGGATCATTTAGAAGTTCATTTTGGATAGTGTTGAATATTAAGGTATGGAGGAAATCATGAAAAAAATAAAAAGAATCTGGATAATGGCATTCGGGACCTTCCTGCTGTTATTATCTTTTTCAGGGGTGTCTGATGCATGTGAAATTACGGTCGATTATATGGATAAAACCAAGGATGTTTATAAAGTCAATGATGAAGTGATCCTGAAGATCGGTGTGTTCCTCACCCACAGGAATTGCCCTGAAGGCATAGATGCGACCACCTACAAGGCGGAAAATTTGGAAGTGATAGGGGCGACAAACTGGGAGGAGAAATCTGCCAATTACTTTGAACGTTTAATCAAGGTTAAAATTATTGATTCAGAAAGCGGGGAATCCGTTTTCCATGTGCTGAGGACATGTGAAAAGGAAGGCGGATATGATTCATTGAAAATTGTTGCGGATTAAGCTGCATAAACTGAAGAAGTTTTAGTGCGTGATGGAGAATTATGATGACAACCATGAATAAAAGACAGACAAATGCAAGGGGACATGTTGCGGCCGTTTTATTATTCCTGTTCCTGGTTCTTGTGCCGATAACAGGCCCTGCGGCGGATAATGAACTGATTTTCTCACCGCTTGATACAAGTAATTTTCAGCCGGTAAATAAGGTTGACTTCCCGCCGGAGTCGGAGAATATGCCTGAGGAAAAAAAAGCCCCTGTATCGTTCAGTATCCCTCTGATCTCTGTTTTGGGGATATTCCTGGCTGCATTGGCGGCAAGGCATGAAAGATTTCGTTTCACACGGCATCTTTTTCTGTTGGCGTCTCTCGGCTATTTCGGTTTCTATAACGGTGGCTGCCCCTGTGTCATCTCTGGGTTCCAGAATCTGATCCTGCTCGGCCTCGGGATGGACGTGAAAATCATTAATGTGGTGTGGTTTCTGATCATTCTCCTGACAGCCTATTTTTTTGGAAGGATATGGTGCGGATGGATATGTCATTTGGGGGCACTGCAGGAATTCATATTTAAAACCAGCAAGATCCGGTTTTTAAAAAGTGTGCGGATGCAGAACATCATGAACAGGATTCGCTATGTGCTCTTTGCCGCCTTGATCATTCAGCTCATCATTATGAAAGAGAATCTTTTCTGTCATATTGATCCATTCAAAACCGCTTTCAACATGTTGGCATCCAGCACGACCTCATGGGTGCTGCTGGCAGTTCTGATCATTTCTTCGCTGTTTATTTATCGACCATTCTGCCGGGCCGCATGCCCCGTGGGCTTGTTAACCGGATTGATCGCTAAACTGCCCGGGGCCTTGCTGATACGCAGGCAGAATTCGTGCAATGAATGCGGCCGGTGCATTTCAGCCTGTAACATGCAGGCTATTGACAAAGGGCAGGTATATAGCAGTACCGAGTGTATAGCGTGTGGAGACTGCATCGAAAAATGTAAAAAACAAAGTCTCGCCTTTGGAAGGAGGGAAATACCCCCATTTGCGCAAATCAAGCCGGATGTTCCTGGTAAAGTCATCCCATTGAAGGAGAACATGTGACTTGTTATAAAATAAATGTGTTGAATCTACCTGCGAAAATCTATATCTTGACAGTCCCGACCAAAACAAAAGAAAAAAAGAACTTATCAGCGCCGGTTTTTGAATCTCATAGCAGACAATGAAAATGGAGAACAGGATGGATGAGAAGAAATATTACAGGATGAAGGTTCAGGAGGTTCTTGATGATCTTGACACCACAGTAAATGGATTGACGCTGGAAGAGGCTGATCGCCGTATAGATCGGTACGGAAAAAACGAGCTTACCGCGAAGATCGAGGTGCCGAAATGGATGCTGTTTCTTTCTCAATTCAAGGATCTTCTCGTCATTGTTTTGATCGTGGCCGCTGTAATATCATTTATTATCGGCAGTTTCCGGGATGGAATCGTCATGATTATTATCGTCGTAATAAATGCAATCGTAGGATTTGTGCAGGAGTACAAGGTCAGCCGGATACTTGAAAGCCTTAAAAATCTCATCAAATCGCCTGCGAGGGCAATAAGGGGGGGAGAACTCAAGGAGGTTCAGCAGGGCCAGCTTGTCCCGGGTGACATCGTCCAGATGGAGGCAGGTGACAAGGTTCCGGCGGATATCCGCATTATCGAGTCCTTCGACCTTCGAACAGAGGATTTTGCCCTTACGGGCGAATCCATGCCCCAGGGGAAGAACAGCACGGTTATAAACGAGGACTGCGTGATCGGCGACCGTGACAATATGGCCTTCATGGGCACTACGGTAACTTCGGGCAGCGCCACCGGAGTTGTTGTCCGGACGGGCATGGAAACAGAGATGGGCAAAATTGCCGGAATGACCGAATCAACCTCCGAAGCTGAATCCCCGCTCGAGCTTGAACTGGGAAGTCTTGCCCGGTGGCTGACTATCGCTGTTGTTATCATAGGCGGGATACTTTTCGCGGTTTCCCTCTGGCAGGGCTTCAGCTTCTTCACCAGCATGGTTTTCGCGCTCGGAATCGCGGTCGCCCTTGTTCCGCAGGCCTTGCCCGCACAGGTCACTGTGGCGCTTTCAACGACAAGCAAAAGACTCGCGGCGAAGAATGCCGTGGTGCGAAGCCTCCCTTCCGTGGAGACGCTTGGATCCACCAGTGTTATCAGCACTGATAAGACCGGAACCCTGACAAAGAATGAAATGACCGTCACCGCGATATGGTTCAACGGCAAACATTATACTATGACAGGAACAGGGTACGAGCCAAAGGGCGACATTCTTGGAGAAGAAGGGAATCCACTTGGCCGGGATGGCATTAATGAGATAGAGATCATGATGGATGCGGCAACAATGGCCTCCAACGCTGAAATTCATGGACCGGATGAAGATCATGAGGGGTGGTACCCTGTAGGTGATCCGACCGAGGCGGCACTGGTGACCATGTCCACTAAAATAGGCACGCGCTCACCCAAAGAAGATGAAGAAAATCCCGAGTTACAGGAGTTCCCGTTCGATTCTGAACGAAAGCTCATGAGTTCTGTCAGAAGCTTCGGAAACCGGAATCAGCTTGCCATGAAAGGCGCGCCTGGAAATGTGCTCTCAATAACAAAGTTCATCTATCGGGACGGCAATGCTGAACCCATCAGTGATGAAGATCGCAATGCTGTCAATGCTATCAATGAGGAGTTTTCAAAGAAAGCGCTTCGCGTTCTTGCCGTTGCTTATCGCCCTCTTGAAGAAACCGGAAAGGATTATATGCCGGATGATGTCGAAAAGGACGTGATTTTCCTTGGCCTGATCGGCATGACTGATCCGCCAAGGGAAGGTGTCGGAGAGGCAATTGCCGAGTGCCATGGCGCTGGAATCAGGACGTTCATTATGACGGGTGACCATGCGATTACCGCTCAGGCGATAGGGATGGACATAGGCCTGTCCGAATCAGGACGGCCGTCGCCCGTGGTCACCGGTCGTGAGTTAAAGGAAATGGATGACAAAAGTCTTGCGGGTATCATGTCAAAAGAGGAGTCTATAATCTTCTCCCGTGTTGATCCTGAAGATAAACTGCGGATAGTTGAAATCCTTGGAAAGAATGGAGAGGTTGTGGCCGTTACAGGGGATGGTGTTAATGACGCGCCTGCATTAAGAAAGGCGGATATCGGAGTTGCCATGGGAAAAATCGGCACGGATGTCGCCAAAGAGGCCTCCGAACTGGTCCTGCTTGACGATGCCTTTCCAACTCTTGTGGACGCTGTCAGGGAGGGGCGCACGATCTATGCCAACCTCAGAAAAACCGTGCTCGCCTCCATGACAACGAACGGGGCAGAGCTTTTTGTCGTGCTGCTCGGACTTGCTGCCGTCGCCATGAAAGATTGGGCCATTCCTATCCTTGCGATCCAGATATTGGCGGTGGATCTGCTCGCGGAGATCATGCCGCTGACATGCCTTACGTTCGACCCGGCTTCAGATGGTATTATGAAAGCCCCACCGAGAAATCTTGATGTACACATCCTGAACAAGGTTACTTCAGTTCAGGTGATTTTTTTCGGCTTGCTCATGGGTGTGCTGGCGTTTTCCAATTTTGCCCTTTTCATGGAGCGGCAGGGAACGATATTCACGACAGATAACTTCAACCCGCTGCTTTACGCGAGGGGCACCACCATTACCTACCTGACCATAGCCTTTTGCCAGTTCATAAACATCCTCTCACACCGGTTTGAACATGCTTCAATTTTCAACAGGAACTTTTTTTCAAACCCGATCCTTCTTTTGTCGATAGCAGGCTCGATCCTGCTTATTCTTTCTGTCATACATACACCGGTTATCAGGGATTTCCTGCGGTTTGCTCCATTATCATTGTTGGATTGGTTTTATGTGCTGGGGGGAGCGGGAGTATACCTGCTGGTTTTTGAAATAGTTAAATTTTTTAAACGAATTTATAAAAGATAGTTTATTACAGGCAAGCAAATGATCTTGCAGATTTATGAGATCCAGAATCCATTTGAAGCTGAAAAGTGTATTGAATCGGGCGTTGACCATATCGGAAGCGTGATTCTTTCTCAGGCTGACTGGAAAAAAAGCGATATCCGGGAGGCAATAAAATTGTCCGTAGGCACCCCTGTAAAGAACAGTATCATTCCTCTATTCAGGGATATGGATACGATGTGCAGGCTCCTGGATTATTACCGGCCGGACTTTATCCATTTCTGTGAAAGCCTGACAGATGAAGAGGGAAGCATGAAAGATCTTGATGAATATATCCGGTTTCAGTCGGAAATAAAGGAACGGTTCAGCGAAATTGGCCTTATGCGATCCATACCTGTGCCTGTCAATGATCCGGCAGGGGATTTCCCGACAATGAAGATAGCGCAAGAACTGGAACCTTTGAGCGACTATTTCCTGACGGATACATGGCTCGGCAGGGAGCCGGTTGAGGGTTTTATAGGAATTACGGGAAAGAGATGTGATCCGAAAATAGCAGGGGAACTTGTAAAACAAAGCGCTATCCCAGTCATTTTAGCCGGGGGACTTTCTCCGGATAATGTTTATGACGCTCTCATGGACGTCAGGCCCGCAGGGGCCGATTCATGTACCATGACGAACCAATTCAGTGAAGATGGAAGGCCAATCAGGTTCAGGAAGGATTTTGAAAAGGTAAAAAAATTTGTCGGTGAAGTCAAGAGGGCGGAAAGAGATGCCGGATAACAATGTTGAACAACTTAAAAGGGAAATACAAGAATTAAAGGATATGCTTAAGGACAGGGAAGCCGCCCTCCCTGCCCACTCCGTAACACCCCACCAGATAATGATTATCGAGGAGCTGGAAGAAAAGATCGCTGATAAGGAAAAAAGTCTTCGGGAGTTTTTATCGTCCCATCATCATGCTGGGCAGCCACAATGATAATACCGGGAAGGCCATCATTAAGGCCAGGGTCAGGATATCGAATACGATGAACCATATCACTCCGCGGTATAGATCCGCCATCCTCAGGCCCGGCACTGTCGCCTGCATCATGAAGAGGTTTAATCCATAAGGCGGTGAAACCAGGGCTATTTCAATGGTAATGGTAATCAAAACACCAAACCAGATAGGATCATACCCTAAGGCGGTTATGGCAGGAAAGACTATCGGTATGGTAATAATAAGAGTGGAAAGAGCATCCAAGAATGCACCAAGAACGACATAAAAAAACATAATTATGATCACTATAACCATTGGCGGCACGTTGAGGTCTGCTATATATTCGGATAAGATTACGGGAAGCCGGGATATCGCCAGCAGGTTGCCGAACATCATGCCGCCGATAATGATAAAAACGATGGAACTCGTCATTGTTGCCGAATCAAGAAGCGCGCTTTTTATCGCAGAGAATGTGCCCTTTCTTAAAATCATTAAAGCTATAAAGGCCGCAAAAGTGCCCATTGCGGCCGCCTCAATCGGTGTAAAAATGCCTGTATAAATCCCGCCCATGACCACAATAACGATGAAAAGTAATCCCCATGCGCGCGGGATGGATGCAAACCTTTCTTTCCAGGAAAATGTGCCTCCTCTGGGAATGAGAGAAGGATCTATTTTGCATCTTATAAAAACCAGAACCACATACGCGAAGGCATGTATCAAGCCGGGAATAATACCGGCAATAAGCATCTTACCGACGGATTGCTGGGTAAGAAGGGCGTAGGTCACCAGGGAAATGCTTGGAGGGATGATCGTGGACAGGGTGGCGGAACAACAGATAGCAGACAGCGCCAGGGTTTTATCAACTCCCAGTCTATACAACTCCGGTAAGACCAGTTTGGTAAAGGTGACAACGGACGCGGTACTAACCCCGGAAGCTGCCGCAAACATTGCGCTTCCGGCTATGGTGGCATGGATCAGTCCGCCGGGGATTCCCTGCAGCCAGCGCCGTGCAGACTCATAGGCTTCGGTGGCAAAGCCGGCCAATCCGGCAAAGATGCCCATAATGATAAACAGGGGTATGACAGACATTATATAAGACAGGGTATATGCGAACGGTTTACCTCCTGCCACTCCCAGCGCGGCGTTCGGGCCGGACAAAATAAAGATGCCCCACAGGGTTATAATCCCGGTTGCGGCGGCAATGGGCGTTCCGATAAGCAGGAGTAAAAGCATCAGGACTATGGAAATTACGCCGATAGTTACCGGCTGTATCCCAGTTATCCGGGCAAAATATGTGCATAGGATTATCAGAGCCAAGATCCCCGCTAATGTGGACAATTTTACATACCATCCGGATCCATTTGCTCTTCTAACCCGCAGCAGGCCGCGGAAGTCCTCAAATATATTCAATATCAGGGTCAGGGTGAGAAAACAGGCGCCCAGCGCCATGCTTCCTTTAGCCGGCCACAGGGGAATCCGGGCTATGCCGTCCAGGTAGTCATCAAGAACGAAGGCTTCATGGGCGAACAGACCCGCCTGCCAGGCAACCAGCGCTGAAAAGCATAAAAACAGGATATCCGTAAAAAACTGGAACCATAGCTGGTTTGTCTCGGAGAGAGTATTTAAGAGGATATCAACATTGACGTGCCTGCGCAGGTTCTGTACATATCCTATCCCAAGAAAGACCACTACCACAACAAGCACTGTCTGCAGGTCAAAATTCCACATTATCGGTTTACTGAACAGATAGCGCAATGTGACATCTGCCACGGTAAGAAACATCATTATGAAGATGATTACCGAGGAGATAGTCGCAGTTATCTGGTTGATTATCTTCAATCCCTTTTCCAGAGTTACGGACATCGTCTTTTCTTCCATCTCTTATCCTCGTCTAATCCGCCAGTTTATTAAGGGGCATGGTCTTTTTTATGAAGAAGGAAACCCCAAAGCTAAAGGGCCGGTCTCAAATAAGGGGATCATATACGGCATATTCCTTGTTTCTTAGATTCCGAAAACCGCTTTATCTGTCCGAAATTATTGCGAAGGCAAAAATGGTATGCCGGACTGAACCCGGCATACCATTCATCCGGTATTAACCCGGTTACTATTTATACGGGCTGATAGCCTCATACTTCTTTATTAGCTCTTTATAACGATTAAATAAAGCAAAGCCTGGCAGCCCTTTTTTTGTCATTTCATCCACCCATGCCGCTGCCACTTCGTTTGCGGCTACCAGGAGTTTGGCCTTATCAGACGAATTAGGGGTAACAAAGTTTACCCCGTTTTTCTTCATATCTTCCGTTCCTCTTGGCTCAAGACCTATGGCGCATGCCTTATATGATATCTCCTGGTATTCCTCCGCGAAATCATCGATAATCTTCTGGTCGGCTGGCGTCAGCTTCGCAAAGGAACTGTCATTGATAAGAAGAACATGCTGGCGATCCCCGAGGTTGAAGGTGGTATAATATTTGGCCACTTCCCAGAACTTGAAATCATACACTGCGGCCACCGGACAGGCAATGGCATCAACTGTTCTCCTTAACAGGGCTTCATACTCTTCCGGCGGAGCGATCGATAAGGGAGCGGCTCCAAATTTTGCGATGAGGTCTGATGACGGAAACCTGGCGGATATCTTTAATCCCTTCATCTCATCCAGGGTTTTTATCGGTTTCCCTGATATTAAACCACCAGGAGGATAATATGCCGAACCGATAGGATGACCGCCAAATTTCGCGAATTCATCAAGTAACGGTTTTTCAGTCATCGCCAGGTCATGAAATGCCTTGGCCTTGGCCCAGTAATCATTAGTGAGGCCCGGCAGATCACCTATCGTATATAGCGGCAGCTTCCCCGGCTGATGGTGGGGCGCCGGGAAAATCACGTCGGCCAGATCCGATTGCATGGCGTCAATATTCTCTCGCCCTTTGGCCAGGGTTCCGCCATAATAGACATCAATCTTCACACGGCCCTGGGTACGTTTTTCTATCTCGCTTTTCCATTCCGGAATTCCTCCAAAAAGGGCTTTATCGTTGGGCAGGTTCCCCGGGGCGAGCTTCAGGATTATGGGTTTATCGGCACCGGATGTGATTGGTGCAGTGACAAAAAGCAGGACAAAACACAGGCTTAATGACAGTATGAAAAATCTTTTTGCGTTCATGTCTTCCTCCTTTTAAAGTTTAAAGGTGAATTTATGGAACACTATTCAAGAATCGCGTAAATCTGGAATCAGGATTATTGGGTATTTTGCTTCGCACTACTTTATGATGCTGTAAAATATCTCACCCCCTTTCCACGCTTATGAAGCAAGAAAAAAAGTCTCTTTTTTAATAAAGCAATCGAGCATAATACCTTAATAAATGGTGTTGTGTGATCAGGGTCGAACTAGTTATATTAAAAATAGAAAATTTAAGAAGCGAATTTGATGATCTCGCAAATAGTCAAAAAGATCTTTTTCTGTCATATCTGCGCCGTATTGAATACGGGATAAATTACGATAGGAATACAATGATTTTAAACACTTCCGGCCTCCCGCCTTCGCGGGGATAACGGCTTTCATAAATTTTTACGAGCTTTTTTATCTCAAAATTTTATCTGGAGCCTGCCGGATTAAGTACAGGAGACTTCTCGAAACGAGATATTTATTCCATGTTATCGATCGATCGATATCATGTCAACATCTAACCT
>JAFGDF010000070.1 GCA_016932235.1 Deltaproteobacteria bacterium | reverse complement strand
TTTACGAGTTCCGCCAGATGGACATTATACATGTGTGGCGTATATATGGGCTGAATCATGTGTTGAACCGTATCCGGGTTGGCCAGGAGACCCGCAGATACATGGACAATATCTATACTGTCCTGGATCATTTTCAGGAACTCCAGACTTTCGTCCGGTTTCATACCGCCATCGACCTTTTCATCAAGGCTGATACGATACTCAATAATCAGATTCCGACCACATCTCTTTCTCATGGCATCAAGCACGGTCATAGGAAACCGGGCCCTGTTCTCGAGACTTCCCCCCCATCGGTCCGACCTTTTGTTCGAGTATGGCGAGAGAAACTGAGCCAGCAGGTGTCCGTGAGCGCCATGCAGCATAACCATGTTAAATCCGGCGGCCATGCAACGGAAAGCGGCATCGCTAAAGTGCCGGGCCGTCTCGTATATGAGCTCTTCATCCATCTCCTTAACTTCAAAGACTTTTCTTCCCTGTCTCTCTGCCAGCATCTGTTCAAGGGCCGAAGGTATGGGAGAAGGTGCTATGGTATTTTTACCGCCCAGGAGATCGGGTTTCGCATTTCTGCCCGCATGGCTTATTTCAATTGAAGCCTGCGCACCATACCTGGAGATTGCCTCAACAAGTTCGCTTAGCCCGGTGATGACATTATCTTCTCCCAGGTTAATAGACAGGTTGTGGCCCGGCGCAAAATCGAAATCAATCGCGCTGTCCCCGACTGTTACGATACCAAAACCCCCATGGGCATAGGGCCTGTAGTATTCGATAAGCTCCCGTGTGACGTGCCCCTGGGGCGTAGCGAACATAGTGGCCTGTGGGGCCGTCTGAAGACGGTTCTTGAACTCAATTTGCTTTATTACTATCGGTGAGAATACGTGATCGTAGTGTGCCATGAGAGGATCCTTTCCATTATAGTTCTTCTCCCAATGAGTTGGGAGAAAGTTATCAAGGGGACCAGAGGTCAAGGGTTCAAGTTTTTCTTTTCCGCTGATAGGATTTTTGCCAAACCTTGAGTTCTTTGTAATTTTTAAGCATTTCACTCGAACCCTGGAATCCTTGCCCCCTTGAAACCTTCTCATCTATCGACTAATTCGGAAAAGTATATGGGCATTAACCTCCGGTGTCAACTTTGATGACTCGTAAAAAATCCCCTTCACGTCATGCTGGACCTGCCCGCCCTGGTGCGACTTCAGGGTAATAGGCAGATCATAAATACATGATCCTCCTGAAAGCTAAACCGAACGTCCTTCGATTCCGGTCTGGGCCAGGGATCCAGCATCCAGAAGTATTTGAATTTTAACAAGTTCCGTGTGAGCGGAAACGTCACAAAATAGAGTCTTGGGACTTTTCACGAATCCGTAAACTTTGAATCCTGGACGAGTATCTGTTTGACTTGCCGGTTGCCTTACAATAATATTGTTTATAAATATAATGAACTTCCGTTTCGCAAGGGATCTTGTGATGAAAAAGATATTCTATGGGTGGTGGATCGTATTCGCAAGTACCATTCTGAGCTTCTATATCAGCGGAATCGTATTCGCAAGCTTTACGGCTTACTTTGAACCCCTTATTAATGAATTCGGATGGAGCTATACTCAGGTCTCATTTGCCTTCAGCCTTCGCGGCTTTGAGATGTCCATCTTCGCTCCAATTCTCGGTTTCCTTATCAGCCGTTTCGGCACAAGAAACCTGGTCTTTTCAGGTGTGCTGATTGTTGCCGGCGGCCTCTTCCTGTTCAGCCAGTCTAATTCGCTCCTCATGTTCTATATATCCTTCCTGTTACTGGCCCTCGGCGCCGGATCCTGCGGCGGCATTGTAGTTATGACCGCAGTGACCAACTGGTTCAAGAAAAATATCGGCAAAGCAATGGGGATATTGAGTTCAGGTTACGGCGCGAGCGGTGTGATGGTTCCTGTTGTTGTCTGGCTTATCGATTCCTGCGAATGGCGCATGACTCTCATTATCCTGGGCGCAACGATGATGGTGATTTGTATCCCCCTGTCTTTCGTTTTTCGCGAGAGGCCCGAAGATTATGGTCTTCTCCCTGACGGACTGCCGGTATCTAATCAGGAAACAGTTGCCGGAAATCCTGTAAAGGTTAAAATCGGCCTGACAAAGGCGCTCAGGCATAAATCTTTTATGAGTCTCGTCGCAATCGAGGTCATGAGACAGATGGCGGTTTCAACCATTGCAGTCCACGTGATACCTTACCTGAGCAGTGTGGGCATATCCAGGCTGACTGCCGGGATTATCGCAGCGGGATTCCCCTTTATCAGCATTACCGGCCGCCTGCTGTTTGGATGGCTTGGAGACATATACGATAAAAGATCCATTCTGGCGCTGGTATACCTATTGATGGGCCTGGGCTTTTTCTCTTTCTGTTATGTTTCTCATTTCTGGGCGATGATAGCTTTCCTCCTTTTCTTTTCCGTCGGGCTCGGAGGAACCATGGTAATCGGCCGGACTATCTTAAGTGAATATTTCGGAAGGGAATATTTCGGAAGGTTGCTCGGGATATCTATCGGATTTGCATCCATAGGAGGTATCATCGGGCCTACCTTTGCCGGGTGGATTTTTGACACCCTTAGGAGTTATCTCCTCGTCTGGCTTATCTTTTGCGCATTCAGCCTGGTTTCTATAGGCCTGGCATTGAGGATAAGGCCTGTAACGGAAAATGAGTGGGAATAGTATATTATAGACTTCATACTATTGGCTTCCAGCCCCGGAAAGAATATGCAAATCAAAAAATTTCGTCCATAGAGCAGTCGCCCGCGACGAAAGAACGGCTGAGGATTGAGCAATCGATTCCGAGCGCATGTGAGAAGTCATATATATGGCATGTAAGGCTGCTAAGGCACTTTAAAGTTGAAAGGCGGAGAAACGGATGTGAGGAGCCGCTTCAATCTCAAACAAAGGAAGTTTGTCTTTCAGGCATCATTTTTTAAACAGGCTGAGGGCAGCCATTGCCCCGCCCCAGAGTCCGCTTTCCTCATTCAGGTTCAGGAATACAGGAATATTTTTAAGGAGGTGTCCCATGGTCTCGGAACGATGGAATTCTCTTGAAAATTCATCATCGGTTACAAGGTCCGGAACCCTTGCGGCGACCCCTCCTGAGATATAGACTCCACCAAGAGCAAGGGCATGCAGTGCATAGTTACGACATGCCCGTCCATAGAAACGGGCCATCCAGTGAAGGGTTTCAGATTTTTCCGTCAGGAGTTCCGATACCCGGGCCGGTTCAAGGGCCTGCCCTGTAAGAAATTCATGGACAAGACTGAGGCCCAGGCCGGAAACAACGACATTGTTAACAGGGCTGGTGCCCATTTTCTTCTCATAGAGGAATTTACAATATTCCTG
>JAFGDF010000069.1 GCA_016932235.1 Deltaproteobacteria bacterium | reverse complement strand
GGCGTTTTCACAGACAAGGGGACGATTATCGGCCGTGTTTTTATTGATAGCGGTGGCGGCCAGGCGAAAAAAGACACAGGTCTCCCCAATGTCGTACTCTATCTCGAGGACGGCACGCGCGTTATCACCGACAAGAGCGGAAGATTCTCAATTGCCGGGGTGATCCCCGGGACGCATGTCCTGCGTCTCGATGAAACGAGTCTTCCGAAGGGCCTCATGCCTAAACCCGGTTCCAACCGGTTTATGGGGAGAGGCCATTCACAGTTCATTGACATGACTCCCGGCGGCCTGTTTAAGGCCAATTTCAGCGTGGAAATGAAAGAATCCGAGAAGAGACACCCGGAATGTCATGATGAGCCTGAAGCGACGCTGGAAAGCAGCCCGGATGAACGGCAGATAACTGATGGGGCGCCCGGCGCGCCTCTGGAGGAACAGATCATCGCCATGACGCCGGAGCTTGCGATCCTGAAGCCCCTGGACCATGCGGTTATCGAGCGCGACAGCACCAGGGTTCTGGTCAAGACCTCGACGGATACGGTACTGACCCTCACCGTCAACGGCGACAGGATTGACGACAGCCAGATCGGCAGGCAGGTCAGGCATGAGCAGGGCCGCGTCGTTATTTACGAGTTTATAGGCATAAGGCTCAGGGCCGGGGAGGAAAACCTTATCAGGGCGGAAATTAAAGACTCTTTCGGCATAGCCAGGGGTCATAAGCAGATCACCGTGGAGACCCCGGGCAGCCCGGAGCGGATTGCCATAATCCCTGACCGGAAAGAGGCGGCGGCGGACGGGGAGTCCAGGATCAACGTGGAGATTTTCCTGGCGGATAAAAAGGGGAGGGTGATCCCGTATGTAAACACGATTACCGTCGCAATAACGGCGGGAGACATCATGGAAAAGGACGCGGACCCGTCTATGGATGGCCATCAGGTTCTCTGCGAGAAAGGCGTCGCACGCCTTACGATCATCGCTCCGATGGAGACCGGGGAGGTCAAAATCCATGCAGAGGCAGACAGCCTGATGGAATCGGCGTCGATCTACTTTGTCCCGTCCCTGAGGGAGATGCTTGTAGTCGGCCTTGGAGAGATAGTACTTGGGCATGGCACTTCATCGGGTAACATCAGTTTTCTGAAGGACAGGGCGTTTTATGATGATGAAACGTATCTTGACGGCCGGGGGGCCGTATTTTTAAAAGGAAAGATCTTCAAGGATATTTCCCTCACCGCCGCCTACGATTCCAACAAGGAACGAACCGATGAACTGTTCCGCGAATCCGATACCCGCCTGGACTCAGAGGAAAAATACCCTGCCTACGGAGATGAGAGCAAGACGGGATATGAAGCGATGTCCCGGGAGAAGCTCTATGTAAAACTGGAAAAGGGAAAATCCAGCCTGCTCTACGGCGATTACCGGACAGATCTGACTGATACGAAGCTGGGCGCCTACAACCGCTCCTTCAACGGTCTCAGGTTCGAAGTCAATAAGGACAGGCTGCGTCTGCGCACATTTGGGAGCTACACGGACCAGAGCCAGTTTGTTGATACCATCCCTGCAAGGGGAATTTCCGGGTTTTATTACCTGAATAACAACAGGATTATTGAAGGATCGGAGCGGGTAGTCATCGAAACAAGGGATCGCACGCACCCTGACCGCGTCCTTGCCCGGGAGATAAGATCAAGGGGCTCTGATTACGACATAGACTATGACATGGGAACCATCCTCTTTACGGCACCTGTTTCCAGCCATGATTCCGACGGCAATCCCATCTACATCGTCACCACCTACGAGAGCTTTCAGGATGGGAACAGATTCTACATATACGGCGGCCGCGCCACTTTTAAAGTCAATGATAGGCTGGAAGTTGGAACAACCGGCATCGTGGAGGAGAATGGGATCAGCGACTACCGTTTATTCGGCGGGGACATAACGCTGAGACTGCCGCTTGAGACAATCGTCAGAGCTGAATATGCCGCCACCCGTGGGCTCTTCGATAACGGAAGCGCCTTTGTTCCCGAAACGGGTGACGGCTGGTCCTTTGACCTTAAGAGCAAACCCCTGGAAGATCTGACCCTGACCGCCTATTACCAGGAACTGAGCGATTATTACAGCAATCTTTCAGCCATGGGCGCGATCAGGGGAACGCGCAAATGGGGAATGGATGCGGTCTATGAATTCCGGCCGGATCTGAACTTCAAGGCGAAATATCTTGATGAAAAAGACAATATCAATGATTCGTCGAGCCGCGTGGCCTCAATTGGCGCCAGCAAGAAATTCACCAAGACCTCGGTCAACGCTGAGCTGTCGCGTGAAACTTCAGATAACCTGACAGCGGCGCCGGCGAAGGTTCCCCTTACGCCGGGTGGACTGCTCAGCGGAGTTCCTTTCCTCAACGCCTATGAAAACCCGGATAAGGCGACGTTCCTCAAGCTGGGCGTGGAAAGAGCGCTTCTGCCCAACCTGTCCCTCTCGCTCAGCCACAAACAGGAACTGGGAGGAGGGGAATTATCCATATCTCAGGGCGGGCTGAACTATCAGTTCAGCAAAGACCGCCGCCTTTATATCCGAGAAGAATACGCGAGGTATCAGGAAGGCACTCAGGCCCGTACCCTTCTCGGCGTGGAATCGCCGATTGCCAGGAACACGACTGGCTACCATGAATACCGACTGTCCAATGGCTTCGACAGAGACATGACCCAGCAGGCGACTGGATTGAAGAACAGGATTCAGATCACGGACGGAATGACGGCCAACTTTGCCGCCGAATATCTCAGCACTGTGAGCGGTAAGAAGAACGCGAATGAACCGGACGCTTACGCCGTCGCCGCCGGGATGGAATATATACCCCAGGACGATCTGAAAGTCACCGGGCGGGCAGAGCACCGGCATGAGATTTCAGAAAACGGAAACGATACCTATCTCGCGGAAGTGGCCATGTCTCACAAGCTTCACCCGGATTACAGCCTGCTTTTGAGGGAACGGTATTTCCTGGAAAAGAACGGAGTCGCCGGAGAAGATCATACCTCCCGCTTGATGGCAGGCATGGCCTTTCGTCCCATGGATAACGACCGTTTCAATGCGCTGGGGAAGATAGAATATAAAAACGAGAAACGAGCGAGATCGCAACCTTCATATAATGCGGATTCGTTTATCCTGTCTGTGGAGGGGAATTATCAGTTCAACCCCAGGGTGCAGCTGATGGGCAAATACGCGGGAAAGCTTGTAAAAGAAGACAGCTTTGATTCATATACTGATCTTGTCGCGGCCAGAATCCTGTATGACCTGACCGATCGCTTCGACCTCGGGGCGGAATACCGTATGTTAACCAGCCACAAAATCAACACCAGGCTGCACGGCGGTTCTGTTGAGATCGGATACCGGGTGGTGGATCAGATGTGGCTTTCGCTGGGTTATTCCTTTGACAGCTTTGACGCTGACCTTGCAGGCGACGATTATGAGGGTAAAGGACCGTTCATCAGGCTCCGGTTCAAATTCGATGAAAAAACCCTAAGGCGTCTCCGGAAATAAAAAAACAAGGTTCTTCTCCAATTTAGTTGAAGAAAAGATAACAGATAATCAAAAATATCAATATTAAATAGGATAGAGATAGCTCCATATCCTCTGGTCAGGATCGCACCATGGGGGACTCTTTTTAACAGCGAATACCCTGGCAGCAAGATAATAGCGTGAGGTGCATGCCAGGCGGGCGGAAACCTTCTCCGGTCATTCCACCTTAATCATTCATTACAATGACTGAGATGGCCCGCCGCCCGCCTCGTAAGGCAGTGTGCGTAAAACTAGCCAGGAACGAGTTCGCTCGTAAAAAGAGTCCCCCATGGTACGATCTTTATCCATCACATTAAATTTCAGGCCGGTTGATATTTTTGATCAATTTCTTCAACTAAATTGGAGATGTTATAAAAACAAAACTGCCGGATATTGCCCGGCAGTCTGATTCTTTGCTTTTATTACCCTTATACCTTCAACCTTCAACCTTATTACATACACACCTTCCTGACCTGAACCAGGTCCGTCTGGCCGAGGAAAGTCTTCCTTACGCCGTCCTGTATCAGGGTGGTCATACCGTCTTTAATCGCCTGTTCGCGAATTTCTTCCATCTTGGCCCTGACCTGTATCTTCGTCTGCATATCGTCAGTTCCGGTAAGGATCTCATGAAGACCGGTTCTTCCCCTGTAGCCCGTTTTCCCGCATTTCTCGCATCCATTGGGCTTTTTAAGCATCAGGTCGTCATTATAAGGGAATCCCAGCGCTTCAAAATCACCGTTATAAGCCCTTACATAACCCTCATATTCCTCTTGCGTGGGATGATAAGGCTGGGCGCATTCCTTGCACAATGTCCTCACGAGCCTCTGTGCCAGGATACCCAGCAAGGCATCAGCAAAGTTGAAAGGATCCATTCCCATGTCAAGGAGACGGGTGATGGTCTCGGGGGCGCTGTTTGTGTGGAGGGTACTGAATACCAGGTGACCTGTAAGTGAGGCTTCGATACCCGTAGCCACTGTTTCATGGTCGCGCATCTCACCGACCATTATAACATCCGGATCGGCACGTAGAAACGCCCTCATAGCCGTCGCAAAATCGAATCCGATCTTGGCCTGCACCTGGACCTGCCTGAGACCTTCCTGGGTGATTTCAACCGGGTCTTCAGCGGTCCATATCTTTGTCTCAGGTTTGTTTACATAGTGCAGCGCCGCGTGGAGTGTTGTTGTTTTACCGCTTCCCGTAGGCCCAACGACGAGTACTATACCATAAGGTCTTGAAATCATTTCCGTAAAAACCTGGTAGTTTCTTTCGTTCAATCCCATCTTTTCCAGCGGGATCGGCTCACCGGCAGCCAGGATACGCATCACCACGTCCTCGACTCCGCCGGAAGTGGGAATAGTCGCGACACGGAGCTCAATATCAAGGGGTGCGAATTTTTTGAATTTGATCTTTCCGTCCTGCGGAAGCCGTTTTTCAGAAATATCCAGGTCGGACATGATCTTCAATCTGGAAACGATAGCGTTTTTAAAAGTGTAAGGTATCGTCTGGTAAACCTGGCAGGCGCCGTCTATCCTGAACCGGATGACCGCGTTTGCCTTTCCGGGCCGGGGTTCTATATGGATATCAGAGGCATTTCTGTTGAACCCGTCTATTATCATCTTGTTAACCAGCTGGACAATCGTGCCGTCTTCCTCCGTGACCCTCTCCATTTCGTCGTAATCTTCGTCTTCCTGACCTTCAAGCTGGCCCAGGAGGTCTTCAATGCTACCGGAATCTTCCAAAAGTTCTGATCTCTTCACATCGAAAAAGAGGTCGATCATGCTGAATATATCTTCCCTGGTTGACACGCAATATTCAAAATCCTTGGCATTTATAAGCTTTTTCACGGCATCCCTCGCGGGAAGATAGTCCGGATTTTCCATCGCGATAACGACCTTATTACCGGACTGGGCTACAGGAACAAAGACATTATTCTTCAAAAAATTGACCTTCAGGCCTTTTAAAAGCTGACCGGGTATGATCATCTTTTCATCATAAGGAACAAAACGGGTGTTGTAGAAGTTGGATAATGATTTGCCAAGGTCCTCTTTTGAGACATGAAAATCGCTTATGAGGATGCTTTCAACAGGTTTTCTGAGTTTCCTTGCATCAGTCATAGCCTTTTCAAGGTCTTTATTGGTAATTATGTTGTTGGTAATCAGAAAATCATATTTGGTGGGTTTCTTTTTCTGAACAACCTTTTGATTGTTGAAAAAGGCCAGGCCCAGTACCTTGGCGATCTCCATCACCGAGGCCTGATCATCGAGGGAAAAATGGGTGCCGGCCTTCTTGTTTATAAGCTGAATAACTCCCAGCAGGTATTTATTGTGTGTGATCGGGGCTGCCAGAACCTGCGTGGTCTTGTATCCTGTCTTCTGGTCCCAGCTTTTGTTGAACACCAGATCGGGATTAATTCTCCTGAGTTCGTTATCATCGTAAGCATTTGTAATATTTACGACTTTACCAGACGCTGCGCAATAGCCAGAGATGCTTTCATTACTTATCGGGACCCTTATTTCCGCGACTTCGCTTCCTGTCTTGAACCTCGAAACGATCTGTTTTTTTATGCCATCGACAACATAGATCGTTATTCTATCAGCATCAAAGAGACTTAATATCTCACTCTGCATGTTCAGAAGGATATCATTGGTATCCTTTGCGGAATGGATTTTATTTGTGATATTGTTCAGTCTTTTCTGAAATTGAAGCTGCTGTTCTAGGGCTGCTTCCCTTGATAGAGAGGTTTCCTCTTTTTTTGCTATCGCCGCCATTTCCTAAAAAATGCCCTCCAGTATGAAGAATATTTCTATTTTAATGGGTTTTGTCAATTATGCAAGTTATTTATTTGCCAAAGGGTTTGGGTTTGATTATCATCTAGGAGACTGTCGGACTTTGACCGACAGTCTCCTAATAAATTTGAGATTTTAATCTTTTTACAATTTTGTTGAAGAAAAAGCAACAGTCAGGAGATTATTTTATGTTGATAGACAGCCATGCTCACTTGGATATGGATGAATATGGAGAAGACCTGGACCAGGTCCTTGAAAGGGCTGTTGAAGGGGGAATTTCAAATATTATCGCGGTTGGAATCGATCTGGAAAGTTCGATTAAAGCCATCGAAATCGCGGGAAAATATGACTTTGTATATTCCACTGTCGGCTATCACCCGCACAACGTAAAACATGCCGGGGAAGCTGAATTAAAGAAAATAACCGATCTGGCCTCCTGCGCGAAGGTCGTCGGGTGGGGTGAAATAGGCCTTGATTTTTTTAAAGAATATTCCCCAAGGGGAGCGCAGATAGATCTTTTTAAGAGGCAGATGGAGATCGCCACGGACCTTGAAATGCCAGTGATTATTCATGACCGGGAAGCCCACGGACAACTGTTCGAAATTGTGAGCAGATACAGAAGGAATGATAATGAGCGGATTGGCGTTATACACTGCTTTTCAGGGGAATATGATCTTGCAATGGCATTTATAGAGATGGGCTACTATATATCCATACCAGGAACGGTTACCTATAAAAAGGCAGACGAGATAAGGGATGTGGCAAAAAGGATACCTCTGGAAAGGATGCTTATAGAAACGGACTCCCCCTTTCTGGCGCCCGTACCCAAAAGGGGGAAAAGAAATGAACCTCTTTATGTTTCTTATACGGCCCGGATGATCGCGCAGCTGAGGGATATGGATTTTGATGAACTGGCTGGCAGGACATCTGAGAATGCGAGAATCCTGTTTGGTATTAATAAATGATCCGTATGAAACCTGATTTTATAAGTGATAAAAATCCTCTGGTTCTCGCATCAGCCTCCCCCAGGAGAAGAAGACTGCTTGAACAGATCAATATCCCCTTTCTTTGCATTCCGAGCGGGGAGGAAGAAGATTATATTAAAGGCAAGCCCTCTCGTGTAGCACGATTTTTCGCGGAAAAAAAGGCTAAGGCCGTATATCCTGATTCCGGGAAAAGATGGGTGCTGGGTGCGGATACAATAGTGGTTTGCCGGGATATCATTCTCGGCAAGCCGGTTGATTATGAAGATGCCGTAAGGATGCTTGATCTCCTGAGTGATCGTAGGCATAAAGTAATAAGCGGTTTCTGCCTGGTTGATCCCCACGGGAAAAAGGCTTTCCTGGATCACGAGACGACCCGGGTAAAGATGAAGGCGTTATCCCCCAAGGAGATTGACGGATACGTGAAGACGGGGGAGCCTTTCGGAAAAGCGGGAGGTTATGCCGTTCAGGGAATAGGCTCGTTTATGATCGAAAGAGTATCCGGTTCTTACAGCAATGTTGTGGGTTTGCCTCTATGTGCGGTTGTCAGGGCGCTGATAAACGTTGGCGCCCTTGAAAGATTTCCCTTTCCAATAGAGATGGGAACATAGAATACTCGTACCATAAATGTCCCGAACGGGAAGGAGTATGGATACTATGGATGATGAGATATACTCTGGTTAATGACGTCCTGTGAAACGATCTTCATGTGTGTATGCCAAGAGTGTCCAGCATATTTTCAGCATAGTTGAATATGAAATCTCTCTGTTGCCGGGTTGAGTAACCCTGGCACCGGCAGTTTAAAGTTCTCCTTGAGCGAACGAACAGCTCAAACTTTATAGAATTTTTATCCAGTTCTACCGTGATTATAAAAGGAGCACAGCCTTTGTGGTCACACTGGATTTCGTTAAGGAGATTTTCAGGGACCTTGATCCAGAATATATCTCCCATACTGGATGCAATCGCATTTTGAACAAGATATTTTGTGATCTTTTCCATGTCAGATGCATGGATTTCATCAAAAATTAGATATCTCATCATGCCCCACACTCTGGATCGTTATCAATTATTTTTATAAAGATAACGATGCAATTTGTCAATTGTTGCGTATATGCCTGATCCACCATCAAGGCGCCATCTGCCATTCGACAGGCTCATGGCCCTGAGCGAAGTCGAAGGGCTGCGTTTATCCGCCTTTGGCGGATTGCCTTCCTGCCCGAGGCGGGCAAGTGATCGCTCCTCCTTGCCCTCCGGACCGGAGGCCTAAGGGCCGGAAGCGGGCGTATTACTTATACGTCTCAGTCGTCGCTCCCTGGCGCCTTGCATCCGGCACCTCGCAGGTTGCCAGGGTTATGCCAAAATCCAGCAACATTACTACATTATCTTAGATTTGATGATGGATTTTGGTGCGGCGGAAGGATTTGCTAAAAAATAATTTAACTGTTAGTATTAAACATTATGACTGATAATATTAAAACAACGATTATGAATCATCCTTTTCCGAAGTCCACCTCGATGGCCGAGAGGTACAAGAGGCTGATCGAATCCTTTAACCAGGATGATTCGGTGGCGATACTTATCAATGCCGACCCCGATTCCATAGCCAGCGCCATGGCATTAAAAAGGCTGTTTTGGAGGAGGGTCAGGAAGACTGAGATATACCGAATCAACACCATAAAAAGGCTTGATAACCTGGCTTTAATCAGGCTTCTGAATATTAAGCATAAGCATATAAGAGGACTCAACAGCGCGGAAATAAGCGGATGGGCAATAGTAGATTCACAGCCCGCCCATAACGAACTTTTTGGCAGATATAATTATGACGTCATTATCGATCACCATCCTTATGATTCGACGTCCAGGGCACCTTTTGTTGATATTCGGGAGGAGTATGGAGCGAACTCCACTATTATGACCGAATATCTGAAATCCGCAGGCATAAAACCGTCGCCAAAGCTGGCCACGGCCCTGTTTTACGCGATCAAAACCGATACGGATAATTTTGTCAGGTCTTCCGCGCCCAGCGATATTAACGCTTTCAGGTACCTTTACCCGTTTGCGAACATAAATATGATAAAGAAGATAGAGGCTTCAGAAATTTCAAGAAAAAACCTGGATCATTTCCGGATTGCGCTGGAGAATCTGAGGTTTGTCAAGGACAGGGCCCTTATCAATATGGGAAAGATTCAGGACCCTGATATCCTGGTAATTATCGCTGATTTTTTCCTCAAGATGGCCGAAGCCACGTGGTCCATTGTGACGGGAATTTATGGAAACAAGCTCATAATAATCTTCAGAAATGCGGGATTCCGGTTGGACGCAGGCAAGGTTGCCCGGAAGTTGTTCGGCCAGTTGGGATCCGCGGGCGGTCACTCAAGCGCTGCGAGGGCGGAGTTGTCTCTAAATGATATGAAAAAAGTGTTAAATGAAACACACGGAATTGAACAGTTCATGATGGAAAAAATAAAGAGCATGTGATGTTTAAATTGAAAAATAACCATAACCAGAAACTTGTCATAAGATCTTCCTGTTAACGGATGAATAACAAATGATCTCTATTTCGGGAGCCTTCAATTGCCAAATTCATTAACCCAGATTGTCAACGAGAAGATGGTTGAGGAAGTCAGGACCTCTATCCAGAATAAGGATTCGCAGTTTCTCAAGAAACTGATAGAAGAACTGAGGCCTGCGGACGTAGCCGACCTCGTTGAGCACTTAAAGTCTGATGAGAGACTATATCTGTTTGACCTGCTGGAACCGGAGGGCGCGGGCGATGTACTCGTGGAGATAGAGTCACCTGTTCAGGAAAGCATCATCAACAAACTTGATAACGAGGTTATAACGGATATAGTTAAGGGCCTTGACTCTGATGACGCGGCAGACTTGGTCGGTGATCTGCCGGCCGACAGGGCCAGGGAAATAATAGAAAAACTCGGGGACACCGTATCCGACGAGATAGAAAGGCTTCTCCCTTACGCGGAAGATACGGCCGGCGGGATTATGGCGCTCGAGTATGTATCGGTGAACGAGCATTCTACTGTTCAGGAAGCAATAGACATCATAAGGGAGAAGCGGGAAGAAGTTGAAAACCTGTATTATTTATGGGTGGTTGATGACTCCGGGAAGCTTGTCGGCGTCATATCTCTGAAGGATCTGGTATTGGAGCCTCCGGAAAAGAGCGTCGGAGAGATCATGAATCCTGAGGTCATCTCTACACATCTTGACCGGGATCAGGAGGAAGTAGCTCAGCTGGTGAAAAAATACGATCTCGTGACTATTCCTGTGGTTGATGACGATCACAGGCTTGTGGGCAGGATCACACATGATGATATCATTGATGTACTAGAGGATGAAGTGGACGAGGATATTTCCCTGATGGCCGGTGTTATGCACCAGGATATTGCCGAAGAATCTTTTGTCAAGATTTCAAGGGCCAGGCTTCCCTGGCTGATTGCCGGTCTTATCGGGGGTATCCTGGCTGCGACGGTTATCAGCCAGTTTGAGACCTCCCTTGAAAAGATACTTGCTTTGTCTTTTTTCTTCCCTGTTATCATGGCAATGGGAGGGAATACGGGCACCCAGGCGGCTACGGTAGCGGTGAGGGGACTCGCCACGGGCGACATCAGCCTTATGAATATCGGGAAGAGACTCTTGATGGAGATGAAGGTCGCCTTTTTAAACGGCCTGATATGCGGCGCACTTCTGGGCGTAATAGTCGGAGTATGGCTTTCCGATTACCGGCTTGGCGCTATAGTGGCCATAAGCCTGGTCATAATTATTTTATTTTCCGGGTTTATCGGAGCTTCGGTTCCTCTCGCGCTGAAAAAATTAAAGGTGGATCCGGCGCTTGCAACCGGACCTTTTGTCACAACCTCGAATGATATAATAAGCCTCCTGATCTATCTGGGCCTGGTTACCATTTTCCTTAGATTCTACGCGTAACTCTTATTTCTGCCATTCTTTTGCGAATATTTCAGCGACCTTTGAGGTCTGGCTCGGGTCGATTTTCAAGGCTGCGGCAACCTCGGCATATAAAGATTCCCTGTCATCATTCTCCGCCTTGACAAGGGATGTGAGGTCTCTCTTTTCCTTTAATCCAAGGCCGCCGGTTTTCGCGATTGACAGGTATCCGTCATCGCCTTCCTTCAGATTCCCGTTGTCGTAATGGGGCTTCAACTGGGCATATCGCTTTTTCATCCTCTCTTTTAAGGCCCGGATAGTTGGATTTGAGACATTGGTCACATCCTGAGCCCACGCGACTCCGATGAAAAAAGCCGGGTCTATTTTCTTTAAAAAGGACTCATCGGTTTTTTCGGATTCCCTTCCCCTTATCTCATCAACAATCTCTCCGGCAACTGATTTCACCTGTTCCGCGGGAAAGTAGATATTGATGGTAACACACGCGAACAACGTAAGGATTATGAACATGAGTGTAATACAGATGGGTTTAAGATTAATCTTCATAAAATTACCTCCTTTTATTCTATCTTATAACAGGGCCGCCTTCAGATGATGTAACACGCTTAATGCGTTTTAACATATCCTTGAAGCTGATCCGGTTATCCGGATTCTGATTTACTACATTCACCCCTGAAAAGCCACTCCTTTTTATAATATACTCATGGTTGTCTTCTTTCATCGTTCCGTTGACCCTGAAGACATCATTTTCCAGCGACGCGTGTATGCCGATTTTTTTATAGGGGAATTCTTTGAAAAAGGATGCGAAAGTCCCGGCAAGGCCCATGAAAGGAGTATGCCCTCCGCCTATTTTGGCGATATTATCGATCGCCCTGACGCTTATCCTTTGCGGAACACCTTTATTTTCCACTGTCTCCATCAAAAGATCGAAGCGCTGGGGCTGCCCGTAGGCGAATTGAAAATCGTTCAGAGATCCTTCTAAAATACCCTGGATGCGCCCGAAAGAGGTTCCGGATGTCATCTGATCCAGGTCCAGATCTTTCCATCTGGAATTAAAACTGATCACTGGAAAGGGGCTCCAAAGACCGATAATTCCGGGATTAGAGATTATGGCTTCGCCGGAAAAGGGCGTTGCTTTGATTTCACCTTTGCTGGAAACCGTTCCTTGATTCAGGATAACTGGGTCAAGTGTGCCGTTTATATACCCGTCCACCGGGCGTAAAATGTAACCGGATAATAAGGGTTGGATCCCGATATCTTTAAGCTCAATCCTTGTCCTGAACAGCGGTCTCGTGGAAAATATCGCAGTGCCTGTGATCTCTCCTAAGCCGATTTTGCCGCCCTGAATCAGGAGGTCGTTTTCGGGACCGATCTCCACATTGTTAGGCGTGACATGGATCGCGGCCGTGAAAGGCTGTTCGGGTAATAATGGAACCGATATGGTTTCAATGGAAAGGCTACCCTCAAGAGACCTTTCAACCCCGATATTTTCCGCTCTGTACCAGAACGGCAGGTCAAGGTTGATCCCCTTCGTGGAATACCCGTCACCGGACATACGGATGTCCGTATTTTTAAGGAAAAGATGTCCCTTTGCCTCCCATTGGTTTCTCAGGTTATTGATCTCAATGTCTCCTGAAATGCGTCCTCCTATGTCAAGCGTCTTCAGAAATGGTTTTTCCGCCTTAAAGGGTTCCGATATGAAATTTTTAAACAACGGTTCAATATCCGTGTCAGAGAGATGCAGGGCCAACCTGATCCCCTTGTCTTCAGTCTGGTATTTAAGGCTTCCGCGGGCCTTTAAGGAAAAAAGATCACGAAAAATAAGCTCTAATTGGTGAAATTCGAAGGCATGCTTTGAAAGGTCAAGATGAAATGCGCCGGAAGAGGAAACAGGGTTATTCAACAGGTCCAGATAGAAACGATCATAGAGGATTTCTCCTTCACTTGTCTCCGTATTCGCCTTTGCGGTAATGACGGAGGTATGAAGATCGATTGCGCCGTTGATCCCTGTCTTAAATCCCAGATTTTCGACAATAAAACCCGAGCCCGAATTTTCCATTTTCAGGCCGTCAAAGTCAAGGAGCGCGGTAAAAAGACACTTTTCCTTCCCTTCTAATTCCGCTTCAATCTCCAGGGTCTCCGATCCGGCCATTTCCCATCCGGCGGGTATAAGATTGAGGGCGAAGGCCGAATTGATCAGATCCGTACCGCTGCCGGTGATGCGGATCTTTTTCCTATCGTCCGTAAGTTCCAGGCCCAATTCCAGATTTTTTATAAGCGAAGAGGTTATCCTGATCTCAGGGAAGACGAAGCGGTTTGCCACTCTGTCAATCCTGATGTCGCGGGCCTCGATGTTGACGGTATCAACGATAAAATCTTTTCCCGAAGCGCTGACCGAAAAACGGGGAATATGCGTCTTTATTTCCGGGATTTCAAAACCAGGGAAGCCGCCGTAAAGAGAGACGGTTGTTTCAAAAGGCCCGGTGGTCATTCCCATACCTTTAAAAAGGGTTCTCCCGGTCTTGAGCCGCGCCGCAATACCGATATCCGGAAATATGCCCTGAGCCTTGATCTCGCCGGAGGCGAAACCATCAAGACTTAAATTGTCATATAATATGCTATAGGCGTTATTATCAAGCGAGATTTCAAGATTACATCGGATGGCAACCCCCACATCTTCCCTGATGCCCATCTCACCCTTAAGGCCGACAGGTCCGGACAAAGTGAAAGGGGCTAAGTTGTTCCTGATGTTTCGAGGGAGCAGGTTGATTATTTTATCAGGAACCAGCACGCAGCTATCGACGGTAAGCGTGATCTCTTTCTGGGGGCCCAGGCGGGCTTCGAGTTTTCCTGAAGAATTGAATGTTTCATTAACCTCAAGGGAAAAGCCGTAAATGTCCACCCTTTCCTCCTTCAGTGACAAGCGCGCTGTCGTTTTCAGAAGAAGATTTTCGATTAATGTCTTTTCCCCTGACCTGCTTTCAATGTCCAGCCCACCGAAGCACACGTTCAGTGAGTCAAATCGTGCATCTTTCAGTCGATGATTAAAGACCACCCGGGCTTCCATGTCCATATCGCCGATATTCAGGCAAGGGCCTTCAATAACCGCGTCCTTTATATACAAGGCGCCTTTAATTTCCGGGTCCGCAAGGGATACGGCGGTAGCCGTAACCATGCCCAGTTGAGGCGCCTTGAATCCTATGCCCTCCGACTGCCATTCAAACAGGGCTTTGCATGAAATTTCAAGGAGATGCCTGGTGTTCAGATCGGCCTTGATACCACTGATTTCTATCTTTTTATCGCCGGAAGCGATAATGTTCCCTTCGGATAGACGCAGGTCTTCGAGCCGGACATCCCTGAAAAAAAAGAATGCGAGCGCGCCTTTAATGATCCCTGATAAAAATGATGATCTGCCCGTCCTTCGGGAGATCTCCGGCATCTCCCATTCCCCTGAAATGAGAATGGAAAAACCGGTAACCTCAAAATTCCTGAATACAAGAATCTTTTGACCGAACAGCCCTTCCATAGCGGCGGTGGCATCGAGGTTCCTGATTTTCATCAGAAAATCACCAGGCGCATTTTCGCGTTCAAGGGTAATTCCTGAAGAGACAACGCGCAGGGGGTTCATGGTGAAAGATAGATCTTCGAAGGAAAGGGAAAGGCCGGTTGAATCAAAAACATATTTTTGAACAACTGGCAGCAGTAAACCGGGATTGCGGTAATAATAGGCTACCACCCCACCGAAAGCTGTAATGAGAATGATAAGGGCAATCGCGACATAAACAAGGATGTTTTTCTTAACCACCATCAGGTCCCTGTTTTAACAGGTTGTTCAGGTCATCTTTCGAACAGGTTTTTACAAAGGAAAGCAGTTCCCTGATCGAGCCGTTCCTTTCCCTCAGGAGATGTTCAAACAGCAGGAAATGCCTGTGGTAGAGTCCGGTTGTGAGCAGATACGCGTTATTGAGCCCACCCCTGCCGAAATCAGTAAAGCGGTCTGATGACAGCCCGGCCTTCATCGTTTCCCATCTTTCAAGAGCCATGCCGAAGACCTGTTCTCTTTCCTCAAGCTTCTCCTCGTAACTCAGGGAGGATCCGTATAGCCGCTCCAGTTTATCCATTAGAGAACGCAGAAAGGATGAAAAGATCCTCTGGTCTTTCAGTATGTATTTGGCCTCAAGGGCCAGAGGGTTATCAAGGCCGTATCTTTTTTCCAGAAAATCCATGGCGCCTATCTTGCCCGTGATATTCGCGATGCCCTCATTAAACTCGGTTTCTCCATAAAAAAATATTGTGGCATGGGTCATCTCGTGCAGGATGGTCTCCACCAGATCGACTGTTTTCCCTTCCAGCAGGTTAAGCGTCACAGGGTCATTGAACCAGCCCAGCGTGCTATAGGCATCCGCGATTCCCATATATACGTCAAGATTTTTTTCAAGAAGATCTTTCCGCATTGCACTTGCGCTTTCCGCATCGAAAAAACCCAGATAAGGGATTCGACCGACAACGGGAAACCACCATGTCACGCTGGTCATCCTATCCTTGGGTGATGCTGATATGATATAAATCGGTTCCGTCCGTGAGTTTAGATATGCCGTTTCGTAATTGCCGGTTTTCTTCAGGCCGAGCTCTTTTTCACCGAAGTCTTTTATCAGCGCTACGAGTTCCAGGTTTTTTTTAACATCCGGACTAATGTTTTCATCTTTCAGGGCTTCTTCAACTCGTATTGAGCCGTGGATAAGCCTGTACTGACCTGCCGCGGCGTGCATTAGATAACCCAGGCGACAACCGCCTGAGATAAGGAGAAGGAAAAGACCGGCAAGCAGAAGGGGGATGTCATTTGCAAGACGGGATCTCCGGCCGGCAGTCTTTCGGATAAAGTCCGGTATCCTAGTATTGATGCTGGCTATGATCATCTATATGAGATTCCGGGGGTTCAATCTGACGCTGCTGTCTTATCTCTTCCATCCTTTCCATCTGCTCGAAATCCTGCTCATGAATCCTCTGTTCACTGTTATTTGGCAGATTCGGAGACGGGGGGGATATGCCTTCAGCCAGGACTTCATCCGCGAACATTTTTGTCCTGTCCGGATCATATCTCAACTCGCCAAGGCCTGACATGTCCGTTTCCAGAATCTCGTTTTGCCTCAGGCGCGTTACTCTCCTGTCAATGGCGGACGCAACATCGACCTCTCCCTCAAGCACATAAATCCTTGTGATAAAATTTCCCCCGCTTCCCCCTGATTGTGCAAGGAGAGGACCCAGGCCTGCTGTCATTTTATCCAGTCCGCTTGATCGGTTCGCATCGCTGACCTTCTCTATCTCTGTGCCGAATTTGGTGCCTCTGACACCGATTACGGCTGTAGGTGTCCTGAATTCAAGTACGGAGCTTTTATAGCTGAACAGCCGGAGAGCGTAAACAATCACCTTCCCCTTGGCGGAGCTGAACAAGGATTTTTTTGTACCTTGAAGGATGCTTGCCGCGAAGTCGTCTATCTCGAAATGGGAGTCAGGAGCGAGCATTACCACGTTATGATCTTTGAAAACAACGCGGCACCTGCAGTCGCTCGCGGTGTAGAGGGCATCATTTTCAAATACCTTGTCGCCTTCCTTGCCGAAAAATCCTTCTTTTACAGCCCTCCTGACTATAAGCAGCTTCCCTGTCCCGGATATTTTTTGAATACTTCCGGCCTCCGGAAATGGTGACTCAAAAAATCCGTCCTTTATCGTAATGCCCTTCATCTCAGAAGACAGGTCCGTATCGGCAGCGGATAAAGAGACGGGCGACAAAATCAGAGAAATAATATAAAAACTAATTAATGAATTTATGATCTTTCTGGAATACATAATTTCTCCTCACTACAGATATTTCATGTGCCAGTACTGGAAAACTATCAGATTCCACAGTTGCCAGGACGTATCCTGCCGTCCTCTCATGTGCATGTCAACCAGTTCGTTGATTATGTCGAAATCAAAGATGCCCTGTTTTCTGATTTTATCCCTTACCAGGTAATCGTCAATGAGAAATTTCAGTTCTTTTCGCAGCCAGGCCCCTATGGGCATTTCGAAACCACGTTTCGGCCTGTTATGCACTGATGGCGGAAGAAGACCCTTGAAAGTCTCCGTTAGTATATACTTGCCCCTCCTTCCTTTTAATTTCAGGTCCCCTTTTAGATTGAAGGCATATTCGGAAACAGTGTGATCCAGAAAAGGAACTCTGACTTCAAGTGAATTGGCCATGCTCATACGGTCAACTTTTGTAAGCATGTCGTTGGGCAGGAGTGTCTTTACATCCATGTAAAGCATGAGGTTTATCATGTCTCCATGAAACCGGACTGATTCCGAGGCGGCTTGTTTGCGGATATAGTTCAAGTAGTTGTTTAAAACGGGCGGGTCCAGAAGCAATCGTCTTCTCAATGAAAAAGGATAAATCTCACGCCATGCGTAGAATCTTTCCGGAAACGAGCCGCTGACTCCGTTGGCAAATTTTTTCATCCTTCTGATTAACTCGAGTCCGGGCGTATCACGGGAATCAGGAAACGCATTGACCAGCGGAATAATCAGCCTTTTTCTGATTATTTCGGGTATTGACAGGTAAAATTTTGCCCAGTATTCACCCTGGTACATTCTGTATCCGGCAAACAGCTCATCCCCTCCGTCACCTGAAAGGGCGACCGTAACGTGATCTTTTGTTTCTCTGGAAACAATATATGTCGGGACTGCTGATGAATCGGCAAATGGTTCATCAAGGTTCTCCAGCACGGAAGGGAAGGCGTCGATAATATCCCTGTAACCGAGCTTGAACTCGTAATGATCCGTGTTGTTTAACGCTGCGACTTCCCTGGCATAGGCCGTTTCATCAAAGGAGGGCAGGTCCCTGTACCCGATGGAAAATGTTTTTACGGTTTTCTTCGAGTTCCTGGCCATGAGCGCCACGATGATGCTGGAGTCTATGCCACCGCTGAGGAAAGCACCAAGAGGAACGTCTGCGATGAGCCTTCGTTTTACCGCGGATTCAAGAAGCTCAAAAAGGTGTCTTTTATACTCTTCCAGATTCCCGCCATGGGGCATAATTTCATGTTCCTCTGTGTTATCTCCGATATCCCAGTAGGGCCTGACCGACATGCCGTCCGTGCCTGCCTGAAGGTAACTGGCAGGCGGGAGTTTCTGAATATGCTTAAAGATTGAGAGTGGGGCGGGGATATAGTTCAGAGTGAGGTAAAGCTCAAGGGCCTCGTGATCAATGATCCTGGGCACAACCGGATCAAGGAGTATGGCCTTTATTTCAGAACCGAAGATCAGTGCTTTTCCGTTCCAGAAATAATGGAGGGGTTTTATTCCCAAACGATCTCTTGCAAGAAACAACTGATTCCTGCTCTCATCCCACAGGGCAAATGCGAACATCCCGTTAAGCCGTTTAATGCAGTCTATGCCCTCTTCCTCGTACAGGTGTATGACGACTTCACAGTCAGTCCTGCTTTTGAATATATGTCCTCTGGAAAGGAGCTCTTGCCTTATGATTTCAAAGTCATATATCTCTCCGTTAAATATAAACCATACATTTCCGTCCTCATTGCTCATGGGCTGGTGCCCGGCCGGAGAGAGGTCGATGATACTCAGGCGCCGGTGCCCGAGACCGACAGGCGGCTTGCAGTATATGCCTTCGTCATCAGGGCCCCGGTAGGGAAAGGTTCTCGTCATGCTTCTCAAAAGCTCTTCGCTTATACTATCGGAAGTGAAATCCAGTTTTCCGCATATACCGCACATATCTGTTCCCAAAGAAATTAATCAAAAATATACACAGGGCCGGAATCCAGCCTGACTGCTGAAGATTGCAGTATGAGGAACTCTTTTTTTTGCAGTCCGTGTCTCAAATTACGACAGGCTGCCATGGCTCCAGACTGCATGCGTTTAAACCCGCGACCCTCCCATAGTGCAACGCCATCCCGTGGCTGAGGCCGGGGCACATTGTGGGGTAATCAACCGCAAAGCGATTACCCATTGTATTTCCGGCCAGATACAGCCCGGGGATGGGTTCCCAGTTTTTATCCAGTGCCTGCAGCCGCGGATTTACATTAAGGCCGCCATTGACGACCAGGAGCGTGTATCGTCCCCTGCCTGCGTAGTAAGGCGGCTTATCGATCGTTGTCAACCGGTCCGGGCGCTTGCCGAAATCAAGATCCTTTCCCATTCGGGCCAGCTCGTTGTATCTGGCCACCGTCGCCGTGAATGCTTCGACGGGCACCTTCATCTTTTCCGCCAGTCCTTCAACGGTGTCGTCAATCAAAGATTGTTTTTCAACGTGCCGGCGGGTATCTTCGGTTACCTCAATAACCTTGCCGAGGCCGATGCCCATGTGTATTGCCTCTTCAGGATACTTGGAATCGAACACCTGCCATACTGCTTGACCTGGCTGTCTTTCGGCGGCGTTTACATAGCTCTGCACAGGCACATCTTCATTATAGAACCGTTCGCCTTTAATGTTAACCTGTAAAAATGGGGAATTGCTTAGAGGGCCTGCAGGGCCGTGGATTATGGGGGCGTGAGGTGCCGGTTCCATTACCGCTCCGATCCACATGGCCATTTGATGTCCATCACCCGTAGACGTGCGTAGCATTGATGCGAGGTAGGCCGATTGGGGACAGTATTTCGCCATCATCTCGGAGTTGTAGGCATAGTCCCCCGTACAGAGCACCACCGCTTTCCTGGCGTTGTATTGTATATAGTCACCGGCCTTATCAAGCGCGATGAGACCGGTGACCCTTTTGTTCTTTTTTCTGAGAAGCTGCTTAGCCGTGGTCCTAAAATGTATTGCCACCCCCTTTTTCACCGCATTGTCCGTCATGCATTTTGCTAAAGATCTGGCGCCATCCCCGAAAATATGGGTAACCAGATATTGCGGATAGTATTCATCTGAGTTCTTGTATGAAGGCGGAGGAGGATACTGGAATATACTCACACCAAGACCGGCGGCATCGGCCATGTCTATGAGCCAGTCAGCGGTTTTGTGCGTCCCCTCCACCCACATTCTGATCAATCTCTGATCGGCCTTGTTTGCCGAATGTTTTATCAGGTTGAGAATTACCTCATCCTTGTCAATTTCAATACCCAGTTTTTTTTGTAGCTTGCTGTCTATGAAAGCATGGTGGTGGCCCCTGGCCTGATAAGTGTTTGTCTTTTCAATTAAAACAGTCCTGGCACCGGCCTCCGCAGCCGATAAGACCGCGCTTAGCCCGGCCAGTCCGGCACCCACCACCACCACATCAGCCGTTATCGCTTCTCTGATATCTCGCGTTCGTATAGGTTCAGGCGCTGTCTCAAACCCGTATTTTCTTTCAGGGACAATATCCTTCCGCGCCTTTACTTGCCATCCACCGGGCGGCACGTCTTTGCTTATGGCATTAACCTTTTTCTTCAAAACATCTCCCACTTTTTTCCTCTTTTCTTTTATTCCGCTCATAACTGACTTGCCTCCTGTTTTAACGGCATTTTCAGGGCTAGCAGCCTGTCGGACTCTGGCCGCCAGGCTGCTGTAAAAACAAATGAAAATCCAAATTTTCCTAGGAACCTGCCGGACAAAGTCCGACATGCTCTTAGGATATGGAAATAAGTCTTGCCGGTCAAACATTATCTGTTGTATAGAATATTTCCGGGAGACCGGGAAAAATTCTTGTAAAAATTGTGGGATTGAGTATAAAGTATCCCATATGTGACGTTCACTTTTCAGGTCAAGTTAAAATGGAGTATTGTGACTGGTTATTCAAAATCATGTATTCTCTCGGAGCCGGTTTTCCGAAAGATTCATGATGCCTCTATTCATTGTATTTATCAATTCCTTTTTCGATAGTATTTCGAACCTCTGAGAGATGTTTGAATATATGCATATTCAGCGTTTTTTCGCGGACAAGTTGGTCAATAGCATCAAATGTGCGAAGTCGTTGTCCTTGCTGCATGCATCACTCAAAAAATCCGCTGACCGTCATTGATTCACGCTCTTTGGCCTTCTAAGCGGTTAACAATAAGGTTAAAAGTATCTTCTTTCCTTTTTGGATCATATCGAGTTTAAGGGCATAATAGGCGCGATGTGCCTGTTTGTGATTTTATGTATGCCTTTGCCGGCGTATCAGGGGAAACAGCTTGCTGAAACCATAACGTGGATACAGATCCGCCAGCTCAAGGCCAGCTCCTGCCACAGGCTGCACATTATCGGTGTCCGGAAGGTGGAGACACAAGGCTGGGCTGATAATTATAGCTTTTCATCTTGGACTCATGTGATGGCAACAATACATTCTTTATTTTATGATCAAAAACCATAAAGAGAAAGGAGATTCAGATGAAAAAACTAAATTTGTTACTGGTCTTAGGCGCTGCCGCCTTGAGTTTACTGTTTGGCGGTCAAGAGACGATGGCGGCGGAAGAAACGTTTAACCTCAAGTTCCACTACTTCGGACCCGAGGCAATCCCACCAGGCCAATGGTCGATAAAGGCGGCGCAGCGAATTGAAGAGAAATCAGGGGGCAGGATTCGGATAAAATCGTATTTCTCTGAATCTTTGCTTAAGTACGACACTAGTCTCACCGGAACAGCATCCGGAGTCGCTGATATCGCTTTTGTTGATCCGGGTCTATTTACCGGGCAGTTTAATCTGAATCTGATCTTTACAAGAATGATCATGGATATCCCTACCAAAGAAGCTGCAAGCAAGGCATTCCAGGAAATGATCAGGACAAACCCGGCTCTTAACCAAGAATTGGAGGCCAAAGGGCTTCGATGGATAAGCATTATTGCAATGCCTGGGTTTAATATACATACGACACGCAGTCCAATAAGAACTCCGGCGGATATGAGAGGGAAAAAGATCTCCATACTGGGTAAAGATCCCGCCGTCTGGATTGAGTCAATGAAAGGCGCGCCCGTTCAGATTCCTCCCGGGGACTGGTATATGAGCCTGAGCCGAGGCCTTGTTGAAGGCCAATTCGTTCACTGGGCGGCAATCTTTGCGTTTAAACTGGCTGAGGTGTTTAAATACCATACCTTGCTTGGAGAAGAGGGCGCCCAACCTTCCTTTACAGGTTATGTTATTAACCTAAAAACCTGGAACAAACTTCCAAAAGATTTACAGGACATCATTGTTGAAGCTTACGATTGGGCAGGTGCGGGCAATCTGGATGCGCTTTCCCATGAAGTATCCCTGGCGATATCAGCTTCTAAAGAAAAGGGACATACCTTCATCACATTGACTCCCGATGAAATGAAGCAGTGGACGGACACCATGGAACCCATCAACAAAAGCTGGATTGAGGAGACTGAGGCCCTTGGCCTTCCGGCGAGAAAAACATTCGATCAGCTAATAAGTTTATTTAAGAAATACCAATAAGATATTTGCCGGACCGAACCGCGCAACCCGGATACGTATCCGGTTTTGACGCATTCGGTTTGGCAAATCCCTATATTCGGGGTTTGAGATGAAAAAAACAGAGAAGTTTATTCGTCTGATTATCGAGGTGAGCGGCATTGCCGGGGTAGTCACTCTGTTAGCGATGATGATGATGACGGTTGTTGATGTCATTATGAGGTACTTCTTTCTTCGACCGATTATCGGCAGTGTGGAGATATCTATCGCTCTCATGGTTTGCGTCGTCTTTTTGGGTATTGCCTGGTGCGCGTTAAACGATGGGCATATCAGGGTTGATATTATCACGGGCAGATTATCTAAAAGAGGGCAGGCCCTGCTGGATGGCTTTGATAATCTCGCGACCTTAATGCTGGCTCTTATCATCACGTGGCGAAGCTTTCTTGAGGCGGTTTCCGTGAAAAAAATGGAGGTTACCAGCCCCCTGCTTGGCATCCCGAGATATCCGTTTGTCTTGATAACCGCTTTTGGTTTTCTGCTGTTGTTTTTCGCGGCGCTCATTCTATTCTTAAGAAATGTGAAATCAGTCAAAGATAAAAACGAAACAGGTTGATGCCGGCACTTTTCAACCAGTTTGTGATGGTTCCGTGAGGAGGGTCTTCAATAAAATAGGGGATAATGGATGAGTGGGGAATTTGTTGGCATCATCGGGATAGTTGTCTTGCTAGTCCTCATGTTTTTAAAGGTGAGACTGGGAACGGCCATGATACTTTCAGGATTTCTCGGCTACGCCTATCTTGCCGGATGGGATACCGCGTTACTTATGATAGGAATGGAACCCCATGTGCAGACAGCATATTACCCCATAACCGCCATTCCATTATTTATCATGATGGGTACTGTTGTCGCTGTATCCGGCATCAGCCAGGATTTATATAACGCTGCCAGAAAATGGATCGGACATATTCGAGGCGGCTTGGCGATTGCCACGGTAGGCGCTTGTGGACTTTTCGCGGCGATTTGTGGTGACAGTATCGCTACAGCCGTAACCATGGGTAAAGTAGCCTATCCCGAGATGAGACGATCCGGGTATGATGATCGGCTTGCAAGCGCGTGTGTGGTCGCCGGCGGCACCATTGGAATCCTTATCCCTCCCAGTCTGGGATTTATCTTGTACGGCATACTCACAGAGGAGTCCGTTGGCAAGCTCTTTATAGCAGGAATCATTCCGGGAATCCTGGAGGTGTTTTTTTACATCATCACCATTTATATTCTCTGCCGTTTAAATCCCAAGATGGCGCCTCCTATAGGGGAACGCGTTAATTTTCGGGAAAAGGTTGCCGGGTTGAAGGTCGTATGGCCGATGATCGTTATATTCTTATTGGTAATCATCGGGATATACGCCGGGATATTCACACCGACTGAAGCGGGCGCGGTTGGGGCGTTTGGGGCGATAGTTGTCGCGCTGATTCTCAGGAGATTTGGTTGGAATGAATTGCGGAAGGCCGCTGCGGAAACCGCCAGAAGCACCACAATGATCCTGTATGTGCTGATTGGGGCCTTTGTTTTTATGCGTTTTATCACTTTGACCGATTTGCCGGTCGCGATGAGCCAGTTCGTTGTTGGCTTACAGATGCCAAAATTACTCATATTAATGGGAATCGTAGTCGTGTATATCCTTCTAGGTTGCTTTTTGGATGTGTTGATCGTAATTATTCTGACGGTCCCCATTATCTATCCCACGATCCTTGGAATGGGTTATGACCCGATCTGGTGGGGCGTGATTATGGTAAGGGTGATGGAAATCGGAATGATCACACCTCCTTTTGGAATAAACCTGTTTGTCCTCACAAAAGCGATCAATCTCCCGATCGGCATAGCTTATCAGGGAGTCGCGCCGTTTGTGATCGCCGATTTTTTTCATGTGGCACTGTTGATCGCGTTTCCTCAAATTTCCCTGTTTCTGGTAAACACGTTGTAGCGGAAAATCCCGTTCTTAACTGAAAGAGCATTGGATAACATCTTAAAGATTACTCTATTTTTTGGTTCAATCCTCGAAATTAAAGGTCTTCAGTTAGACGAGTATAATCAGAAGAGATTGGCCTTTGATAAAAAGATAAGAGAGGGGGAAAGTCACGAGCAATGTTATATAATCGTTTATCCATTCAATACAGACAAACCCTATGATCGATAAGACCCTGATGATGCTTCAGGATAATGCCATGTCTCTTCCGCCGGGACAGAAAGATCAAATACTCAGGGAGATGGCCGAGCTGATGGTCGAAGCGAACGTCGAACTGGAGACGGCCAGGGGGAAGATAACGAAGGAAGTCCCCGCCTCCGAGATTAAATTGATCAGGGCAAGGCAGGATGAGATGCAGAAGAGCCTTGGAGGCTCATCTTGCTGACTTATCTGCTAAACACATATATAAAAATCTAAAGGTATCATAACTCAGGCGATCACGGTACATGCCACCTGTCCCCACGTGTTATTGATAAGAAGGAATATCCGCTTCTTTTCACCTTATCAGCTTCCTGATGAATTCTTCAGGTGAAATCGGATTTCCATGTTCATCTATCATGAAAAGTCCCCCATCCCCCGGAGTATCCGGACCTTCTGAATCGGAAAGTCCCGTTTCCGCTGGACTCTCCCCGAATCTCCTTCCCCCGGTACCATGGTCCTCGAGTGACACGGGAGCAATAAGACTCAGGTCGAATTTTCCATCAAGGGTCTTCACGGTGAAGTCCCATTTCAACTTTCCCCTCACAAAACCGGAGTGACGTGTATCGGGAGAATCTTCTATCTCCCAGCAGGACGCCCTGTCGCCGGTGCCCAGATTAATGTTCTTGCTGATATGCAGGGCATCAAAAGTCATTCCATCGTCCCTGACCTTTCTGTAAAGTTCTCTTGCCTCATTTTCCATGATCGGTTCAAAGATCTCCTCAAATCCGTAGCAGTCCTCACAGAGCATGGAGCAAAGGGCCATGGGAAAGCTCTGATCGATCATGAAAGGTGTGCGAACCGTGTGCGGCGGTTCCGGGACGGTACTCACCGAGCACGATCCAGGCTGATCCTCTCGGGATGCGGATTCAAGCCTAATTTCATGGATAAGGGACGGTGACATGCTTTGAGAAACCTGGGTGAACATCAGGCCCTCAACAGGATGATCCCTCAAAGCGCTGTCTTTATCAGGGACAAAGTGGGCGTATATTACATCGAGACCTATCGAGGGATTCTTCAAAATAGTCCTATGTTCTTCCAAGCTTTCTCGATAGCTGTAGGAAACCTTTCCGCAGTCACTATTTGTGAACCATCCGTTCACGTCATATGTCTTTAGCATGGTGGCAGGGTGTGAGACGCTGAGCTTTACGTCTTCGGCCTTTCCGCGATACATGATCCTGTACCCTCTGAATCCGATTTCCGGATCATCGAAGCGCTCCTCGGTACGGCTCTCGAACTGGACGGTAAAATGGAGTCCGAAGGTTCCGTCGGCCTTTGTAACATCCCTGTCCTCCTGAAAGCTTCTCTCCCCGGTATTTTCCGTCACAAGCTCTTTAGCCAGTTCAACATGGGCGTCAATATTGACTTCAACGCGCGGAAGGATCACCACCTTTATCCTTCCGGTCTGTGTCCATGGTATGGGTTTCCCCTCTTGATCCTTCCCCAGCCAGCTGTCGGGAACTCCCGCACACAACCTGCAGGTAATGTCTGCCTCCCGACCTTCCTGAACATCCTCATTCACCTCCAGATAGAGATCATCAGTCCTTCCCTCATGGTCGGTCTGTAACTGATCCAGTGACAGTCTTCCGAAAGAGGGGTCGGAGATCTTGATTTCTCCCACTATTATCTTTTCCACCGGCCGATCATCAGCATTTATAAAGGAAGAGACCACCTTAAAAGGAAGGTTTGTCTTTTCGCCGGGTTTTACCGAAATAACACTGTCCGATGTGATTTTGTAGGGACAGAGGAGCGTAACTTCCTGGTCTTCAGGTGTTTTAATCAGGGGATCTTTCGTAAATCCGGAACCGTAGATTTTTGACATCCTGGCAATGACAGACAGCCTCGGGCGGTTGCAGTTCTTCAAGATATCGGGATTATCCGGGAAACATTCCCATGCCCATGAAGCGGGGGAAAGAAGGTCAATGTCGGCTCCCGAATCAAGGAGCTCGGATTCGGTAAAGTATTCGGGCTCCGATTCAAGAGTCATTAACTGGTTTGCCACCCGAAGAGTTATGCAGTAGATATCGCCCTCCGGTTCCCGTATAATGGGTCCGAACTGATCGCGGATCTCCTTGACTGTTACGTGGAACTTTTCCGGATTTATTTCCCTGTTAGTGATCACCTCCGCTACCTTTTCATCTATTTCAATGTCCATGGTCACGGGAACAAGGAGTTCACGAATCCTGGATTTCAGTATGATGCCTTTCCAGAGCATGATCTCGGGTTCAAAAAGACCGACCCTGTCCATTGTAGTAACAAGATTGCCTGCCGCAATGGACCTGCCTTTTTTCCACAGGCTGGGGCTGAAACGGATCTTGTTGCGTAATTCGGGTGATGCATCATCCCCGTAACGGATGAACATATACTTGATAACCAGGTTGCGTGGCTCGCTGACATAGGTCACACCGTCTTCTGTTGTCCCCGGGCGGGGAAGCCAGGGTTCGACCATGTTTCTGATACTGTTGTCTTCATCGTTTTCGTAGACAGCCTGAACCTGTATTCTCATATCCATTGCAGGCGGGCATGTGCCGGATTCGGCAAATGAAATAGAAACTCCAGAG
>JAFGDF010000068.1 GCA_016932235.1 Deltaproteobacteria bacterium | reverse complement strand
TATGACTATGTATGGGAACTGGCAAAACTGAGGACGATGAAGGAAGAAAATAAAATATCACAAAGATGAAATATACACCAATATGAATACGTTAAGCAAGGCAGACCTCAAAGGGATGAGCACACCTGAAACCGAGGAATGGATCAGAAGCCTGGGCATGGAACCTTACAGGGCACGCCAGATAAGACAATGGATTTTCAACAGGCTGGCCTGTTCCTTTGATGGAATGACGAACCTCTCCACATCCCTTAGAGAGATGCTTAAAGAGGAAGCGCTCCTCAACAGGCTTGAAACCGTAAGGACACAGCTTTCAGAAGATGGGACGAAAAAATTTCTTTTCAGGCTCCATGACAATGAACATATAGAATCGGTACTTATCCCTGAACGGGATCACTATACGATCTGCATATCTTCCCAGGCCGGTTGCGCCATGGGATGTCGATTTTGCCTTACAGGCCGACAGGGTTTTAAAAGAAACCTCCTTTCCTCGGAGATCATAGACCAGGTTATTACGGTTAAACGATCAATGGATAACCCTGAAAGGCTTACAAACATAGTTTTCATGGGCATGGGTGAGCCTCTGGCCAACTATCACAATGTGTTAGCCGCCATACAAAATATAATAGCTGAAGATGCTATGAATTTTTCCCACCGGAAGGTAACCCTTTCCACATGCGGACTGGTGCCGCAAATACGAAAATTGGGAAATGACACGACCGTCAATCTGGCCGTCTCCCTGAACGCCGGGGATGATGAGACCCGTAATTTCCTGATGCCCATAAACCGGCAACATAATCTTAAAAGCCTGATATCCGCCTGCAGGGATTTCCCCCTTCCTAATCGAAGGATGATCACCTTCGAGTACATCCTTATTGACAACATTAACGACCGGCCGGAGGATGCGATAAAGCTGGTCGATCTCCTTTCCGGTATCCGGTCCAAGATAAACCTTATCCCTTTCAATGCGTCTCCTGATCTTGATATGGCTTCCCCTTCCATGGAAAAAATAATGGAATTTCAGGATATCCTTATTAAAAACCATTTTACCGCTATTATCAGAAAAAGCAAAGGCAGGGACATCTCCGCCGCCTGCGGCCAGTTAAAGGGAAACCATATCCCCTGATCCTTCCAGTAATATCCATCACCTCCCTCAAGCCTATTCGATACACAGGTACTAATCGAAGGTTATGACGGTTTTCGAAATGGGGTATCTCAAAAAAAATACCACCACGTTTTGCAGTGTACGGGTTTTTAAAGGTTTACGCCCGTAAACTCTGTTGGAATGATCGAAATCGAAATCGGGATCAAAATCGAAAGAAAATAAGATGACACTTGGACACGAAAAGCTTGATGTCTCCCGCCTTTCAATCGGCCATTGTGTGAAGGAAATCTCCGCAGTCTATGGATTTTAGGAAGTCGATTTCGATCCCGATAGCGATTTCGATTTTGAAGAAACTAAAGTCTAACCAATAGATGAACTGGAAGCTCATTCTTCGCGCCAGTGATCCTTGACGATTAACATGCCCGGCTGCAATCACCCCTGAAGTATCCAAACCTTTAAAAACCCAGGACACGGGCAACTCACCGGATAGATGCCCCATTGAGGAAATCGTCATGGTCGGAGATCCGTTTTAAATACCTCCTCACTGATAAAGGATTACGGTGATAACTGTCTCTTCCGGGACGATATCGATTTGATCGGGAGGATGTGTTCAAATATTTCGGAGGTTAAAAAATTTATTTTCACTTGCTTTATAATTTCAATATGTTATGTTCGGCACTCAATATTCGCTTCAGAGGTAGTAATTTATGATAGACCTGGATTTTAAAAAAGGAAAGGGCCTGTTGCCGGCTATTGCCCAGGATCACGTAACAGGAAAAGTCCTGATGCTGGCATATATTAATGATGAGGCCTGGAAAAAGAGTCTTGAAACCGGTGAGGCCCACTACTGGAGCAGATCAAGAAATGAACTGTGGCATAAGGGTGGAACCTCCGGGCATGTTCAAAAAATCGTCGAGATCCTGGTGGACTGTGACAGCGACACCGTTCTTTTCAGGGTGAACCAGGTGGGTGGTGCAGCCTGCCACACCGGATATGAAAGCTGTTTTCACAGGAGGGTGGACGAAAATGGCGAGATGACTATTGTTGGTGAAAAAGTCTTTGATCCAGAAAAAGTTTATAAATAAAAATATTTCGCGAGGTTTGAATTAAATGAAAATATTAAAACTGGGCATACCAAAAGGCAGCCTTCAAAATTCCACCATAAACCTGTTTGAGAAATCGGGCTGGAAAATCAGGATTAACGGCAGGAGCTATTTTCCCGATATCAATGATGAAAACATAGAATGCACCATCTGCAGGGCGCAGGAGATGTCCAGATATGTGGAGAATGGGACCATCGACGCGGGACTGACCGGTAAAGACTGGATCGAAGAAAATGAATCTGATGTAGTGATAGTTGATGATCTTATCTACTCCAAGGTGAGCCAGAATCCGGCCCGATGGGTCCTTGCCGTGCCCGTGGATTCGTCAATCAATGATCTCAAGGACCTCCAGGGGAAGAAAATTGCCACGGAACTTGTTAATTTTACCCGGAGGTATTTCCGGGAACGGGGTATAGATGTCAAGGTGGAATTTTCATGGGGAGCTACCGAGGGGAAGGTTGTTTCGGGGCTTGCCGATGCGATTGTCGAGGTTACGGAAACCGGAAGCACTATCAAGGCCCATGGTTTGAAGATCATCCATGAACTGATGGAATCCAATACACAGTTGATCGCCAATAAAGAATCCTATAGGGATAAATGGAAAAAGGATAAAATCGGACAGATTATTCTGCTCCTTAAGGGCGCCCTCAGGGCGGAAAATATGGTCGGCTTAAAGATGAATGTTCCTGAAGACCGCCTCGATTCCGTCATTTCAATCCTTCCGAGCCTTAATGCTCCGACTGTCGCAGGGCTCTATAATTCAAAATGGACTTCCGTTGAAACGGTTGTGGACTCCAGGGTCGTGAGGGAACTGATTCCAAACCTCCTAAAGGCAGGTGCGGAAGGTATAATCGAATATCCATTGAACAAGGTGATATAGGATCCGAGTAACAAGAGTGTTTTATGCCTCTCATAACCCAAAGGGCCGATTCTATCCCCCCATTCATTGTCATGGATGTCCTGGAAAGGGCTCATGAGCTTGAAAAAGAAGGCCGTCACATTATTCACCTGGAGGTGGGAGAACCGGACTTTCCAACACCCGATTGTATCTGCGAGGCGGCCGTCCGTGCCATTCGTGAAGAAAAGACCCACTATACCCACAGCCTCGGGCTCTTGGAACTCAGAGAAGCCATCTGCAATCATTACCGTGAAAAGTATGGGGTTTCCATAGGAACGGATCAGATAATAGTTACATCCGGGACATCTCCTGCCATCTTCATGCTCTATTCCACCCTTCTTGATACGGGAGATGAGATCATCCTCTCGAACCCGCACTATCCCTGCTATCCGAATTTCGCATCTTTCCTGAATGCCGTTCCCGTTTTTGTAAATGTCTATGAAGAGGACGGTTTTCAATTCAGGCCGGAAGAGATAAAGAAAAAAATAACCGGCCGGACTAAGGCCGTTCTGATAAATTCACCCTCAAATCCGACAGGCAATCTGCTTTCTCCTGAAAGGATGAATAGAATCGCTGGACTCGG
>JAFGDF010000067.1 GCA_016932235.1 Deltaproteobacteria bacterium | reverse complement strand
TATTAAAATTAAAATAGCCGTATATTTTTGTCAACCAAATCCGCCGGACCTCATTCCTTGACATCATTCCCAGCCCCTATTATACTGATGTCGATCCTAAAAATTACTCGTAAAAAGTCTATTTTTTATCAGAGCGATATAACAACTGATATCGGATATCAGGGACTTTATAATAATGAGAGGCTTTAGACATTGGATAAAAATAAACTGTTAAAAAAAATCCGGGATATCAAAGAAAAGCTGGGAGACAGCCTTATAATACTGACCCACCACTATCAGAACATGGATATAGTTGATCTGGGGGATTACAAGGGAGACTCCTTCGATCTTTCCCAAAAGGCCGCTAAAGACAGAAACGCCAGATATATCGTATTTTGCGGGGTTCATTTTATGGCTGAAAGCGCGGCGATCCTTGCACAGTCCAACCAGATCGTCCAGATACCCGATTACGAAGCGGGTTGCTGGATGGCGGAAATGGCCGATATCAATCTCGTGAACACGGCATGGCAGGAGCTTCACAGGGTTATCGGCGGGGATCAAATCATTCCCGTGGTATATATGAATTCGGACGCTGAACTGAAGGCCTTTTGCGGTCGCCAAGGCGGCATCGTGTGTACATCTTCCAACGCCGGAGCGGCCATTGACTGGGGTTTCAGCAGGGGAGACAAGATCCTGTTTTTCCCTGATCAGCATCTCGGAAGAAATACAGGTAACAGGATGGGCATAAAACCGGAGGAGATGATCCTCTGGTCGCCCGGCAAAGTCCTCGGCGGGAACAGTCCGGAAACTGTGAAAAAATCAAGGATAATACTCTGGGACGGGTACTGCCTTGTCCACACCCGCTTCGGGGTTGAACATATTAAAAAGATGAAGGAAAAATATCCGGATGCCACGACCGTGGTCCACCCGGAATGCACGCAGGAACTGGTCGCCGCGGCCGATGCGGTTGGATCAACAAGTTTTATCGTTAAATACGTGGACCAGGCCCCGCCGGGTTCAACAATCCTGGTTGGAACCGAAATCAACCTTATTGAAAGATTGAACCGTGACTATACGGACAGGGATGTACTGCCCCTTTACAACTCCCCCTGCCCCAACATGCACAAGATTACGCCTGAAAAGCTTCTCAACAGTCTGGAGAATATAGGGAGTATAAATGTAGTTGAGGTCCCGGAAGAAATAAAAACAGACGCGCGAAAAGCACTTGACCGTATGCTTGAGCTCCCATCATGACCTGTGTAGCGCCGGCTAAAGAGATGATCCGGGCAATATATCCGGATCCCTGAAGACAAAAGGCCTTCACTGCCGATTTTCAGCCGCCTTTTCCTGTCCTCCTGATCAATATATTTAGTTGATTCACAACATTGGGTTTAACAATCAAAAAGCTGGAACCCCTGAAAACCGCATCGAAAAAAGGAAGAGAGTTGAAATTCTATGATATCCCTTCAAAATGCCCTGAGACTTGATGGCGGCGGAATAATCAGCCTGGTAGGCGCAGGCGGAAAGACCAGCCTGATGTTCACACTTGCCCATGAACTGGCAGGAAAGGGGAGTCCTGTCCTGACCACGACCACTACAAAGATATTTTTTCCCGGTAATGCCCAGTCTCCCCATGTTGTTTTTTCCGGGACTGTGGATGGAATCATCATTCAGGCCAATAGGCTTTTGAGACACAGCCCCCATATTACCGCCTCTCCCGGATATGATGTTGCAAACCCAAAAAAATTATCCGGATTCGCCCCTTCAATAATAGACGGCCTCTTAAGCAAAGATTTTTTTAAATGGATTATAGTGGAAGCCGATGGTTCCGCCTCGAGGCCCTTAAAGGCCCCTGCATCTCACGAACCGGTCATTCCCCGGAAAACAAAATGGGTTATTGGTGTCTGCGGTCTGAATGCCCTTGGAAAGCCCTTTAATGAAAAATGGGTGTTCAGACCCGAACTCTTTTCGCGTATCACCGGCCTGTCACAATCAGACACAATCACTGAAAAGGCCTTTTTAAGTCTGATTAAACATCCCCAGGGCCTCTTTAAAGGAAGCCCCTTAACCACCCGAAAGCTGCTTTTTTTAAACCGGGCCGAAAATACCATCCTGGTTGAATCGGGCCGTCTTATTGCGGATAATCTGCTCCATGACACGGATGTTGATATCCTTTCCATCGTAATCGGCAGGGCACTGGATAAACCACATGTGGTCGCATCAATCAGTAAATGAAATAGGCTTGACTTAACACTTCATGTCACATATGTTTCGGGCTCAGTAAAGGGTGAATTCAGGAACTTATAATTCTTAAAAGGGAGGAAACGGAAAATGATTTCGGTAATAAATCCTCAGGGGCAACCCCCTGCCCAGCAGCAGATTCCCATGGCTCCCCGTCTGGATACGCTGGAGGGAAAAACAATTTACGTTATCGATGTTCGCTGGTCATACACAAGACAGCTCGCGGAAGAGTTCGTCAATGTACTGTCGGAAAGATATCCAAACACCAGATTTGAGATCCGGGACAAGGCCGGGGCTTATGGTGAGGATGATAACGCCCTGTGGAATGAGATAAAGGAAAAGGGTGACGGTGTTATTATATCGGTGGGACACTGAAGCACCTGTGCGCCGGCGGTCGTCGTGCACAGTACAAAGCTGGAGAGGATGGGAATACCTACCGCACCTGTCCAGGGCAGGGTTTTTGAAGGTCTTGTAAAGATGTATGCCCGATTGGTCGGGATGCCTCACCATAGACAGGTTTTCGTGCCTCACCCCATCTCAAGGGTTCCTTCCGCCATATGCCGTGAATATATTGAGGGTAAAGACCCTGTAACCGGCATTCCCGTTATTGATGAGATTATCGATGCCCTTACAAAGCCTTTAAGTGAGGAAGAGAAAAAAACAAAGGTCGTTGAGAGGTCTGTCCTCAGGCTTATAGGTCCTGAAAAAGAGGAAGACCTGCATGAGATCTTTCAAAAAAAGAAATTAACGGATTATCTCCCCATTATTCTACCAACCGAAGATCGTGTCGCTGAAATGCTGAAAGGGACAAGCCACAAACCCGATGAGGTGGTAGGCGAACTGCGTTCCGGATATGAGGCATTGAGTTTTACAGTTGAAAAGGTCGCGGCAAATGCGGTAATGGCCGGCGCCAGACCTGAATATCTTCCTGTTATTCTGGCGCTGGCAGCCTCCGGCGTTCCCGCGATCGCCACCTCGACCCAGTCCTTTGCACGCATGATCCTGGTCAATGGCCCCATAAGAAACGAGATTGGAATGAATTCGGGTTGCGGCGCCCTGAGCCCTTTCAATCATGCCAATTCCGCAATCGGAAGGGCCGCCACATTGATTTCTATAAACCTGGGAGGAGGAGCGATTCCCAATTCGAGCTACTGGGGGTCACAGGGGAATAACCTGAACTATAATAATGTAACTTTCCCGGAGGCCGAAGAAGCCCTCCCTGAGGGCTGGAAGCCTTTTCATGTCCAAAAGGGATATAAGCCTGAAGAGAGTGTGGTCACCTATTTCCATGGTTATGGCCTGTGGCACTGGAAAAACACCTATGAAAGGGAAAAAAACAAGGCTATTCTTCGTCTGGCAAGCTGGATACTGCCTTCAGGACCTTACCAGAGCGGCCTCGGTCTGCTTCTGGACCCGATAGTGGCAAGGGACCTTGTGAGTGAAGGCTTCCCAACAAAGGAAGCCCTCAGCAGATATGTACATGAGAACAGCAAGCTGCCCCTCGAGGAGTACTGGCAGTTCCATCTTATCGAAAGCTT
>JAFGDF010000066.1 GCA_016932235.1 Deltaproteobacteria bacterium | reverse complement strand
TTTTCAGGATCTATGCCGGGAAGCCCCCTGGTGAAGCTGATGGCGGCATGCCAGTCCTGGTGCTGCTTCTTTATATCGAGAATCTGCCGTGGCTCACCCTCGCTTTCGCCGAAATGCCGATAATCAAAGACAAGGGCATTGTATCCGGCCATGGCAAAGGACTCGGCATATGCATCCAGGCGCATCTCTTTAACTCCGCAAAAGCCGTGCGCAATGACGATGCAATGAGATTTATCCTTATCAGAAGCCCGGTAGAACCAGCCGTTGCATCTCAGTCCTCTTGATGTGAACTGAATGTTTTGCCTTTCAATCATGACATGAACCTCCCTGTCTGTAAGGTTAACTGTCAATAATCATTGCCAGTTAATTATCAGACCCCCTTGGCTTTGACAAGAGTTGTTGTCATAAGGGTTGGAAAAATAATGGCGTGCAATCAGATAATATCAGCGGGTTGTGCTTGCGTTCATTGACTCATTCCTTCCATGTTCTTATATTTTCTTTAAATATGCTTCACCTTACTTCTTCGTCCAGACGATATATAACTTTGAGACCCTGTATTGGAGCGCTAAATTTCTCATGATGAATGAAAAAGAAAAGACCAGGCAGCAGCTCATGGAAGAGCTGCATGCACTGCGATTGGAGATTGAACTGATCAGACAGGGCGATATTCAGCCGGATCATCCCGAAGAAGACCTGAACGAGATTCGGGAACTTTTCCATACCTTCACAGACAACATGATGGATGCCATGATAATTACCGACTGGGAGGGAAACTTCCTGTATGCAAACAAAGCTGCATTCAAGCTGGCCGGCATCCCCGAAAGGACCGACACCGCAGGCCTCAACATCTTCCAGTTCCTGCATCCCGACATGATACAGACCGCAAAACATGACCTCTCCCTTGTCAAAAAAGGAACAGAGGCATTTATCGCGGAATACAGAATCAACACGCAGGACGGCAGTCAGCGGTGGGTTGAAACACTCGGGAAAAGAATCACCTACCTGTGCAAAGAGGCCAATCTGATCAATATCCGTGATGTCACGGAACGCAGACTGGCAGAAGAGGCGCTCAGGGAAAGCGAGCAGAGATACCTCAGCCTGTTCATGAACAATCATGCCGCCATGCTCCTGATACATCCGGAGACGGCGCAGATCATGGAGGCCAATCCTGCCGCCTGTTTCTTTTACGGCTACAGCCGGGAAGAACTGACGGCAAAGAAGATCACCGACATCAATATCCTCAGCACAGAGCAGATCCGTGAAGAAATGAGAAAGGCGCAGTCAAGGCAGAACCGTTACTTCCTGTTCAAACATCGGCTCGCCGGCGGGAAAGTACGGGATGTAGAGGTCTACAGCGGTCCGATCATGGTTGGCGGCGAGGATCTTCTCTATTCAATCATCCATGACATCACCGACAGGATAAGTGCACAGGAGGCACTGATAAAAAGCGAGGAGAGGTTCCGCACCCTGATTCAGAATTCTTCCGATATCATTGTGATCATGAACGAAGAAGGATCGTTCATCTACGAGACCTCCGCCGTACAGAGTATTCTTGGTTATGAGAAAGGGCACCTCATCGGAAAGACACCCGCTGATTTCATCCATCCGGACGACATTGAGCGGGTCCTCAATGACCTTGGTGAAGTATATTCCAATACAAATCCGGGAACGCCGACAGAATTCCGTTTCTTAAAGGCAGACGGCACCTGGGTATACCTGGAGGCAATCGGCAAAAACCTGCTGGATTATCCCGGTATCAATGGAATGGTCATTACTGCCCGCGATATTACCAGCCGCAAGAAAGCCGAGCAGGAACGGCTCGAGATGGAGCGCCGGCTCCTGCATGCACAGAAGCTCGAAAGCCTTGGAGTAATGGCAGGCGGCATCGCTCACGACTTCAACAACCTTCTCATGGCGATCCTGGGAAATCTTGACCTGGCACTTCTCGACATGTCTCCGGTCTCTCGTTCCCGCACCTATATCGAACATGCCCTGTCTGCCGTACATAAGGCAGCTGACCTTACGAACCAGATGCTGGCTTACTCCGGCAGAGGAAAATTTGATCTTAAAGCCTTTGACATGAGCGAAATGGTCGAGGAAATGACCCACCTGCTCAAGGCATCCATTGCAAAGACCATAACCCTGAACCTCCAGATGGACAGAGACCTGCCTCCCATCGTTGCCGACCCCGGACAGATCCAGCAGATCATCATGAACCTCATCGTCAATGCTTCGGATGCCATAGCTGACAATCCCGGCATGATCACCATTACCACAGGCATGCAGGAATGTGATGAATCCTATTTCCTGCGGTGCCAATTCAAAGAAAAACCTTTGCCAGGTATGTATGTATTCTTCGAGGTCAAAGACACGGGATGCGGAATGGATAAGCGGACAAGGGAGAAGCTGTTTGATCCGTTCTTTACCACGAAGTTCACGGGAAGAGGCCTTGGCATGGCTGCAGTGCTCGGCATCGTGGAAGGGCATAAGGGATCCATCACCGTAGAGAGCGAGTCGGGAAAAGGAACCACAATCAGAGTCCTGTTTCCTTCAACCAAGGAAGGCGAACAGCTCGGACAGGAGAAAAAATCTGCCGCCACGATACCGGGAGAGACAAAAAAAAGTCCGCTGCCCAATGAAGCCGTGCTCATCGTTGATGACGAAGAGATGGTACTGTCCGTCTGCAGATCCATGGTGGAACATCTCGGTTACCGGGTTTTTACCGCAGTAAACGGAGATGAAGCCCTTGAGATCTTCCACACCCATAAAGATGAAATAGGCTGCGTCATTTTAGACCTAACCATGCCGAAGAAAGACGGACAGGCAACCTTTGAAGAACTGCGGCACATAAGCAATGACATAAAAATAATCATTTCAAGCGGCTTCGATGAACAGGAGATCACAGGGCGTTTCCTCGGCAAAGAACTCTCAGGCATCATCAAAAAACCCTATAAGTTTGAAAGCCTTGCAAAAACACTGGAGCTTGTTTTCAAGGATTGACAACACCATTTTGACAAAATGAATCAATAAATGTTGAACCTGACCCTTCTGGCTTGCAATGAAAAATAGAAACGTTTATTTACTCGACTGCCACTGCCAGGATGTATTGCAGTTTCCCGACGAACATGGAAGAAAAGAGGGTTCCCTTTATCTCGCACTCATCAGAACCGGGGGACTCCCCAGCCCATTTCAGACGGCTGCCAGTCATCATAGGGGCGATGGATATTTGAATATAACTGTTCAAGTTGCCCTGATGCCCTCAATTTGCTCAAGGCATCTGAAAGAATGATATCCAGGCGATCGCCTGCCGGTCCCCTGGGAATAAGAATCACATCATCGAAGGCTTGCCAGAATTCTCTCCGGACAGTACATATCTTTAAACGTTTGAGCGTAAGGTCTGTTTCCTCTTGCGCCCAGACCAACGCATCTATCCTTTTCGCTGCAACTTTTTTTAAACTCTGGTCGACGTAATTCGATGAAATCACCGGAAATGGAAATTGTTCTTCGAGCCCCTTGGGGACTTCAATACTATAGGGAAATGGTGCGCCGCCTTGGGTTTTTCTGATCGAGTCATCAAGCATCTGTTTGGTGAATGGCTTCTCCCGATGAGAATAGATCACAAAGCAGACGGTCCCCATCTTTTCCGTCACGATTCGATAGGGTAGACGGGTTTGATCCATATCTGGATTTCGAATAGACGGGATATGGAAATCTGCCTTTTTATCGATGACATTATGGACAGATCGAGCAAATGGAAACACACTGATCGTGATTCTTCCATCCGTATAGACGGTGTCTATCGCTTTTACAATTTCAACAAACGCCCCTTTTTCGGATGAATCAGCCAATCCGGGCAATTCGGCCAGACTGGCAATTAAATCGTCGGACCCTTCAAGTCCATACGCCATACAGGGAACCAGCAGGATGAGCATCCACACACAAAGATAACGGTTCGTGACTTTCATCATCGCCTTATCCTCCATTTCCCTCACGACGCTACAGTATCGCGTATATAGCGTGACAAAAATAACGTATAATACACTGAGCAGATTATCGCAATACAGTGCGAACGGAAAAGCTCAGCGGCGCGGCTATGCTGTGCTTACGGAAGACGATTCTCGCCTCCATCTGTTGAAGGGGTCAATCTGCCGGATGGCTGCGGCTTGAAATACTCTACTCAATTTCTTATATTTAATCTCAAGTCATGAAAATTCATCAATATCAACTTCAGCATCTTCAAACCACAGTCAACAAACGGGATGGGGTTAATGCCGAATATCCGTTTGAGATTAATGCATGTCAACCATTTCGGCATATGGTGAGACATTAAATGAAGAATAGATCTGCAACTCATCATGATTTCACAAAATGGCCACCTTTCAGAAAGATGTCTATTGCGTCTTTTATTATCATTGCATTTGTCATGGTGAGCACCCTGTTTCTGGCCGTTTTTGGAGTCATTGACTACAGGCTGGAAAAAAACCGTCAGTGGAACAACCTGAGCAAGGAACTGGCGAGCGCTGCTGACGAGCTCCAATTGAGCCTTGCCCTGCCGGCATGGAATTTTGATTATGCCCAGATAGAGAGTATCATTGAAAGCTCGATGAGCAATCAGAATATCTTCGGAATGATCATTTCTGTCGGAGACGAACATCTCATGCGTGCGAGAGGGGCTGACTGGCAGATCATCATGCCCGCAAAAGATTTCTCACATGACAAGCTTTTACTGGAAAAAAGGGACATCATCTCTTTCGGTCAGAACATCGGCATGATAAAACTGTTCGGCAGCACCAGGTTGATGGAAGAAAATCTCAGGGCAACCTTTATTTCCATCATGTCTTTTATCTCGATATTTGTTTCTTTTATCATTATCGGTCTTTACCTGGTCCTTCACAAAGTCGTTCTGAAGCCTGTCATGGATATTGAGCAATATACCCGGTCCGTCAGCTCCGGAAACGGGAAAGGACTGCGTATAAAGGGCAGCTATTTCCAGGGAGAACTCGCCACGTTGCGGTCATCCCTGAGAAAAATGGTTGCTACGCACGAGGAGCGGTTTATCGAGCTGCAGAATGAAGTGAAACGACGTATCGAAAGCGAGGATAAATACCGCAACATTTTTGAAAGATCGGTCGAGGGGATATTCCAGTCTACGGCTGCCGGAAAATTTCTCAGCGTTAATCCCGCCATGGCGCGCCAATTCGGTTATGATTCCCCTGACGAAATGATCAGGTCTGTTAAAGACATCAGCACTGATCTGTACAAGGATCCCGGAGAGCGCCTGCGTTTTCAGAAACACCTCGAACGCTTCGGGATTGTCGAAGGGTTTGAAACCCGGTTTTATAAAAAAGACAAAAAAATTCTATGGGGCTCTGTCAATGCTCGCAGCGTATGTGATGTAAATGGAGATCTGTTGTATTACGAAGGCGCCATCATGGATATCACCATGCGCAAGAATTCGGAGGAGGAAAGGGAGCACCTTGAGGCCCAGTTGCGCCAGGCGCAGAAGATAGAGGCAATCGGCACCATGGCAGGTGGTATAGCTCACGATTTCAACAACATCCTTACGGTTATATCCGGCTACGCATCATTGCTTCAGACAGAACTCTCACCCGACAATTCCCTGCAAAAATGCGCGAACCAGATCCTTGCTGCTTCCGAAAAGGCGATGAGTCTGACCAAAGGCCTGCTTGCCTTCAGCAGAAAACAGGCGGTTCAACTGAATCCGGTGAACCTTAATGAGATCATAAACGGGATTGAAAAAATCCTGGGAAGATTATTGACCGAGGACATCACCCTGCAGAAAAATTTATCCAATGAAGATATCGTGATCATGGGAGACATTACCCAGATCGACCAGATCCTGTTTAATCTCTCGAGCAACGCAAGGGATGCAATGCCCGGAGGAGGCCGTCTGACAATCGAAACCAGGCTTATAGATATAACTGAAAAATACAAAGATATGCCGGGATATATGGAGCCCGGCACGTACGCGCTGCTCACGGTTTCAGACACAGGGCACGGCATTGATGAAAAAACAAGGGAGCATATCTTTGATCCATTCTTCACGACAAAGGATGTAAACAAAGGAACCGGCCTGGGACTTTCAACGGTGTATGGGGTGGTCAAACAGCATAAGGGGTACATAAACGTGTACAGCGAGCCAGGCATAGGTACTGCTTTCCATATATATTTTCCTGTCGTATTGGCGGATATCAAAGATACTGCCATTGAATCGCCTGCCCCGTCAGGCGGAAATGAAACGATATTGATTGCCGAGGATAACGAAGGCGTCAGGGATTTAATGAGGACGATTCTCACGAAAGCCGGATACACCGTTATAGAGGCTGAGGACGGGGAAGAGGCTGTGCGGAAATATCGGGCACATGACAACATGATCGATCTGATTATCCTGGACTCGGTGATGCCGAAGAAAAACGGGCGCGAGGTGTATGAGGAAATCAGAGGATATAACCCGGGGATCAGGACTATTTTTACAAGCGGTTATACACGGGATGTCATTCTCGATAAAGGCATTGAGGAGAAAGAGGTGGAATTTATATCAAAGCCGCTTACCCCAAACGATCTGCTTAAAAAGGTGAGGGAGGTCCTCGATGTGCATGCATGATCAGTACATAAAAGACCGGAAGACACAGCGATTAATGGTGGGACTCATGTATCGCATCCGTAGACAGTGGTCAACCGTGCTTTCGTCCTGGTTGCTGCCGGCATTTTTGCTGTTACCCTTTCCCGCATACAAATATCCCCATTCCATGACCGCTTTTGCGGAATGTTTCATTGCATTCCGGGGCATATGAAGAAATAAGGAACGGGCTCAGATTAAACACCGATTGCCACAGTCCCCTGGTTTTTCTCTATTGTTATTCCAATCAATGTAGGTTTATAGATAACTTCCAAAGGCGGCGGTGCACGCTAAGTAACTGAGACAGAACAACTAATGAACTGATGTGGTTGGATTCATGAAGGAGATTTTATGTATAAACTGATGCTGTGGGTTAAGGAGACAAGACCCCAATTCCTGACTCTGTCTGTTGTCCTCACCTTTCTGGGAACTGCGATCGCCTGGTACTCCGGCCCCGTCAATCTGGGATATGCCCTGCTTGCAGGCTTCGGTCTGATGATGACTCATGGCAGTGTCAATGCAATAAACGATTATCACGACTACAAGAGCGGTATCGATTTAAACGTCCAGAGAACCCCTTTCAGCGGGGGGAGCGGACTTGTTCCCGAGGGGAAACTCCCCTTGAATCAGGCTCTCGCTGTGGGGGTGGTCACCTCGCTGGTAGCCCTGATAATAGGCATTTTTTTTATAATGGTGAGCGGTTGGCTCTTGATTCCGCTTTTAGTGGTGGCAGCGCTCTGTCTGGTTTTATATACGCCGGTGATCCTTCATACTGTCTGGCCTGAGTGGTCACCAGGGTTGGGACTGGGCATCTTACCCATATTGGGGCTCTATTTTATCCAGACAGGCAGATACGATCTGACCGCCCTGGTCGGTTCGATACCCAGCGGCATCCTGGTGCACAATCTTCTCCTGTTAAACGAATTCCCTGATGTGGAAGCCGACAGAAAGGGCGGGAGGAAAACAACTCCCGTTGTATTTGGTATGGAAGCTGCCAGTAAATTTTTTATAATAACGACAATATCGGTTTATATCTGGATTATCGGCTGTGTACTCGCCACGTTCATATCAGGCCGTGTCATAATGCCTCTTTATTGCCTGATAGCTCTATTGACTCTGCCGTTTGCCGTAAAAGCCATGCAGGGATCGAAAGAGTACAAAGACAGGAGCAAGCTGGTTCCGGCTCTTGGCAGTAATGTTCAGTTTATCCTTATCACCCAGATACTGCTGGGTGTGGGCTATATTCTGGAGAAGATGTTTCCGCTATCCTGACAGCAAAAATCTCAAAATCAGGGAAAGGAGGCTCTTCATATCTTTTTCAAGAATTGTATGAAAAACAGAGACATCCCCGTTATCTTTTCAGTTGCCACGGCGAGCCATGGACAGACCCATCCCGGCTATGATCATCAACCCTCCTGCTGTCCGCGAGACTGATTGAAAGGCCCGCTGATTCCGCAAAAAACCTCTTACGGTACCGGCGACTAATGACCAGACCGATGTTACGGTAAAAGTGATCACCAAAAATGTTGGAACAATAAAAGCAAATTGCAATCCCAAAGGACGCGCTGTATCCATGAATTGAGGCAGAAATGCCGCAATGAAGATCAGGCTCTTGGGATTAGGAATCGTAATGACCAGCCCTTGAACAAACAGATTCTTTTTGGATACTGATGAAGGATCAATCTCCAGAGGTTGACTTGCGCTTCGCCACTGCTTAATCCCGAGATAAACAAGATATGCGGCTCCGGCCCAGCGGAGGCACTCAAACGCTTCTGAAACAGCATTCAACAATGAGGTCAGACCGATCGCCGCAACTGCAAGCTGAACAGCGATGCCCATTGTCTCTCCGGCAACAGTGGCTATGGCACGCTGCCAGCCGAAGGAAATACTATGAGCAACTGTGAGAAATACGCTTGGTCCGGGTAGTGCAATCATGATTGTTGTTGCGACAATGAATGCAACATATACGTGTAATTCCATATTGGGTGACTCCTGTTTTTCAGTGGTATATAAATCAGGGTTTTGTCCTCCTGCAGGGTGAGGAAAAAGAAGGGCCAGTGCCCAAAAGAACCATACAAAGAGCTGAAGCAGTCAGTAAAAATGCCATACCTCTCCTTCCTGGGTATAAGAATAGAATTTTTAAAAATTGAATTATTGTATAAAATTGACTTGATACTCTTTGGGAGTCATTGTTGTTATCGCTTTGAAATGGCGGTGAAAATGACTTTGGTCAAAAAAACCACATTCCAAAGCAACTTGCGACAGATCACAGCCTTTTTGTAAAAGTTTTTTGGCAAGTTCTATCCTGCAATTCAGTCGATACGCATGCGGCGTTATGCCTGTGGCTGCCTTAAACCGCCTGAGCAGCGTATATGGGTTGGCTTGCAGATTCAGGGCCAGCTGCCTCATGGATGTATCCATATCTAGATTCATACCCAGTTGCAGTTTCAGCTGTTCTATTTCCACAGAAGGCTCACTTTTAACAGCCGCCGGTTCACAGGCCTGTAAAAATATATTTTCCACGAGATCAACCAGGATCTGTTCCTTTTCCAGCAGATCCCCTTCGCCCATCAACGATTCCATGGCGCCAATGTATTGATGGTAGACCGCACTATCTTCCAATATGTCGGTATTCACCGGACTGAATGTTTCAAGTTGCCATATGGACTGTTGCAATTGCAGACACCAATCAACATCGAGGAAGAGTATGTAATAGCTTCGTTTATAAGATTCGGTGGGATTGCAGGAATGAAGCGTTTCCGGATTGATGAGTGCAAGGCTTCCCGGTTGTAATCTCGCTGTCTTCCCTTCAACCTGATAGATCACCTCTCCCTGATCTATGGCACCGACACTGAAGGTTTTATGCATATGGGGTTTGTAGAGCCTTCCGCTGTTTTTTGAATAGCGGCATTGCGCAAAAGGTAGTGTTTGTTTTAAAAAATGTTCGTCACTCATTTACGTCTCATAAACAATAGGATGAAAACATATTCCTATCTTATTATGATACATAACGCCATTATAACCAGACTTGAAGACACGTCTGTATTTTTCTATCAAAACGCACCTTGCATTCTGACAGTTTAATGTGAACCCGTCCCCGATTACATTTAGAACCTGATTACTTTAGATTCTCCTCCAAAGGAATAGAAATCAGGAACGTTTCTCATTCTGAATATATTCCATACTTTTTCAGAATTTTCTCTTCTGTCCCATCTTCTCTAAGTATTTTCAGCCCTCGGTTGAAATCGTCAACGATCTCTCTGTGATTTGGCAGTATTTTTGAAACACAGTTGTAAAAATAATTTATTGCCAGAGGAGGATATATGAATTCGACTTTATGACGGTCTTTCTTGAACACAGTATCAAGCAGATAAATGATACGCTCCTTCTTCTCCACGACAAGATCAATTCTACCTGACAAAAGTTTTCTTATATTCATTTCCGTATCAACAACATATTCGACATTAAGATAGGCTTTCTCTGCTTCCTCAAATTCCCTGCTTACTTGCGCCCCCCTTATATACCCTATTCTGTAAGGCTTAAGTTCTTCCAATGTTTTATAGCGTATATCTTTTTCTTTCAACTTCAACAACATTTTTTCCGTCTTTCCTATCGGTTCCGAGTATGTCATTTTTTCAGCCCGTTCTTGGGTATAATATGCCCCCAGTAAAACATCATATTTACCTTCGAGGCTTAAATCCAGGGCTCTTATCCATGGTAAGAATTTGAATTCAGGCGCATATCCGACTCTCTTAAAAGCTTCTTCAGTTATTTCCACTAAATAACCGCCTTCCTTTTCATAGTCACCGGCAATCACAATTTTATTGTTTTGAGCAAAAGATACGCTGACAGACTGAAAGAAAAGAACTGCAAAGAATATTACAATAAGAAAAACAACCGCTCTTTTATACTGTGTCCGCTGCATAATTTCCTCCTTATTTTTTTAAATGGCTAAGAAGAAAATCAGTTCAGGTCTCAACAATCAACATTATATTTATTATTCCTCAATATCCGGATGTCAAATGATGTGATCAGACCTTTCATTGTTTATATGAAGAAAACAACAAATTCCAGATCAGTTATAGAAAAATCCCGGAAGGCATCCCCTTTGAAAAGGCGCCAGGCATCCGTCTTTGCTTCCAGCTACGCCGGACAGGCTATGCGTTTGGGAAAACAAAAAATCGAAATTCCCTGGAATGTAACTATTTCATGGACATGCCCTAGTTTCTCCTTAATTTTAAAATAAGAATTTAAACGTAGGCATCAGTGGCGTGGCTCCACATCGGCCGGTGAAGAGATAGGTTCGCTTATAGATATTTCTTTAAATCATCTGTGGTTATCTCAGAGTCACGCATAATCTGAGCCATAAGACCTCTTCCTATTGTCTCACCTGCATGTACTGGTACCACAGTACATCTGCCATCGGGATGTTGAAGAAAATTGTGACTCCCTTTTTTGCGAACTACTTCAAAGCCCATTTTCTTGAGGCTTTTGATGAGACGACTCCCTGTAATTGCAGGCAAATTACTCAATTAGTGACCGCCACTCGTTGCACACCGATAAATTCGGTTGTTGCAGGCTTTTCCACTTCAAGACAGAGTTCAATTGCCTCTTTTACTCTTTTCATGAGCACATCAAGTGACTTAGCTTGTGTATGACACCCTCTCAATGTGGGTACGGTAGCAACGAAGTAACCGTCCTCATCTTTCTCAATAACTACGCTAAATTCTCTAACCATCTCTTTATCTCCATGTATCATATACTAACATAGAGAATGAATTGCTTCATCTTTTATTTAGATCGAACGATGCTCTGTGAGGCGGCATAGCACTCGCCGTTCTCCAAAAATTGAACCGTCCCCCTTTTGCTAATCATTTTGTAAATATGAAGAAAACGACAAATTCCAGAGCAGTTATAGAAAACCCGGGATAAAGATACCGGAAGGCATCCATGATATCACGGCTTCTTATCTCTCTGTTTTCATGAAACAAACCGGATATCAAAATCAAATGTCAATATTTCACGGAGGTCGCCTAGTTTTTCCACTTCTTATGCTTCGGTCCGATAGATGCTGACGATGTCTCCTGTGCTGGTCTAGCTGAGGCAGCCAGCAAGTCGAAATAGTTATCAAAGTCGTACATGTTGTTGTCATCCGGTCCCGCAACGTGATCCTTGAGGTAGTAATCGCCCGTAGAAAGATATCCGTGGGTGCTCTCCATCAGAATCCACTCGACATCTCGATGGCGATCAGTAATCGGGGAGAGATTAAGGATCTTGTCAAGACCAAGAGAACCTCTCAGTAAGTGTTTTGCTATATCCCACATCAAGCTCAGGTACGGTTTCTGAAAAAGTTCAGTGAATAAGAAACCGGGAAGTTTCAATGACGCGCTTACTTGGTCAAGCCCAGTGATGTCCAAACAGTTGATTGGCATGCGAGGGACTATCTTGAGCGGAACTGACTCCACGCCAAATCGTTTTTCGAAGTTGCGCATCGATGAATTGACCTTGTTTTGGAATTTCTTCAGGCTGAGAATATCGGTCTGTCTATAGGCTTGATCGTACTCACTGACCCAGCTTCGTAGTTCCTGAAGCTGGCTAGTTTCTCGCAACTTCATCACACTTTCAACAATCTCTTCTCGCGAGCTGTGGCAGTCCTTTAGAATATACGCAGCAAACGGGAAGAGCGAAATGGAAAACTCTTTGGACTTTTCAGTAGCGTGTGCCTGGACGAGCTTGTACGCAGGCTCACAGAGCACTTTGCTGAGGAAAGTCAGTGCTGTGTGGTCGTAGTCGTAGATGCTTTTGCCAGCCACCATGAATGGTTCGATAAACTGGCTACGCTGGGGGTGAGCAAAGTAGGTTATCCCAACAAGTTTGCTTAGCTCATAGTAATAAATACCCCTCCAGGTATAGAGAAGTATTTTGAAGGCTACGTCAGTTACCTTGCGAACCATTTGTGACTCGAACAGAGCCTTTTTTGAGGTCAGCCATTGGCGGTCGAAGTAGTTATCCGAGAGATAGATAGAAGGAATCAGTTTGGGATCTAGGTTCTTGATATGCTCTGGCCCGCCTTCACCAAGTACTTCCAAAGCGAAGTCAACAATTTTGTCTTTGTTGAATCCGAGAGTTCGTTGCCAGAACCCATCCACCACATGACTGAGATTTGCAATGGCGGGATAGCGTCTCTCCCAAGTCCATATTGCTGGAAGCGGTTCGGTTACCCTGTGCTCACCCGTCCCCGCATCATACATCCTTACGGGGATCTCCCTAGAAGAGCCATCTATGTGAATCTCGTCGCAGATCAACGCTGCGGTGATCATGTGCATCAATGATCGACAGTCGGTGACATCAGGTGATGTGTTGTATAGCGCACGCCCAGCTCCGGCGACAGTGGAGTTATCAAGCATCATACGTGAAACTTTTGATATGTTCATACTCTCCTCCTGAGACGAATAGGTGCTCTGGTTGTCAGTATCCGCCGAGTGATATGTTCACCTGCCGCTGAGGAGCGGCAGCAAATCACCGGACAGATGGACTAATTGGTTAGGTGTACAAAATCTATTTCATCTTTGAGTCTATAAATTCAAACAGTTCTCTAGCAGCATAGATACCGTCTTTGTTAAAGTATAAGATAAAGGGGAACTTTCAAAGATAAAGGGGAACTTCCTATTTTTATATCTGAACCTACTTCTTTTTGAGAAATTTATATAAGTGGTTATCTTGGTACGACCCCATTATTTCAAGGAACAATAAATAATGCAATTATCCCCAAAGGATTCCGTGAGAGCCCCTTTGTGGCGTCACTAAATTTATCAATTGAATTCATGATTATGTTCCCTCAATTCATTGTATACAGTGAACGTCAAAATCACCAGCCGACGAAGGAGATCGAAAAGAAAAGAGGGTCACCCATTATTATATTGCAAACGTATTAAGTCGGATTGCAATTCCGCTACGCTCCATTGCATCCGCTTATGCTGGACGTTATATTTCAATATGCTTGACCTTATTATCTTACAAAGGAGATAAGCATGGATCCTATAAGTATAGGAATAGGGATTTTGGGTATATTCGGAGATAAAATAGGTGATTATCTCGGTAATGCGATAAGCGAAGTGACAAAAAATATTGATTTAGGAAAAGCAGTGGATAATCTTGGAGATGGATTGGCACAGATGGCTAATAATCACGGGCACGAGGCTCTAAAAGAATTTTGGGAGGCTGCCCGCAACATATGTGATGTCTTCAAGAAATAACAAGGCAATTCAACCAACTGCTACAGTCGCTATCGCTCCTTTCGCATGGGGTGATTGCTAACGTTATATCAATTCCATTAACCTCCTGACTTGCTTGTCTGTGACCATCGTGACGCCTCCAATCCATGGACGTCACAATAATTCATACCCGTGCAAAAACGGGAATTCTAATTGTCGTTTATCGGTAAGTTCAATTGTCGCTCATCACCGGGGTGAAGATCCCGGAAGGCATCCGTCTTTGCTTCCAGCTACGCCGGACAGGCTGGGCGTTTGGAAAAACAAAAAAACCAAATTCCCTGGGATGTCCATATTTCATGGACATTATATAATATAATAACAGGAGGTTAAGCTCCCCATCATGGTTTATATGATTCTCTCAGCCCTAATTGACCTTTCAAGTCTCTGTTCTTTTGTCTGTATATATTAACTATGCACTTGTGTTCTGATATATTCAAACACATCTGAAATCCATGCTTCGTGCGCACGAGCGTATTCTTCGAGGGCATCAGCGTTTACAATGTCGACTAAATATCCCCCATCGTTATATGTGGGTGAGATATAATTCAGCACATACGGAATACGGTTAACTTGTTTTAGTTGCAGCGATCCGTCATACTCGAGATAGCACTCATATAATGGACCTTCTACCACAACAATTGGCGTAACAAAGTGAATCTCAACGATATCGCCATGTTGTTCAAAATAAGGCAAAAGTTTATCTTTACGCGCTCGCGATGCCTTAGCGGCACCTACTACGGCTGAGAACACACGAGGGCTCTCTGCCGATCCAGAAAAGGCTACATATCCGGCTCGTCCAAATCGTGATGTGACTTGGCAAGGATGTAACTCCATAATTTTTTCCCTAGACAAAAGCCTGGCATCTAAATTCCTTGCTATGTGAAGCAACCCCCATCCAACAGGGTCTATAGGATGCTCCTCAGAGCTGAAGATTACCCAAGGTTTTTCACTCTTTTTTACCTCGATGCATAGTAGGCTCCAGACCTCGACACCAGGCTTGGATTCCGTGTCAAGACAGTTCTTGTTCGCTGTAACATCAATCTCACGACCCTTGTTCTCATCCGTATCCAGATAGTAGGCATTACCCGTTACAAACCAACCTAGGGATTCAAGAGTACGTTGTACTCGAAGTTCGCATGGAAAGCCGGTTTTAATAATATCTGAAAGAAGCTTGCCATCTTCTAGACTCATAACCTTGCCCTCTCTTATATGGCTAACACCTTTCTCACCTGACGGTGTGGAGCGCAGCGGATCACCGGTCAGGTGCAGAAAAATGTTTGGATTTTCCTATGCATTATGAAAATGCCATTTCAAATCTCTTTTTCGGATTCCAAAACTTTACTTTACTAGGTTCGAATATTGTCGGTTCGTATGGATGGTAATTTTTGGCATGGCCTTTCAACCATTCAATATTTTCGTCATATTCAGGGTGCTTTGGGTCATTTAATATTTCGATTAACCTGTAGTAGCCCGGAACACCTCCACAATCTTCAGGTGGACATGCCCGTTCACCCTGTATGCATATTGGGTACTTAACCGCCTTTTCCTTTAATAAAATCCCTTCAAGCAAAATATAATGAGACCAGCTATCGCCGAAATCATAATCATAGATTGCTATCTTACCGGGTTCGATAAAAAAATCTGTTATTGGAATATCCCAACCTGGGAGAACCTTGTGATTGGTGAATTCAACATCTGGAATACCAATCTCCGTATCCTTTCGCTTATGGGGCATTCTTATGCGGAAAGCATGAAGATGGTAATCCAGCCACCCCATTGAATCCTGTATTGCGACATGAAGATCCCAAAAGCTATAATTTGAAGGCACCTATATTACTCTCCAAATTGTTGGTTCAATTTCTGCTAATTCTATCTTAAACTGGTATATTAAATTTTTCTTTGCCATATTTCCTCTATCCGAACAATAACTGTACTGAACCATTCCTGATTTTAAGATATATATTACAAAATACAAAATGATTCCGTATATCATATGTATACTATATTTAATCCAATATCTATCATTGAGTCAATAAGTTAGCGCCGAGAGGAACCTATTGCACTCTCAAGACAAAAACAGGACAGGGAATATTTCGGATTTAGAATTGCGAATTTCGAATTGAAAAGACGATGCCGTTAATTTCAGCACCGCACCATACGGGGTCCCCTCGAAGCCGGCGATGGAGTGCAGGGAAAATCCGGTTAACGAGCAATTTTGTCTGAGCGGAATGTAATGGAGCGAGTTTAATTGCTCGCGGATTTTACCTGTGCGACTGAGCGAATCCCGTCCGCCGCGGCGGACGGAACGGCTACGCGGGGTGCCCTTTCTTTGGTTCCGTTTCTTTGGGCAAGCAAAGAAATGAACTATAAAAATAAATAATTAGAATATATCTGATTCACTCCGACAAGCATACAGTAAACAGCCATCGGTAACAGTTTTACTAATGAATTTCAGGTATTCAGGATTCGATATTCTTATTGTATGAACATGCAGGGTTGCTAGCCCTCAAATGAATATCATTTATTGATCAGACAAATCCTTTTTGTTCAAAAGAAGTTGTTGCGCCAATTTGCGTGTTGCCTTCTCCAGGTCCGCCTCATCAATCCCCAGATCATCAAGAAGACTCCGGTATAACAGCCGCTCACCAGGCTCGATCCCGGGGATATCAATACGGGAACCCTCTTTTACCAGGCCGAGCACCCCGTCCGAACGCACGGTTATCCTTCCCCCTACAATGCCCACAACCGTATCCGCGCATTCAAGGTCATCGAGCCGGTGGGATATGTGCACAATGGTCTTCCCATACTTAGTATGGAGTTCCCGCACCGTGGAAAGGAGCGTGGCCCTGCTTATGGGGTCCAGCATCACGGTGCCTTCGTCGAGCACGAACACATCGGCATCGAGAGCCAGCTGGCCTGCAAATGCGACCTTTGCAAGTTCTCCGCCGGAAAGAGCGGAGGTAAGCTCCTGCCTGAGATATTCCCCATGAATGGCGCCCAGTGAAGAGTTGATCCGCTCATTGATGTCCGCACTGCTGAGCCCCATATTTTCCGGACCGAATGCAATGTCCTCTTCCACCACCAGGCTGACTATCTGGTTTGCCGGGTTTGACAGGACAAGACCGATCCTGAGGCCATGGGTGTCTACGCTGCCACCTTCAGGCGAGAGTATGCCTGAAATGAGATATGCCAAGGTAGTCTTTCCAGAGCCGTTAGGGCCCACTATGCCGAAGTAGGCCCCTGCAGGTACATCGAGATCGATGCCGCGGATAATAGTTTTGTCTTCAATGGAGAAGGTTACTCCGGACAGCGTTATTGCAGGAGATGCACCTTCATTTGCTGCCAAGACTATTTCTCTGAAGCCTCTTTTGCTTTGGCCAGAGGCTCAACCCACTCGATGATAACCATGGGAGCCCCGTCGCCCTTGC
>JAFGDF010000065.1 GCA_016932235.1 Deltaproteobacteria bacterium | reverse complement strand
GGGCTCCCCCAATGTGCGCAGTATATAGGTGCCGTTCCAGGAACTGAGGTGATATGGCGGAGAAGCTGAAAAGAGACCCCCTTGTCCGTAACCGTTCGGATATAGGAGTTATAATGCAGTTCCCTAACCGGACAAAGCTGTGGCTGGATAATAATGCTGCCGGGTTTATGCTAAGAGATCAGGATGATCCACGAGAAATTCCAGAAATTTTTGATCAGGTGGCGGGAATTGATATGAGTTTAACTCTACCGGTTTGACCCATTGGATCTCCTGGCACTCTAAGGCTTTGGGATTTCCCGGGTCTGATAGACAGTCGAATATATGTAGAGAGATTTTCTTTAACTCATATTCATGCAGGACAGTCATAATACATTTCCCCGCTTTAATTATCATTCCGAGCTCTTCCCTTATCTCACGTTCAAGGCATTCTTCGAGTGTCTCATTCGGTTCCTGCTTACCACCGGGAAACTCCCATAATCCCGCCAGATGACTCCCCTCCGGTCTTCTGGCAATAAGAATCCTGCCTTCAGAACATATCAATCCTGCGGCTACATGTATATGGGGCTTTTTATTCTTTTTCACCTGGCAGTACCATGAACCTCAACCGCAGGTATTCTTCTTGAGCCTGTTCATTCCCGGGAAATATATGGATAACCTTTTTATAACTCTCCAATGCTGCCTTATACTTCCCTTCTTTTTCCTGCAGAGAAGCCTGCCGGAAAAGAACCTTAATGTAAGAATCTTTAGCCTCCTTATCTCCAGGTGATAGATTCATTATTTTTAGATAAACGCCCGCGGCCTCTTCAAAACGGCCGCTCTTTTCAAGTAGCTTCCCTAACTGGGAAAGCAACTGGATTTCACCTGGATTTAATTTTAGAATCTCCCTTATCTGTTCAATTGCCTCCTCCTCTTTGCCTAGCTTCAAGTAAGCCAGGACAAGATATTTTCTAAGGGAGTTTTCCTTTGGATGACTAGTAACAGCATCCTTCATTATCTCCGTAATTGCCTTATAGTCTTCCCTGCCGCTTAAATATTCAAACATGTAATGATAAAGGGCTAAATCCTTTGAACCAAGACTTATAAGGATTTCGGCTTCTTCGAAAGCCTGGCGATCCTTCTGTAATCTCCTATAGAGGTCAAACAGAAAGAATCGCACATTCTTATCTCCAGGATCTAATGTTGCGAGTTTTTCAAAATAGGGCAGCGCATTGTCATAATCACCCGTATCATACTCCAGAACCCCTAGGTTATTAATAACTGTCTTGTTATCAGGTTCCAGACTAATGATCTTCCTGTAATATGTTTTCAAGGCATTTTTATCTTCTCTTAACTCCGCTATTTTCAGCATCAATATCAGGGCCTGTAATGAATCTGGCTTCAACTTCAGGACTTCCTTGAGATGTTCTTCCGCTTCTTCCAGTTTTTTCTTCTCTATATTACTTTCAGCCAGCTTTAACCTGCTCTCAATATCATCTGATTTCAGCCCAATGGCTTTATCCAGGAAAAAGTCCGATTTATCCCGCTGACCTGTTTTTTCATATAAAAATGACAGATTATAATACAGATCGGCATCTTCTTTATCTTTTTCCACCGCTTTCAGGTAATATGAGATGGCCCTTTCCGTATCCCCAATCTCTGAATACTGGAAACCGAGGTTTTTATATAAGTTGAGTTTTTCACCATCAGGCATTATTTCCAGGATCTTCTCATAATGATCAACACTCTCCTTAAGTCGTCCCATATCTTCAAGCTGCTTTGCCAGCCTTAACCTAATTTCAAAATCCTCGGGGGAGATCTTAAGGATTTCTTTCATTAGTGATATACAATCCTCCTTTCTGTTCGTTGCTGAATAGGCTTTAAGAAGGAGATCGAAGACCTCCCTGTCAGGCCATGTACGTGCTTTCTCTTCAAGCAAAAGAATCGCCTTCTCCCACCGCTTCAAATACGTATACTCCTGAATCAGCCTGTCTTTTATCCTCCTGTCATCACTGAAAAGTTTCCGGGCCTCTTCCAGTATTTCCACCTTTTTCTCGCTTTTGATACTCCTGTCCGCCTTGTCCAGCCAGTCTTCCACATAAGGTTCGACAACAAAGTCTACATAACCCATTTCTCTGTTAAACCGCTTGATATCGATCCTGAATGAAAACCTGCTCAATTTATCTTTCTCAGGTATAAATTCCGATATCCGAATCTCCTCGAAGAGCAAGGCAGGTGCATCGATATCGTCGGCTGAAAGCCGTACACCGTGATTAAAACAGATATTCGTTGAAATTTCTGATATCCTGACCGTGTTTTGGTAATGGAGCTGAATTGTTTCCCCGTTTAAAAGCCTTACCCGCTCGCCATCTTTTACTACGGTAAGGAAATGGAATTGGGGGGAGATACTATAGAGGCATTGATAAAATCTGTATCCGGCAAAGATGACTCCCAGAAACAGTAGAACAAAAATCCAGAGGGCTGTTCTTTTCTGCTGCGCCTTCCTTCTTGTTTTTCTGTTCAATCACTTTCCCTTGGATGAAATTTTAATTTACTTCACTTCTTTTCAAAACGTCCCTCCCACAGGAGAATGATAGGACTCGCGACAAAGATTGAGGAATATGTCCCGATCACAACCCCGATAAATAAAGCGAACGCGAAGTCATGAATAACCCCTCCGCCAAGGGTTAGGAGCGCAATGACGACAATAAGCGTGGTTGCGGATGTGAGGGTTGTCCTGCTTAACGTTTCGTTGATGCTGTCGTTCATAACGACCTCAAGATTTTTTCTCCTGAATCTACGCAGGTTTTCCCTGATCCTGTCGAACACCACTATCGTGTCATTCAGTGAGTACCCCACAATAGTCAGGAAAGCTGCGATTATCGCCAATGATATCTCCCGGTCCGTAAGCGCAAAAACCCCAATAGTGATGGTAACATCATGGATAAGTGCGATAATGGCTCCCATGGCATATTTAAGTTTAAGGAACCAGCAAAGTCCTATGGTCACAATTAAGGCCACTATTATTAACCAGGTAATACTGACGCCCAGCGCAGATGCTATATATACAATTATAAAAAGCGAGAGGGCCATGATGATACTCATCAGCCATTTGAGTTCAAATCTGCCGGAGATATATATGGCAATCAGCAGGATAGAATAAAATATGGCAAGGAGGGCCTTCTGCCTGAGATCATGGCCAACTTTGGGACCCACCATATCCACCCGCCTGATCTCCACGTTTTCACCAAACTGGACGGCGAGAAATTTCTTCACTTCCTCGCTCAATCCTGTAAGCTGCAAATCCGTATCTCGAACCCTGATAATATATTCATGGCTATCTTCTTCCTCAAATTCCTGGACGATGCTGTCGTGAAGATTGAGAGGTCGCAAAGCTTCCTTTATCTCTGAAGGCTTCTGACTTTCTTCCAGCTTAATCTGTATCAGCAACCCTCCCGTAAAATCCACCCCATAGTTCGGGCCACCCCTGATTATCAGAATAACTATAGTGACGACGATCAAAAGAGCGGATAAAATAAAGGCAATATTTCTCTTCCCTATAAAATTTATATTGATTCCAGGTCTGATAAATTCCATTCATCAACTCCGTATTTTTTAAATTCTTTTCCCAATTAACAGGACTATTTGGATGTCATATACTAATCTTTTTCCAGTTCCAGCGAATAAAAAGGTAATCGAAAACCACCCTGGTCACAAACACTGCCGTGATAAAGCTTGCCACGATCCCGATACTGAGCGTGACCGCGAAACCACGTATCGGCCCGGTACCGAATTGAAACATTACAAGAGCTGCTATAAACGTGGTGACATTGGCATCAAGAATCGTCACGATGGCTTTCGCGTAACCACTTTCAATGGAAGCCCGGGCTGTTTTGCCCAGCCTCAATTCCTCTCTGATACGTTCGAAGATCAGCACATTTGCGTCAACTGCCATGCCAATGGTCAGTATTATTCCGGCGATTCCAGGGAGTGTGAGAGTGGCACCGAAAAAGGCCAGCCCCGCCATAATAAAAAGGATATTCAATGACAAGGCCAGATCAGCAATGATTCCTGAAAAGCCATAGTAGATGACCATAAAGAGAATCACTATTATTCCACCTATAATCATTGACTTAAATCCCTTGTCTATTGAATCTTTCCCTAAGGAAGGGCCCACGGTCCTCTCTTCCAATATTTTTATTGGAGCCGGCAAAGCGCCTGCCCTTAACACAATTGCCTGATCCCTGGCCTCCTCCATCGAAAAGCTGCCGGTGATCTGCGCACGTCCCCCGGATATTCTGTCGCGTATTACCGGGGCTGAATAGACTTTATTATCAAGCACGATAGCAAGTCTTTTACCAATATTTTCACCCGTAACCCTCTCAAAAATCCTCGCGCCTTTACTGTTAAATGTTAATGAAACATAGGGTTCGTTATATTGGCTGTCAATCTGCACTCTTGCGTCGGAAATATAATCGCCCGTCAGTGAAGTCCTTTTCTGAAGCAGATAAGGGATATTCTTCTTTGCCCCGGTATCCGCATTTTCAACTTCCTCGTACAGGATCTCCCTGCCGGGAGGAATATTCCCTTTCAATGCTTCTTCCAGGCTGTTCTCCTCATCAACAATCTTAAATTCTAGGTGCGCCGCTGTCTTTAATAATCTCTTCGCCCGATCAGGGTCCTTTACGCCAGGGAGTTGAATCAGTATCCGATAGCCTTCCTGTGGTCGTATGTCAGGTTCCGAAACACCAAATTGATCAATCCGGTTTCTAATGGTCTCAATAGCCTGATCAAGGGCCATTTTCATTATCTGAGTTTTTGCCCCGGAATCAAATAACATATTGAACGCCACGCCCTCTTCCGCTTTGGGACCTTCCTCAAGTTTGTAATCCGGATAGCGTAGCCCTATCATATTCTTAAAGGCGTTACCGTCCTCTTCCCTCATGATGATAACATCGATGCCTTCATTACCGTTCCTTCTTAAATCAAGGTATCGGATTTTTTCTTCCCTCATGTCGAGTTTGATATCCTCAGCGTCTCTGTCAAGATCTGATTCAATAGCCTTGTTGACATCAACTTCAAGGATAAGATGCATCCCTCCCTGTAGATCAAGACCAAGCCTTATCTTCTCCTGCGGCAGCATACTTGACCACCACTGAGGCAGATCACCGCTTAATGATGGGGTCAGGTACAGGAACGCCAGGATAACCAGACAAACAACAATAGCTCCGCGCCAGCCCAAATTCTTCGCCACTTTAAACTCCTCGATAATTTTTTATTTTTTCATCCGGGATTAAACACTTTCAATCCTTATCGAAAAGGATTAATGCCTAACATTCATTTATCAGGGGTCTGACTTATTTCCTTTCTGGCAACACCAGAAATAGATCCTTTCGAAACCTTGACCCTGACTTTCGGTGCGATCTCCATAGTCACAATATCTTCCGTCAAACCTGTGATAACACCATGGAGACCTCCTGAACTGACTACCCTATCACCCTTCTTCATGGCTGACAGCATCTCCCTGTGTTGTTTGGCTTTTTTTTGCTGGGGCCTTATAAGCAGGAAATAGAAAATGGCAAACATTATGATAAGCGGAAGAAAAGCGCCAAAACCCCCACCTTGCCCGCCAGCCCCGCCGGTGCCTCCTGTTCCCATGGCATACGCTAAAAAATTCATCCCTAATCCTCCCTTTTAAATTTAATCGAACTGAAAATCAATCGCCTTCCAGTCGAAGGCTGTAGAAATGATCTCTATAACTCTCCAGTCTGTCTTCCCTAATCGCGTCTCTTAGTTCTTCTAATAGATGCATATAATAATAAAGGTTATGGATGCTGTTCAACCTATATGCCAAAAGTTCATTAGCCATAAAAAGATGCCTCAAATAGGCCCTTGAAAAATTATTACATGTGTAGCAGCCACAACCTTCTTCGACCGGCATATCATCATCCACATAACGTGCATTTTTTATAATCAGTTTCCCTTTTCTGGTAAAAAGGGTTCCGTTCCTGGCGTTGCGGGTCGGCATAACACAGTCAAACATGTCCACGCCCGAAATCACCGCCTCGATAATATCCTCGGGCTTCCCGACGCCCATTAAATAAACCGGTTTTTCCGCCGGTAAAAAATTCATTGTCCTGTCGATAATTCTCAACCTTGTATTACTGTCTTCCCCCACAGCCAGACCGCCAAGGGCGTATCCGTCAAAACCCATTGCGACCAGATCCTTTGCGCTTTGCTCCCGGAGATCATCATATACGCCGCCCTGAACGATTCCGAAGAGCGCCTGATGATTATCTGCTCTCTTTTCGATACATCTCTCGGCCCACAGGCTCGTCAAACGGACGGAATTTGCTACGTACTCACGGTCAGCAGGAAAAGGGGCGCATTCATCAAAGGCCATCATAATATCGCTTCCCAGTGCGGCCTGAATCTCCATGGCTTCTCCCGGTCCGATGAAATGCCTTGATCCGTCAATATGAGACCGGAACATAACACCTTCGTCAGTTATATTCCTGAGCTTTGAAAGACTATATACCTGAAATCCTCCGCTGTCCGTGAGAATCGACCCGTCCCAATTCATGAAGCGGTGAAGACCTCCCAGTTTGTCAATGAGCTTATGGCCGGGCCTGAGATAAAGATGATAGGTATTGCCTAAAATTATTCTCACACCAAGGATTTTTATCTCTTCGGGGGATAAGGATTTTATCGACCCTTGCGTCCCCACAGGCATGAACACAGGGGTATTAAAACTTCCATGCTCTGTTTCAAGTCTTCCGGTTCTCGCCCGGCCTGAGTTGCATCTGTCAATAACATTAAACTTCAAATTTGTTAATCATCCCATCTAATCCGCAATGATTTTGACTGCCATGGGTCGCTCCGTGTTCTCAGGTTATCAGCATGGCATCGCCATAGCTGTAAAACCTGTATCTTTTTTCCACTGCGCTCCTATAGGCTTTCTTAATGAGATCGAATCCCCCGAATGCGGAAACAAGAAACAGCAGTGATGATTTTGGCAGATGAAAATTTGTTATAAGCCCATCAACAATTTTAAATTCATAACCTGGATAGATAAGAAGTTTCGTGCTTCCCGCACTCGGGAAGATTTTGGAATCTTTTGTTGCAACAGATTCAAGAGTCCTTACAACAGTAGTTCCTACGGCAATAATCCTTCTCCCTTCTTCCTTTGCGCGGTTAATATAATCTGTCGTTTCCGGGTCAATCCTGTACCACTCATCTCCGATTTCATGATCTCTTATGTCTTCGGTTCTAACCGGGCGGAAGGTCCCATGACCAACATGGAGAGTCACTTCGACCATTGATATCCCTTTTTTGGCAAGCCGCTCTATTAACCCGACGGTAAAGTGAAGGCCGGCGGTCGGCGCGGCTACGGCGCCATTTTCCCTCGCATAAACGGTCTGATATCTCTCCCTGTCAATCTGATCCTGGCCATTTTCCCCTCCCCTTTTTATGTAAGGTGGAAGAGGCATATAACCACAATCCTTAATTAGAGAGTCAATGGAGAAGTCGCCATAGAAACTGATCATGACAAGCCCTCCATCACCTATCTTTTTCACCTGCCCTGTAACATTTTTCTCAAAGAACAATAAGCCGCCTATTCTTGGTCTCTTTGATGATTTCACCAAGCACCATCTCGTATTGGATTTTAAGCCGTTTGTTTCCGGATTTCTCAAAACCAATACCTCGACCTTTCCGCCGCTTTCCTTCCGGCCGAACAGCTTTGCCGGAACAACTCTTGTATTGTTTACTACAAGGAGATCACCAGGCATTAATAACCCGGGCAAGTCATAAAAGTGATAATCGGAAAGAGACTCCCTAGTTCGCTCAATAAAAAGGAGGCGGGAAGTTTCGCGGTCCGAAACGGGTGCTTGTGCGATCAGTTCTTCCTGTAGATCGTAATTATAATCATCAATACTAAACATCTAATATTATTTTAAAAGCTGTAACATTAAACAAATTCAAGGTTAAAGTCAAAGGTTTTATTACCTGAATAAATAGGTGATAAAAAGCCCAATACACATGGAAAGAAACCCGATTATCCTGAGTTGGTTATCCGGCATTTTCTGGATGATATTCATCCAACCTTTCATCTTTTCAGGAAAGGCAAAATACGGAATTCCTTCCACAATAAGTAATAAGCCTATTAGGCATAGAAAAAGTCTCATAATATTAGACCCTGAAATATATTGTATCGCTTTGGGTAAATTAATTCTATTAATCTTATTTTAATATTTATCATTAATAGTGCATACTACTTTTAACTTTTTTTACTGTCAACCGATGATCGTCTCTTGATTTATATATCAGTATAAGTTATTTTTAAAAGTTAATTATTTAAAGTATGATATGGATCATTATTAATGGAATTTTCGAGGATGTATTCAGTTGCAAAAGACGCAGGGGCACATTAAACGCTATTTCGTCTGTCTCTAAATAATATCAAGAATGGATTATCGTGATACCTTTATACAACAAAGTATATATCGATCTTTCAGCATTGAAACACAATCTGAATCAGGTAAAATCCCTGTTACCTTCAGAGAAAAAGATCATGGCGATAGTAAAATCCGATGCATACGGACACGGACTGGTGCCGGTCTCAAATTTTCTGGATCAGAACGGGGTATTCTCTTTTGGCGTCTCATACCTGAATGAGGCAATTGAGCTGAGGAATCATGGCATTAGCCGGCCGATCATAATATTGTGCGGCATAAGCAGCGCTGAAGAATGTGATCTGTTATTCGAAAAGGACCTCACTCCCGTAGTTTTTAATCAGTCCTGCGTAGAATTAATCGCCCAAGCCTCATCAATAAGAAACAAACAAATAAACGTACAGATCAAGCTGGATACGGGTATGGGGAGACTTGGAATTCCTGTTAGCGATACCAGGGCCTTTATTGAAAAGATCAAGAATTATAAACTGATTAATATCCAGGGGCTTATGTCACACCTTTCCTCAGCCGATGAAACGGGATGCTCGTTTACAAATGAGCAGATAAAAAAATTCAGACAGGCGGTTGAAACTGGCAGATCAATGGGTCTTGAACTCCCTTTGAACAGCCTTGCCGGAAGTGCAGGTATCATGGGATATAAAGAATCCCATTTTGATATGATAAGACCGGGGATAATGCTTTATGGAGGTTCCTCTTCGCCCAATTTTCATCCCAAAGTTTCACTGAAGCCTGTCATGAGCCTGAGATGCAGGGTTCTTCAGGTACGGGACTTGCCAAAACAGACCCCGGTAAGCTACGGCCGCACCTATATAACAAAAAGAGATCAAAAAATTGCCGTTATCTCCGCTGGATATGGTGATGGCATTCCCAGGGCCATATCAGAGAAAGGCATGATTTTAATAAAAGGACAAAAAGCAAAGGTTGTTGGAAGAATATGCATGAATATGACAATGTGCGACATTACTGGGATCAATGATAATATAGCCCCCGGTGATGAAGCCGTCCCCCTGGGTAAACAGGGAGACAACACCATAACTGGCGACGATATCGCGGCATGGGGAGACACCATATCATATGAAATCTTCTGCTCCATAGGACAGAAAAATATTAAGGAATATCTGAGATGAAAGAGATTCTGAGTCGCCTGCTCGAAAACACGTTACATAATTGTTTCTTGAAAGGAGAACTGATAAAGGGTCCTATTCCGGAATTTGTGATCGAAATTCCCAACAATCCTGATCACGGTCATTTTGCCACCAATCTGCCTATGAATCTTGCCTCATCGCAAAAGAGAAATCCGAGGGAAATCGCTGATATCATAGTCAGAAACATTGAAGACGGGGAAGGCTTAATGTCAGACATCACAATTGCGGGTCCGGGTTTCATAAATTTTATCATCAGAAAGGACATATGGCTTGATCTCCTTAACACTATTGTTGATATGGGAGACAGATACGGCAGCAATAATCCGAATTCAAACGAAAAGATACTGTTTGAATTCGTAAGCGCCAATCCGACAGGGCCCCTTCACCTGGGTCACGGCAGGGGCGCAGCCCTTGGAGATACTATTTGCAGGATACTCACCTTTAGAGGCTATGAGGTGGTGAGAGAATTCTATGTAAATGACGCCGGCATCCAGGTTAGGCTTCTGGGTGAATCGATATTCAGCCGATGGAAACAGAAGTCTGATCCAGGGTACCCCTTTCCTGAAAACGGATATCATGGCGACTATATTGTTGAGTTGGCAAATCAAATATCCTCTGAAAAAGACATTACCGGCATGGAGATGGAAGAAGCTGTGCTGCTATGTGCGGAAATGGGCAAGAACAGGATGCTTAAAGAGATTAAGCGGGATCTTGAACAATTCAGGGTATCTTTTGATATTTGGTTTAATGAGACAGACCTTTACACTTCTGGCAGGATTGAAAAATCACTCGAAAAGATCAAAGAAAAGGGGAAAATCTATGAAAAAGACGGCGCCATATGGATTGAGACAACCGCATTCGGTGACGACAAGGATCGCGTAATAAAAAAACAGAATGGTCAATTTACTTATTTTTCTTCCGATATTTCTTATCACCTCAATAAATGGGAAAGAGGCTTTACAAGGGCGGTGAATATCTGGGGCGCGGATCATCACGGATATGTTCAAAGGGTAAAGGCCGCCATAATGGCAAATGATATTGAAGAATCATGGCTTTCGGTTCTTCTTGTCCAGCTCGTGAAGCTTTGGGAAAGCGGCCAGGAGATCAAGATGTCCAAAAGATCGGGACAATATGTGACGGTCAGGGAACTTATTGAGGAGGTTGGCGTCGATGCCGTCAGGTTCGTTTTCCTTACCAAGAGCCATGATTCCCAGCTGGATTTTGACATTGACCGTGTAAAGAGACATGATAGCGAAAATCCCGTTTATTATGTACAATATGCACACGCCAGGGTATGCAGCATATTCAGGAAAGCCGGGTTGGAAAACATCTCCCTCCCTGAAGAACCCGCAAGAATCCTGCACCGACTTGAAATGGACGAAGAAATTCAACTTATCAGGTATATGTCGGAATTCCCATCTTTGTTGGAAGATATCTGTAAAACTTATGAAGCGCATAGATTGACATATTTTCTAACGGAACTTGCCGCGATGTTTCACCGATATTTCAATTTGGGTAATAAAAATCCCGAATATCGCATCATTACAGAAGATAGGACACTCTGCCAAGCCAGACTCTGCTTGGCAGAGGCAACGAGAACAGTAATTAATAATGGATTAAAACTTCTGGGAATAGATTCACCAGATAGAATGTAGAAGTTTCCCGTAGCATTTATCAATGATTTAACCGAAAATGGCAAAAAGTCAATCCATAGCAAAAAGAAAGACGAAGAAATATCAGATAGAGCTGACTCCTCTGTCAGCTGTTTTATGGGGAATATTTTTGTTTTTTCTCTTAACATGGATTTTTGTTCTTGGTCTTCTGGTTGGCAGAGGGTTTTTACCCGGGAATGTGACTACGATAGAGGATCTAAAGAACCAGATAAGCAAATTGCAGCAGATGATAGGAAACAAAGATCACAAAGATTCTTCCCAAAAAACCGTATTAATCCTGGAAGATCCGAAACTGGCCTTTTATGAAAAACTTTCCAGCAAAAAGGACGAGGTAAAGAATAAAACCGACTCAGTTGAAAAAAAAGACGACACTGCAGGCAGACTTTTACTCCCGGAACCGGAAAAGGTTGAAAGGTCATTACCTCCCGAAGATAAAGAACAGATAAGCCTTTCACTCACAAGCATCGCTGAAGATGCATCACTTGAAGCACAGTACACTGTTCAATTAGCTTCACTTGGAGAAAAGGAAAAAGCCGAAAAGATGATTACCCGGTTAATTGATGCCGGCTACCCCGCATACTATTATGAAACGAATGTCCGCGGCAAGCTGTATTATCGAGTCAGATGCGGAAAATTTGTCCATAAGGCGGAGGCTGATAAATTAGCGAGAGACCTTGCGGAAAAAGAAGGCATAAATGGTTTTGTCTCCAGGCTTGAGTGACATTATTAAAATGAGGAGTGTGGTATGTTCGGTATCGGGCTGCCGGAATTAATTGTAATAATGGTTATTGCCTTGATAGTCCTCGGCCCTAATAAACTGCCGGAACTTGCAAAAGCCCTTGGCAAGGGCATCGCGGAGTTCCGAAAAGCTGCGCAGGATATCAAGGAGGGTCTGGACCTTGATGATGAGATTAAAGAGGCCAAAAAGGATCTTATAGATTCGCTTGGAGGAATCGAAAAGAGTTTCGACAAGGAAATAGATTCGAGTGAACATAAAGCCTCCATTGAAAAAAAGAGAGACCCTTCATTTCCTACATCTGAACCGGGGTCCAGAAGGAATGACTGAAGATGAAAAACAACCCTTTCTGGGGCACCTGGAGGAACTGAGAAGGCGATTAATATATTGTGCAATAGCTGTAGCCTTGGGTTTTGTGATCTCTTATGCATTCTCCGAAAAACTTTTCGAAATTCTTATCTCCCCGCTCAAGAACCAAATGCCTCAGAATGATAGACTTATATTTACCAATCTTCCTGAGATGTTTTTTATCTCTTTAAAAATCTCTTTTATCACCGGGATTTTATTAACGTCTCCCTATCTTTTCTATCAGGCCTGGCTTTTCATTGCCCCTGGTTTGTACAAACACGAAAAAAAGCATGTTGTACCATTCGTTGTTTTTTCAACAATCCTCTTCGTGGGAGGTTCACTTTTCGGTTATTTCATCGTCTTCCCTTTTGGCTTCAAATTTTTCCTCAGTTTCGCTAGCGATTACATACAGGCCCTCCCCTCTGTAAAACAATACTTTTCCTTTTCAATAAAACTCCTATTTGCCTTTGGGATTGTTTTTGAACTTCCGGTAGTTATCTTTTTTTTATCAAGAGGGGGCATCGTCACCTCCCGATACCTTAAAGAAAAACGGAAATATGCCATATTGTTAATATTTACTCTGGCGGCAATACTTACACCTCCCGATGTCATTACTCAATGCATGATGGCCATTCCACTAATCATCTTATATGAAGCGGGTATTTTTATTGCGCTGATATCAGAAAAAAAGAGAAGAGATAACGTAAATGAAAACTCTTAATAGATGTATCCATATTTAGGATCCGAAACTGCCCGGAAACACTGATCTGAAACAGACAGCAGAACCGGTCTCTTTTCTACTTCCCCATGGATATCAAAAGATATTTTCCCGGTTACACCGATTATTTCTGATTGAAAAAAACCCTGCTGGAATTCTCTACGAGACCATCGACTTTGAGTTGACAATACTTTTTTGATAAACCTGATTGTATCATAACCGTTTGCCGCAAGAACCCCGGGCTCAAGTCCAAAGTTGTCTCTATATTTTTCAACAAAGTCTTCTAAAATCATATTGTCACCTTCAAGGAAAAAACCCGTGGGGAAAATAGCCCCTTGGATATAATCACCAGTTGTCTCGATCAACTCCTGAGAATGCCAGAGACTCGTTCCGAGAAATGGGACGTTGTAAATATTGTGGAAAGGAAACTGGGGGGCAATCAATGCAATTTGTTGATAGCTGTCAGGTATGAATACAGCGTCAAAATCAACAATAGATCCCATATTTTTTTCCCGCGGATAGGATGATCCGGACATCTTCTTTATCTGAGATCCGAAATCTGTCTCATCCGGATTATACGATTCGACAGCAGTTATGCTACATCCCATGTCTTCAACTTTGTCCCGGAAGAGGTTCATGAAAAAGTTACCATAAGAATTGTCAGGATAAAGAATCCCAAAATTTCTTAGCCCCATCATATAAACAGCTTCATGCAGAAGGGTGTCTACCTCTTTTGACGGTGTGAGGAAATTCCTGAAAACCATGTCTCCGGTGCTTGTTATCCCTATTTTTTGAGTGAGAGTAATAATCGGAATCCCAAGCTCCTGGGCCTTTTCAGCTGCTGCTTCCGCCGGTTTGCTTGCAAGAGGACCAACAATCGCGATAACATCATGATTATTGGCAAGATCCTCAACTCCTTCAGCCGCAACTTCAGCTTTTCCCTGGGTATCCAGTATAACAAGTTCCAATTTAAGCCCATCTTCTTCCTCAAACAGATCCATCCCTAATTGTATCCCATTCAGAGTCTCCTTGCCGTATATCTCAAACGGACCGCTAAGGGATAGAAGACAGCCTATAACAAGATTCTTTTCCTCATATTGCGCTGAGATTGTATCAAAAATAAGCCGGGCCCGATCAATCCATTCCTGCTCTGTTGTCAACCTTACAAGCTCCATAGCAGCTTTCCTGGCCTCATCAGGATTATTGTCATCCAGATAACAAGTAGCCATGCGATGATAGATATAAGGCCTGTATATATTATCTGAAGGATATTCGGCCATCATCTTGAGATCTTCTATCTTTCCATCTTCTATCAACCCATGGATCAGATTATCTGCTTCTTTACTGCATGCCGCACAATCTTCCAGATTTTCTAACCCATTGAGAATCCAGGTAAAGGCCTTTGATTTATCATTTAACGCAATTGAATTCTTTCCCAGAACTAACAGAATTTCTCCTTTCAAAGGATTATGGCTGTACTCCTCAAGCCATTGAAGCGCACCCAATTTTGAACTCTGGAAATAACCAAGTTCATATTGAGTCTTAATGATGTCATATTTAACCTTAAACGCCTCAGGATGTGCGGGGTATTCATTTTTAACTTTTACGAATAAAACTAGAGCGTCTCTATATCTATGTGTCTTAAAATAGATGTCAGCCATCCTGTATAAGGAATCCCTTGCCTTTTCACCCATGGGGTTCTGGTCAAGATAGATCTGATATTTCATCAAGGCAACTTCATAGTTTCCGCGTTCAAAAGCATTTTCCGCCTCTTCAAAGAAAATGGAAGACGATTCTTTCATTGGCTTAACCGGCGGTTCTTCCTTAACCCTTTGAGCAGGTTTCGGAAGACAGCTAAACAACAAAAAAAAGGCTATCATCGCCGCATTGACAGTGATAGCCCTTTTCATCCCCTTAAATTTTATATTCACTTATTAACTTCCTCAAAATCGGCATCCACGACGTCATCATCCTTTTGGTCGCTCGTGGGTGTCTCGGGGCCACCAGATTGGGGTTGTCCTTGTCCGGCTCCCGACGCCTTGGCATACATGGCCTCCGCCAGTTTATGTGATGCCTGAGTCAATTCATCTGTGAGACGTTTTATATCCTCAATGTTATCAGTTTCCATTGCCTTTTTCAATTTTTCAGTAGCTTCTTCAATACCCTTTTTAGTCGCTTCATCAAGACTATCACTGGCCTCCTTAACGGATTTCTCTGTGGAATAGATAAGCGAATCCGCCATATTTCTCGCGTCCACTAATTGCCTTTTCTTTTTATCCTCCTCAGCATGTATCTCCCCATCCTTAATAAGTCTTTCAATCTCTTCTTCGCTGAGCCCGCTCGAAGCGGTTATCTTTATCGATTGTTCTTTACCTGTTCCCATGTCTTTTGCCGAAACGCTAACAATACCATTGGCATCAATATCAAAAGTGACCTCGATCTGGGGGACACCTCTCGGTGCAGGTGGTATACCAACCAGTTGAAATCTTCCAAGGGTCTTGTTATATGTAGCCATCTCACGTTCTCCCTGAAGCACATGTATTTCAACGGCAGGTTGATTATCCGCCGCCGTGGAAAAAATCTGGCTCTTCTTGGTGGGTATTGTCGTATTTTTCTCTATCAGCTTAGTAAAAACTCCACCAAGTGTTTCAATGCCCAAAGACAACGGAGTTACATCCAGAAGCAAAACATCCCGGACATCCCCAGTAAGCACTCCTCCCTGAATCGCCGCGCCAACCGCCACAACCTCGTCAGGGTTGACTCCCCTATTGGGCTCCTTACCGAAAATCTCTTTAACTTTTTCTTGAACTTTGGGAACCCTGGTCATCCCGCCGACTAAAATAATTTCATTAATGTCACTTGCTTTCAGATTAGCATCCCTCAAGGCGGTTTTACATGGTTCCACAACCCTTTCAATTAAATCATCTACAAGGGCCTCCATCTTTGCCCTTGTCATCTTTATATTAAGGTGTTTTGGGCCACTTGCATCCGCTGTAATAAATGGGAGGTTTATGTCAGTTTCTTGAGATCCGGATAATTCCATCTTGGCCTTTTCAGCGGCTTCCTTAAGCCTCTGGAGTGCCATCTTATCGTTTCTCAGATCTATACCCTGATCCTTTCTAAATTCATCAGCCAGATAATCCAGGATCCTCAGGTCAAAATCTTCACCACCCAGATGTGTATCGCCATTGGTGGCTTTGACCTCAAAAACTCCATCACCTATCTCGAGGATGGATATATCAAAAGTCCCTCCACCGAGGTCGAAAACCGCTATCTTTTTATCTCCTTTTTTGTCCATACCATAGGCCAGAGATGCCGCTGTCGGTTCATTAATAATTCTTTCCACTTTCAGGCCGGCAATACGCCCGGCGTCTTTCGTTGCCTGTCTCTGGCTATCATTAAAGTAAGCTGGAACAGTTATAACAGCTTCTGTAATCGTTTCACCAAGGTAATCTTCTGCGGTCTTCTTCATCTTCTGCAGAATCATTGAAGAAATCTCTGCCGGACTGTAAGAATTTCCCCTTACCTCTAGCTGTGCATCACCATTTGAGGCCTTAGTGATTTTATACGGCAGGACCTTTTTATCTTTCTGCACCTCTACAGAATCAAACTTTCTTCCGATCAATCTTTTTACCGCAAATATTGTATTATCGGGGTTTGTAACCGCCTGTCTCTTGGCAATCTGTCCAATGAGCCTTTCGCCTTTTTCATTAAACGCGACCATGGAAGGAGTTGTCCTGCTTCCTTCAGCATTAGCTATGACAACTGGATCCCCACCCTCCATCACTGCAACGCACGAATTAGTCGTTCCAAGATCAATTCCAATAATTTTCCCCATATCTTCCTCCTTGCAAATATCCTTACTTTTTACTCTTCACATGCATTTTCCGATGCTGTATCATTATTTTTTTCAAAGTCTGAATTACCTTTGCTCAAAACCACCATTGCTGGCCGAATCAACCTGTCATTCAGCATGTATCCCTTTTGCAGTTCATTAATGATAATACCAGGTTCAACCTCACTGCTCTCCTGCTCGCAAATGGCATGATGGTAGCAGGGATCAAACATCTCCCCTTCAGCCTTCAATTCTTTCAATCCCGACTTTACAAGTACATCCTTGAGGCCTTTTAAAGTAAGTTCAACGCCTTCTCTTAATGCATCTATGGATTTCTCGTTATTAGAATGTGAAAGAGCCATCTCGAGATTATCTATTACCGGCAGAATTTCTTTGATAAGAGTTTCATTAGAATATTTAATCCAATCTTCTTTGTCTTTTTTATTTCTTTTAATTATATTATTAAGATCTGCCTGAGAGCGAAGATAAAGGTCATAGTTTTCTTCCATCTTTCTCTTGAGTTCTTCAACCTTTTCAGATAACTCTTTCTTTGACATCTTCTCAATCGGTTTATCCTCAACCTCTTTAGACTCTTCTTTGACCGTTTTCTTCTCCTCCACGGAGATTTCTATATCTTCTGCTTCTTTTACTGTTTTTTCGTTATTCATCAGAGATATATCGACTCCTTTGAAACTCTCAAATTTATTTGTGCGGATAATACGATACGTTAAGCATCGGTAGGGAATTTGTCAAGGCGGATTAAGGATTGTAATTCGGTGCTTAATTGAAGATTATTAAAGGAATTTACAATGCATTATACAGATTCTTTATATCTATAGAAAAAATCTATCCAAATCCTTTCCTGTTATCCGCTCCAATGCCTCAAGATATCTCGCTCTGGTTTTTTCCACTATCTCAGGTGGCAACCTTGGTGGTGGGGGTTGTTTCGGCCAGTCAAGACCGTTCAAATAATCTCTTAAAAATTGTTTATCGAAACTCTGTTGAGCACCCCCTGGTTTATATCTATCCATTGGCCAGAACCTTGAGGAATCAGGAGTTAAGACTTCATCAATAAGGATAAGTTTGTCATTATAAATGCCAAATTCGAACTTTGTGTCTGCAATGATAATACCTTTCTCCCCCGCAAAATCCCGGCCGAACTCATATATCTTCAGGCTAAGTTCCCTGACCTGGTTTGAGAGCTTTTCACCAATAAGATCAATGACTTTTTCAAAAGTAATGTTTTCATCATGAATCCCCTTTTCAGCCTTCGTTGACGGAGTAAAAATCGGCTCCGGCAACTTTTCTGATTCCTTTAAACCTTTGGGAAGCGCAATACCACAGACGGTGCCTTTTGATTTATATTCAGCCCAACCAGAGCCTGAAATATATCCTCGAACGATACATTCGACGATCAACGGTTCTGCCTTTTTTACGAGCATACTGCGTCCCTCAAGCTTGTCCTTATACTTTTTCGCAGGCTCAGGGTATTCATTCGGATCGCTGGATATGAGGTGATTTTCCACAACAGACTTCAACTCATTGAACCAAAAAATTGAGATCGCAGTAAGAATCTTACCTTTATCCGGTATGGGATCATTCATTACCACATCAAAAGCCGACATACGGTCACTTGCAACAATCAGGTACTTGCCATTCACTTCATATACATCTCTTACCTTACCCCGTTTGACAAGCTTAAGGTCCCTGAAATCGCTTTCAATTAAGCAGTTTTCCATCATTCCTTCTCCTCTTATCGATTCATTTAGTGTGGTTTTAATTTGCTCTTTTACAGAAATTTTAATTTCAGAATAATTTCCTATCTTAAAGATATTGTCAAGGAGTTCAAAAGAGATAATGCTTGGATAATCAGAAATAAGTTGATATCATGCGAAGAGTATGTCGGCCTCTGGCTGACATGCTCATGATAAGATTTATTAATCTGTTTGAAAAAGGTTTTTTCAGATGCTTATTTCCAAAGAAAATTATGAGATAAGAGAAAAGATATGGGATTTTGAAAATCGAATAGATAATATGCATCTAGATTTCTATAAATATTATCAAGGAGTTGAAGCAAAGATGCCGGACTGGGAAACTCTCGAGAAGGATCTCATATTTTTTTCCCGAAAAAAAATAACCGATATCGGCCTCTCAAAAAATCTGGATAGGGTTCTCTTCAAATTCCAAAACCGAAAAAAGATATGGCTTACATGGGTTGAAGAATTTCATCACTCTTCCAAAAAAGAAAACCCTTAGCTAAATTAGATTAAGGACCGACCTGAAGTTGAATTTGATCTAGTGCGAATTACCCAAGCGATTTTCAAGCATTGTTTGACAAACCACCAGAAAAATTCAGGATCAAAAACCGACTAATATTTGTATTGGAGCCAGGTGGGCCGTGAGTATGTTCAGCCTGTATCGGGTGGAGAACGAAGACTCCGCTCCTAAACGCCGACCCTCCTGAGGATTGTATAAGGTTTAAGATTTTGATCAATAAGAATAGACTGTGAGTGGTTAGCAAATTTGACCCTGGATCCATCCGATGTGATAAGTGGCGCGGGCATTGAGATTTTCGATAGCGATCCATCCGTAGAAAGGGTCTCGACTTCTTCCCCTGCGCTCACTTTATTTCTCACTTCAAGGACACTGCTGTTATTTATCTTTTCATCCTTAACATTGCCTATAAAAACCGATCCAGAGGCTGAACCGCTCAAATCAAACTGATAATCACTGCCCTCGATGTGCCCTTTCATGAACCCGGAAGAATAACCCCTGTTCGGGACCCTGTTTAACAATTCCAAACCTTCTTCAATGGAAAAAACCTTGCCGTCAAGTACCTGACGATAAAAAGAGACAACCGTTGCGATATAATGGATTGATTTCATTCTGCCTTCTATTTTTAATGAGTTAACGCCAGCCTCTTTAAGCGCGGGGATATATTCAAAAAGCGCAAGTTCCTTGCAATTAAACAGGTATAGGCCCCTTTCATCCTCAAAAACAGGCATATATTCTCCTGGCCTTGTCTCCTCCATGAGAAAATATTTCCAACGGCAAGGGTGTTTGCATTCCCCGCGATTGGCCGGATAACCTGCAAGGTAATCGCTTATGGCGCAACGACCTGAATAAGAGAAGCATACCGCACCATGTATAAAAACTTCGGTTTCAACGGATCCATAAAGATTCTTCTGAATCTCGATTATCCTGTCCAGGGATAATTCCCTCGCAAGATTTACTCTCTTCGCGCCGAGCTTATTATATGCCATAACAGCTTGGTAGTTCGTTGTATTGGCCTGTGTGCTTATATGCAGCTTCGCATTAAGCCTCAATTTTTTCAGCTCCATGAGTACTCCCATATCCGAGATGATAAATGCATCCACACCAATATCATCAAGTCGCGCTGCAAGATCTTTTATCCTCTCGATTTCATTGGAGAACGGATATATATTAAAGGTTACATACCCCTTTTTCCCCATGCTATGAAGTATCTTCAGACCATTAAATGCGTCTTCAAGACTGAAATTACCAGCAAAGCTCCGAAGTGAGCCGAATTCCATGCCGAAATATACGGAGTCCGCCCCATATTCAGCCGCGTATCGCAGCTTTTCAAGATTTCCCGCCGGTGCGAGTAATTCCATCTTATTCCTTCCTTTTTCGATCTGGATATTTACAAGGCGTAATATAGATTTTTAACCCTGGTTATGCTTTTCTTTCTTCTTATAATTATTTGAGATATTCAAAATTAAGTATTCCGCGAACTGAGGCTTGCACCTTATCAACATCAGTCTCTGTGAACTGGCATTAGATATGATTTTGAAAACTTGGAAAGGATAATCTCATTGCTGTATATCGGTCAAGGATTTTCAAAGTTTACCTGATTATTTATAATCGAAAAGGGACAGTCAGAGTTGCCATTGTCATTTGCGACTGTCGATGCAGGGAACCTCGGCGTCTAATAGATAATACCGAGGCTGCTCCCTGGTGGAGCTTGTGAAAATATCTCGTTGCAAGTGGGTTTCTTGGTTAAGGTTTTCTCTGTTTATCCTATTATCCCTTTTTCCTTGATATTTAACGGCCTATTCTTTATTATTCGGCACCTTTATACTGATACATAGTAACAGGGGTCTTTATTTAATAAGGTTTTAATACCTTGAGAAAAATTCCATTTCAGTAAATAATAGAGTGCTAATCGCCATGATTCTTAAATCTTTATAGAGGACATCATGTCTATTATTCAAAAAATTAATGATTTCCTAAATAAAGCATCACAACTTGTCAAAGGTGGGGATGAATCCTCTCTGGAGAAACAACGGAAGAACGGGAAAATGAACGCCAGGGAAAGGCTCAATGCCCTTCTGGATGAGAATTCTTTTTCCGAAACCGACCTCTTTGTTGAACACACCGCTAAGGACTTCGGAATGAAAGGCAAGCAACTTGCCGGCGACGGGGTTGTATCCGGTTTCGGCAGAATAGACGATAGGCCGGTCGCCATTTTCGCGCAGGATTTTACCGTTGCGGGAGGATCCCTTGGAAAAGCTCATGCGGAAAAGATAATTAAAATCATGGATGCAGCAAAAGACATGCGGATGCCTCTCATAGGGATAAACGATTCAGGCGGTGCAAGGATACAGGAGGGTGTGGATTCTCTCTGCGGATATGGTGAAATATTTTACAGGAATACCCAACTCAGTGGACTTGTTCCCCAAATCTCCGTGATCATGGGACCCTGCGCGGGCGGTGCCGTCTATTCACCCGCGTTAACTGATTTTGTTTTTGTCGTGGAAAATATATCAAAAATGTTTATAACCGGACCTCAGGTTATCAAGACGGTCATAGGTGAGGATATAAGCGCTGAAAAACTTGGAGGCGCGAGGACACATTCAAGCATTACGGGAAACGCTCATTTCTACGCCGAAACAGAATCAGAATCCTTTGAACAGATCCGTAAGCTCATTTCTTTTCTGCCCGCCAGTTGCCATGAGAATCCACCCGTAGAGGAACAACCTTTATCCCCGAAACAAGATCTCGAACTGAAAGATGTTATTCCCGATGACAGGAAAAAATCCTATAACGTCAAAACTATTATAAATGCCTTGGTGGACGGCTCTGACTTTTTTGAAGTTCAAAGACAGTTTGCAAAAAATATTGTTATCGGATTCGGGAGGATCGATGGCAGACCAATAGGCATCATAGCAAATCAACCCCGCTTTCTCGCAGGCGTTCTTGACGTAAACGCATCCGATAAAGCGGCCAGGTTTGTTCGTTTCTGCGATGCTTTTAACATCCCCCTACTAACTCTGGTAGACACCCCGGGTTATCTCCCCGGGATAGATCAGGAATATTCAGGCGTCATCAGGCACGGTGCAAAGCTGTTGTATGCTTACAGTGAAGCGAGCGTTCCCAAGTTTACCGTTGTAATGCGCAAAGCTTATGGCGGCGCATATATTGCCATGTGCAGCAGGCATCTTGGGGCAAATTTTGTTATTGCATGGCCTACAGCGGAGATAGCGGTCATGGGGCCCGATGGCGCTGCCAATATAATATTTCGCAAAGAAATTGCCGAAAGCAAAGATCCGGAGGCAACTAGGAAAGAGAAGGTTAAAGAATATGAGGATAGGTTTGCTAATCCTTATGTCGCGGCGTCAAGAGGCTATGTTGACCAGATCATCGATCCAACGAAAACGAGAGAAGCTTTGATATCAGCGCTTAAGATAGCCCAGAACTTCAGTAAGGGCAAAATCAAGAATAACCATGGAAATATTCCACTTTAACAGGCTGTCCGTCAGAATCCGAAATGTCTCAAGGACGGTTCAGGAGATAAAGATATGGGTAAGCTATGTGTTGATGATACGTTCTATAGCACTGAATTTCCGGAAGGATACATAAACATATCATCTAAGGACTTACCGGACCCCTGCGAAATCAGGGCGATTATTCCGGGAACAGTACTTGACGTAAGTGTAAAAAAGGGCCAGAGAGTTTCAAGGGAGCAGGTGGTTATTTTGCTTGAAGCCATGAAAATGCTTAATGAGATTGAATCCGGTCTTGAGGGTCAAATAGATGAAATCTTTGTTTCACCCGGAGACAATGTGGAAAAAAATCAGCTTATGATAAGAATCGTAAAATAGCTATTAATTAGCCCCACCCATCTTCCCCATTAAGGGAAGATGGGCTTAGGAAAGGGGGTTCCCAAAATCCGGATAATATGCCTCTTTCCTTTTACCTTTTCTGCGAAAAGAGCACCTCATAGGGTTAATTATCCGGCATATAGTTTCCCTATAAGGCAATAATCATGCCTAGACAGAAAAAAACATGTTATTAAATTATTATTATCTTTAAAAGCTTTTAATAACAACATATTACAAAAACTAAGTTCATCCTTTTAATTCATTTTTTTATGCTTGAAGATTCTTTATTCTCAATGGATTCCCCTAAAGTGCACAAATTGATTAATATTTTTGCATAAAAATTTGTGCTTAAACCGCTCAAATATTTTGACGGCAAAAGAAGCCGATCCCGAATTAATATTATTGAATTAAAAAAGACTGAAAGGAGAAAAATAATGATCAGAGTTACCTGTCTTGGAGGAGCCGGCTCAGTTACCGGGTCCTGTTATCTTGTCGAAAGCTCGAAGGGGAAAAAATTGCTTGTTGATTGTGGCCTCTTCCAGGGTGGGAAACAGATGGAAAAACGCAATCGTGATAACTGGGGTTTTGATCCAAAAGAGATTGATGCCCTTTTCCTGACTCATGCCCATATAGATCACAGTGGGAGAATTCCAAAGCTTGTAAAAGATGGATATAAAGGAACGATTATCACTTCACCACCTACGATGGAACTTTGTCGAATCATGCTTTTGGATTCTGCTCATATACAGGAAATGGATGCTGAATGGCAGACAAGAAAAAACAAAAGGCAGAAAAAAGATGATATAAAGCCATTATATACCTTGGAAGATGCGGAAGCAAGCATTAAATTGTTCTCTCCGGTAGAGAGGGATCATACCATAGAAATCGAACCAGGTATCAAGGCAAGGTTAAGGAATGCGGGACATATTCTTGGATCTTCCATCCTTGAATTATGGATCGAGGAGGACGGAGAAAGTATAAAGATAGTTTTTTCAGGTGATCTGGGAAAGAAAGATCAGTTGATCGTCCGTGATCCTCATGAAATCTTTGACGCTGATTATTTTTTCATCGAGTCCACTTACGGCAATCGGTTACATCGCTCTTATGATGAAAGCAAAAAAGAACTCCTTGAAGCTATCAATTACAGCGTATCTAATAATGAAAAAATCGTAATACCCGCATTTGCGGTAGAGCGCACGCAGGAGATTATTTATATACTGGGAGAATTCCAGAGGCAGGGTCTTCTTCCTGATATTCCCGTTTATCTGGATAGCCCACTTGCTATTAAAGCGACAGAAATATTCAGGAAAAATAAGAAATATTATGATGAAGACGCTCAGGAAATACTAGATCAAGGATATGATCCGTTTGATATGCCGAACCTTTTCTTTACACCTTCAACAAACGAATCCATTGCCATTAACGAAAAATCCGGATCAGCCATTATTATCGCGGCAAACGGAATGTGTACCGCCGGACGGATTAAACATCACCTTAAACATAATCTATGGAGGGAAGGCGCAAGCCTTGTTATCGTGGGGTTCCAGGCAATGGGAACCACTGGGCGGAAAATCGTGGACGGAGCAAAGAATGTAAAAATTTTCGGAGAAAATATTGCTGTTAGGGCCAAGGTATTCACCATTGGAGGGTTTTCAGCTCATGCTGATCAGCACGATCTACTGGAATGGGTCTCTCATTTCAAATCAAATCCCAGGGTTTTTGTCGTTCATGGTGAAGAATCTGCAAGTGAAGCTCTGGCAAAAATGATTAATGAAAGATTCAATCTGATAACTTACGTCCCAAGATGGAGAGAGAGACTAATCCTGAAACCCAGGGAGGTAACAGTTGAAAAACCTGAGGCCGTCGAAGAGGAAGTCGAGATTACATCATTGGTTCTCAATCAGGTAATTGACCTTGAGAAGGAACTGGACCTTTTAAAAATGCGTATAAAATCCGGCACTTTCGATAGTGAAAACGTAGAAGATGATCTGAATAGATTGAAGTATCTACAGGACGAAATAAGGTCGATTTTATCTTGACGATTTTATCTTCCGTTTATTTTACTCTTGGATAAGAGAGGGAGTCAAGATCACCAGCTATCGGAGCTAAAACTTCTGCTCATTAGGCGAAACATCTTTTTTAAGTTTATAAATAAAGCGTGTAATGTCTGATGATTCCATTTCCGCAGTACCTTTCACTCTTCACTTTGGAGCCCGGAGACAAGGCTTGTCCTTCTCTCTCTTGCAAATTTTCTTTTATCGGCCACCTGATCCGACTCATCAACGATCTCATGTCCGAGGATTTCCTCCAGGATATCTTCAAGGGTAATAATGCCTGAAAGTCCTCCATACTCATCAATAACTACAAAAAGCTTATCCCTTGAAGCTATGAATTCCATAAGGACATTGTTGAGACTGGCGGATTCAGCCACAAAAAAAACTGGCCTCATAAGATCTGTTAATTTCAGGGCTTTTCCTCCTCTGGCAAGTGAGATAAACATCTCTTTTGTCAAAACAATGCCCACGATATCCTCAGACTCCTCGTCATAGACCGGAAACCTGCTGTGCTCCCAGGTGGAAGACTCACCAGATGCCTCTTCAAGTGTAAGGTGCTCACTGAGGGAGAAAACTACCGTCCTGGGAGTCATGACATCTTTCACCTTTTTAGTTTCAAGAGAAAGCACGTTATCTATAACACTCCCCTGATATTGCTTAATTCCGCCCATTAGAAGGCTTAATCTTGCCATGGTTTTCAGTTCGTCTGAAGAAATGGATTCCTGGGTCTTTCCTTTCGCTATCAAACCGGTTATATGGCCGCACAGCCAGACCGCAGGGGTCATTATCTTCACAAGCCCTTTCAGTGGCAGGGCAACCCACGGAGCCAGGGCTCTGGCATAAACCACACCCGCTGTTTTAGGAATAACCTCGGAAAAGATAAGGATCGTAAGAGTGAAAAATATAGAGAAATATCCCACTAAATGATGCCCGAAAACCACGGAGGCCGCAGAGCCTGCCACTGCCGCACCTGCGGTATTAGCTATAGTATTAAGGGATAAAATGGCGGTAATCGGTTTTTCCACATCCCTCCTGAACTCCTTGAATATCCTTCCGCTTCTTTTCTTGTTCAGTACAAGAGTCTCTATATGACGTAAAGGAATTGAATATAAGACAGCCTCGCATAAGGAACAGCCCGCCGAAATTATAACGGCCGCCATAACAGCTATAATTAATTCTATCATCTTCGGTTACTCCTCGTGTAATCGCTATACAATAGAAAAAGACTGAGGATTATTTTTCGGCTCTTCGAGGCGCATTTCGGCCTCCTTTAATTCACTCTCTCTGTTTATATTAATGAAAAATCTCAACTCAGGGTCAAATGATCGAAGTTCTGTTTCATCCACGTACCGTACGGAAACTTTATCCAGGACCTTTATGATCTGCAACTCTTTTAAATCAATCATCTCTTTCATATAAGGCAGACACCTTTTCGAATATATAGAATGAAGGGCCTCAAACATCCAATCCACTTTCGGCACTACAGCGTCACAATTGTCCCTTACTGAGACAAGATATCGAATAAGCCTGGTGTTCAAAAATGGCATATCACAAGCCACGAAAAATCCCGCTTCACTATTCATGCGACCCAAGCCAGTGTAAATACCACCGAGCGGTCCTAATCCTTTTATCATGTCTTCATAAATGGGTATTCCGAGGTATTTATAATCGCCGGGCGTGTTTGATATTATTATTACTTTCTTAAAAACCGAACCTATCATCTTTACGACTCTTTCTATCAGCCGTTCTCCCTTAAACTCGGCAAGTGCTTTATTTTTTCCAAAGCGAAGGCTTTTACCTCCTGCCAGGATAACGCCGGTAATATCTTCCATGGTTTTACTCTTTCCGTTCAAATTCATTAAATTCATCTTCCTTGATGGGAATTCTTGATATCCCCATTCCTTATCTGCGGATACTCCGAAGAATTCAAAAAAGAGGAGGCGCTTGGTGTAAGATGGATAAACAATTGTATTTCAGATATACTGAAACTATCCATTTAATAATCTTGTGTATTTTAAAAAAAAGATTATATTTCTGTAATGTGGCTTAGTAATATTAGGACAAAAAGTATCATAATATTTTTTTGAAATCCAGGGGATTTGTAGATGGACAGATACTCAAAAAAAAACAATGCGACCTATGACCAGCTCGAGGCCATGGAGCTTTACTGCCCCCAGTGTAGACAGGCCGTCCCTGTGAGAAAATCACTCCTCCTTATCCTTCCGGAAGGTGATAAATATGAATACTGTTGCCGGTATTGCGGCGGAAAGGTAGGAGATAAGATTGACCGTTCCGGAGAATTCCCCGGGATAATAAAACCGTAAAATCACAAGCTCAGACACAAAAAGAGAAACCCTCAGGTCGTCCCCTTAGCGATAACTCTGAGAGCCTCTCGTATAAAGTCCGTCAGTCTGCTAGCTCTGCTCCTTACGGCTAAGAGCGGCAACAGGACAAACCTCAACACATGCGAGGCAATCCTCACAGGATAAATCGGCATTATCCTTTTCCCCATAAAAGCTAATGATCGTGTCAAGCCCTCGTCCGGCAAATGTCATGGCAGGGCGGCTGTTTTTTTTCTCGCACACGTAAATGCACCTGCCGCATAGCACACAACGATTTGGAAAATAAAGAAGGCATGGATGAGAATCATCTACTTCTTCTTCCTTGAGATATTTATCAAACTGTTTTTGTTTCAATCCTGTTTTTAAAAACTTTGCAATACGCTGGAGTTCACATTTTTTATTGGCCGGACATTTAGCACATTCAACATGATGCCTGGAAAGCAGCAGTCCTAAAGCAGTTAACTGCAATCTTCTTACCGCGGCGGTATCGGTCTTAACAACCATCCCTTCTCTGACCCTGACACTGCAGGATGCGACCGGTGCATTATGTCCTTCGATTTCAACAAAACACAATCTACATGAAGATGGGGGATCTTTCATATCTTTTATGTAACATAAATTTGGTATATATATTCCATTTTCAAGACAAACATCTAGTAAAATTTGACCTTCTAATACTTCTATATCCCTATTATCTACTGTTATCTTGATCATATTTACACCATTGATTTTTCCTATTCAAGAGTGAGTGATTCCGGCCTCTCTACCAGAGGAGCTCTTTCAGGAGGAGATACTTTCTTCACCGCGCTGTATTCTGCAGGGCACGCGGCCATACATTCCCCGCATTTAACGCAGAGACTCTGATCAATCCCCTTTTTGCGGTCTTTGGTTGTAAATATCGCCTCTACAGGGCAGGATCCGACACAGGCATCACATCCGCGGGCGCATTTTTCAAGATCAATATAGAAAGCCGTCAACTTTCTGCACATCCGAGAAGGACATCTTTTTTCCTTTATGTGTGCTTCGTATTCATCTCTGAAAAACCTCAAGGAGGTTAATACGGGATTAGGAGCCGTCTTACCGAGCCCGCATAATGAACCTTTTTGGATATCCTCACTCAAAGCCTCCAATTGCTCAAGATCCCCTTCTCTTCCTTCTCCCTGAGTTATCCTGTCCAAGATATTAAGGATATGGTATGTCCCTATTCTGCAAAAAGTGCATTTTCCACATGATTCCTTTTGTGTAAAGTCAAGGAAATATCTCGCCACATTTACCATGCAGGTATCTTCATCCATGACAACCATACCGCCGGAGCCCATCATGCCTCCGACATCCTTGAGTGAGTCAAAATCAATGCTTGTATCAAGAAAGGTTTCAGGGAGACAGCCTCCGGAAGGGCCTCCGATCTGCACTGCTTTAAATTTCTTTTTTCCGGGGACACCGCCGCAAATATCGAATATAAGATCTCTCAACGTCACGCCCATCGCTATTTCGACCAGTCCTGGGTGCAGGACATCCCCGACAACAGAGAAAATCGCCGTCCCCGGACTCTTTTCAGTGCCAATCTCCTTGAACCACTCCGCACCATTTTTTATTATAGGCGCAATAGTTGAGAAGGTCTTCACATTATTAATGAGAGTAGGCATGCCATGAAGACCTTCTTCGCTTGGATATGGCGGCCTGTAACGCGGCATTCCTCTCTTTCCTTCGATCGATTTTATAAGTGCCGTCTCCTCACCGCATACAAAAGCCCCCGAACCCTGGAAAACGCTAACATCAAGGTCGAAATCGCTTCCAAGAATATCTCCTCCTAGAAGGCCAATCTCCTTGGCCTGGTCTATGGCCTTGATAATCCTCTTTACAGCGAGGGGGTACTCCGCCCTCACATAAACAATCGCCTCCCTGGAATCCAATGCATAAGCGCATATAGCAAGCCCCTCAAGAAGCTGATGAGGGTTACTTTCAAGTATGGTCCGATCCATGTAAGCCCCTGGATCTCCTTCATCAGCATTACATATTATTATTCTTTCATCACCATCGGCTAGACTTACCGAATTCCATTTTAATCCCGTGGGAAACCCTGCTCCACCCCTTCCTCTTAGACCGGAATCAATAATCTCCTGGATAATATGTTCGGATTCAAGCTGGAGGGCCTTAACAAATGAAGAATAGCCTCCTGAGGCAATGTACTCATAAATATCCTCAGGATCTATTATTCCGCATCTTTCCATTACAATACGCTTTTCCTTGTTGAATCTCGGGAAGTCAGTGACCCTGGGGATGATGTCGCTATCATCCATACCGCCAAGGAGATATTCAAACAAGGGGTCATTATCTTCCAGGAAAGATTTGACAAGCATCTTCGCCTTTCCCGGCGTGACATTTTGATAGAATATCGGAGGAAAGCCCGATCTTGGATGATCAATGATTACAATAGGTTCCGCGTAACAGTGCCCGATACAGCCGACCGATTTCAGATGGGCGTTGATGTTCCTTTGCAGAAGTTGTTCCTGAAAGGCTTTTTCCGTATCAAGAGCTCCGGAGGCTATTCCGCATGTGGCCTTGCCGATATATATTTTCGGGATATCGTTATTCTCAACGCGGTTTCTTCTTAATAGGGATTCCTGGTAAATAGAATCGAATTTAGCTTCTATATTATCCTTCTGCGTCGGACCCATTTCTATTCCTCTCGCGTTCCTGCTTTTCCTTTTCAATCTCAAAACCTAATAAAATCCCATCCACTTTGCTTGGAGCCATGTGCCCATGTACAATTTCTTCAACAACTGCGACCGGCGCCAGTGCACAACACCCAACGCAGGCGACCCGTTCGATGCTGAATTCCCTGTCATCAGTCGTTTCCCCATCCTTTATGCCGAGTTTTCTTTCAAAATTCTCGAGTATTATATCCCCGCCCTTAATATGACATGCCGTTCCGAGACATACCCTGATCGGATGTCTTCCAGGAGGATGGAACCGGAACTGATTGTAAAATGTGGCGACACCATAAACCTCGCTAGTCGAAAGGTTGAGATATTCCCCCACCAGCTTCAGTGCCTCAGGCGCAAGATATGAGTATTTCGCCTGTATCTTCTGAAGAACTGGAATAAGATTTCTGCGTGTCTTCTCATAAGAACCGAGTATAATGGAAATATCTTCCATCATAGCCTTTTCTTCTTTCCGAATCCGATCCTCTTCCGAAACGCCTGTATGATCCATTTTAATCCCTGTTAAGTTTATTACACCATAATCGGGCTCTTGTCCTTGCAAACCTGAACCTTTAAGAAAACTCAAAATTTTTCCATAGCACCATACGCTCCCCTGACCCTATCACGAAGAAGAAAACAGATCCTCTCCATGATATGAAAACCGATTTCAATCTTGCTGACCATTACCGTCCTGAGTTCGGAACCACCGATGCAGAACAGCCTGGTGCTCTTCCGGCATATAGCGGATGACATAAGGCTTTGAGGTTCCCCCAGCAAACATGACCAGCAACCGAACGCCCTTCCTTTTCCCAGTGTACCGATAACCATCTTTCCCTTACGTGTTCCCAGATCTATTTCTCGCTCAAGCGAGATATTCCCTTCAGCAATGATATAAATACGGTTTCCGAAATCACCCTGCCGGAAGATATATTCGCCCGGTCTATAATTTTCCTCCTCAGATAAAACGGCTATACTTTCGACACTTCCTTTTTTAAGTCCCTTAAAAAGTTCGCAGTTTTCCAGCGTATTTATAACATCAGGAACACCCATGCCTCTCCTCCTTCCAAAATTTTATTATTAATACATGGGGGTAAAATTCAATTCAAGCTTCATCTCTTCGTTCAGCTTGTTGGGCCGACAGTTGCGATAACACACTGTTCAGGCTTAATAATCTTCTCTACTACACGTTTTACATCTTTGACGGACACCATTTTTATCCTTTTAATATATTCATCATGATAATCAAACCCCAGGCCATAAAGCTCATCAAGGGCCATCTGCATTGCCTTGCTTCCATTGGTCTGGTACTCTATGGCATGACCACCGATTAATTTATTTTTTGCCTGTTCAAGTTCCTGAGCAGTTAACCCACTATTTCTCAAACTCTCCAGCTCATTCAGAACTGCTTTTTTTGCGACGTCTATCTTCGCCGGATCACATGCCAGATATACACCAAAAACACCCGTTTCAAGGCCGGGTCGGCGAAATGATGTGACGCTGTAAGCGAGGCTCCGCTTATCCCTCAACTCTCTAAAAAGCCTCCCCCCCAGCCCTGTGAGATCCGTATTCACTAAATCCATGATACTGTTGGCTTCGCTCTTTAGATCCACATCAAGAAAACCTATCATCAGATGGGTCTGGTTGCCTTCCCTTTCGAGATGTACTTCCCTTTTCATTATTAACGGAGATTCTGGCGCGATCCCGGGAATACGAGCATCCTGTCCGTCAAAATCCCGAAAAAGTTCTTCCGCGGACGCAACTAACTCTTCCTCCCTAACACCCCCTGTAACCGATAGAACCAGATTGGACGGAAGGGCCAATTCCTTGTACCATTTTAAAAGATCCAGCCTTGATATCTCTTTGATACTTTGTCTGTTTCCCGATGCAGGAAACGCGTAAGGATGAGTCGTGTATAATGTTTTATAAAAGAGTTCGGATAACTGATCAAAAGGACTTTCCTTCTTCGATTCAATCCCCGCCAGAATATCCTGACGCACTTTTTCTATTTCAGCATCCGGAAAAGATGGATTTAGAATGATGTCCGCCAGAAGTTTCAGCCCTGCATAAAAATCTTTTCTCAGGAATTTGGCTGAGATCCCGAAGCTGTTTCTCCCTGAAAAACTATCCAGATCAGCAGGCCACGATTCAACTGTTTCAGCTATTCCCGAAGCGTTTCTGGTATCAGTTCCTCTTAGCAGCATCTCTGATACAAATTTTGATATACCTGAATTTTCCTCGTTTTCCAGACGTGTGCCTCCGAGCATGGCCATCCTGAGGGAAACGAGGGGAAGACGATGGTCCTCTTTGACTATGATTCTCATACCGCTCTGAAGTGTATACTTCACAGCCTCATTACTCTCACTTGCGCGCTGTCTCGTGGCCGTTTCTTTTTTTGCCGGGAAATGAGAAAAATACTCCATTACTCTGCTCTCGGTGAGTTCCATCTTATCATTTTCCGGCAACATGATCCCCATACAGATCCTTTCAGGCCGTAAATATTTCTTTGCCACGTGCTGGATATCTTCCGGGCTTATTTCGTGAACAGATTCAAGATATTCATCCGCTTTCTTCATATCCCCGGCCATAACCTCAAAAAAGGCCAGGCTATTTGCCTGCCCCTTCATGTCCTCCATATTAAAAAGGAAGTGCGCCTCAACAACTCTTTTCGCTCGTTCAAGCTCATTTTGGGTAACAGGCTCCCTGATCACCCTGTTTATCTCCTCAGTAACAACCTCGATGACCATTTCAAAATTCTCAGTATTTAACGCGGCACTTACCGAGAACTGCCCGTTATCCAATCTCGTGTTTGAATAGGCAAATATTTCATTCACCAAATTTCTTTCCATCTTCAGGCGGTTATACAATCTCGAACTCTTTCCGTATCCGAGAATTATCTCCAGAATATCAAGTGCCGGGGCGTGGGGGTGATTTAGAGAAACCGTGTGCCATAATATGTCCATATAGAGCTGCTGGACCCTTTCATTTAACACAATGGTCCGTGGATAAGTCTGCGCCGGTTCAACAGTCCTGGTCTGAAAACGACCGGACCCAGGAGGAAGATCCCTTGTAAGGGATTTAATCCTAAAAAGCGCCTCTTCAGAATCGAGGTCACCCACAGCAACTATAACAATATTGTCGCAAGTGTACCATTTCGCCATGTACTCCAGGATCGCGCGGCGGTCGAATGACTTTATGGTCGATTCGTATCCTATCACAGGCCTTCTGTATGGATGCACTTTATAGGATAATTCATTCATCGCCAGACCGAACTGTCTTTGTGGGATATCAAGAGACCTCCTGTATTCCTCAAGGATAACCTCTTTTTCCCTTGTCAGCTCTTGGGAATCAAATAAGGAATGCTGCAGTGCGTCCATCAGTATGTCCAATGCCTTCTCAAAATGGATACTAGCTATTTCCACTTTATAAACAGTGCGGTCTGAGGTCGTATAAGCATTTATATCTCCGCCTAAAACTTCTATGCCATGTGCAATCTCTCCGGCACCTCTGGTAGGAGTGCCCTTAAAAAACATATGCTCTATAACGTGGGAGATTCCGGCTTCTTCTTCAGTCTCATTGGCGCTGCCTGCCTTGACCCACACCTGAATCGAGACTACAGGAGAGCTTCTGTCCTCCTTGAGAATAACCCTGAGTCCGTTGTCAAGTATGAATTTCTTCGCACCAATTGTAGCGTTTAAAGCTAGGGAGTCCACGCTTAATGCAGAAACCACGAAAAAGGTCATTATAAAAACATATATGACCCTGTTTATTGAAATTGTATAATTTTTTCCTGATCTTCTCATTTAGGATTTCCTTATCATTATTGTAACCAATGCCTGCCCATAGACGATTTCTTAAAGATTCAGATTGACACACCATATATAGTATCTTAAAATATCCATATTCAATATGTATTATTTTACAGCGGTTTTCATTATCGCACAAATTCAAACTTATTACAACGATGGCGGATATCCAAAATCCACCATCAAATCAAAGGCAATATAGTACTGGTGCTGGATTTTGGCGTAACCCTGGCCACCAGCGAGGTACCGGATGCAGGGCGCCAAGGAGCGACGACTGCGGCGTATAGTAATACGCCGCAAGCTTGTCGAGAACCTCCAGGTCGAACGAGAGGATCGATCGCAGGCAACACAGCCCTTCGACTTTGCTCAGGGCCATGAGCCTGTCGAATGGCAGATGGCGCCTTGATGTCGGATCAGGGACCTGCTGCCCTGAAAATGTCATTTTATCCCAAAGGTTATCCTTTGCCTGCTAATTAAGATAATTCACTATTCTCAGCAATCCAATTTTTTCTTCGGGGGAATGGCTATGGCTCAAGAGAGTAAGATTCTTGTAACAGAAGACGGAACTTTTGAACTTTCAGCATATAAATGGGATGATACTTTATTCTCCGATCTTCTAATAAAAATGAATCCCATCAATAGCGACCAGGCCATGGATATAAGCAGATCATTAAGGGAAGATATCCTTAAGATGGAATTGCAAACCATTACAATACCCCTTCTGGAGGAGATTGTTGAGGCAAAGCTTCTGGAATATGGGCTTACAAAGGCTTCCCCGATCAAACTGGACAGCTCCATGTTTTTCAGGGACAGGATTGAACTTTCAGAAAATGCTAAAAAGGTCCTTAAGAAGAGATATTTGCGAAAAGACAGTAACAATAGGATCATAGAGAGTCCGGAACAGATGTTCAGGCGGGTCGCCTGTCATATCGCCAAGGCAGAGAAAAAATATGGGGGCGTATCGGAGGTAAAAAGGGTGGAGGATGTCTTCTACAAGATGATGACCGAGTTCAGATTCTTGCCCAATTCACCTACGCTTATGAATGCCGGCCGCCGCCTCGGACAGCTGGCAGCCTGTTTTGTACTACCAGTCGAAGATAGTATGGAAGGGATCTTCGATGCCCTGAAAAACGCCGCTCTTATACATAAATCAGGAGGCGGAACCGGTTTTTCATTTTCCCGCCTGAGACCAAAAGATAGCAGGGTTGGGACAACAGGCGGCGTAGCCTCCGGTCCTATTTCATTCATGAAGATCTTTAACACAGCCACTGAACAGGTTAAACAGGGAGGAACCAGGCGAGGTGCCAACATGGGGATTCTAAGGGTAGATCACCCTGATATTATGGAGTTTATTTATTGTAAACAAAATAATAAAGAGATGAATAACTTCAATATCTCGGTTGCAGTAACCGATGAATTTATGGAGTCGGTTGAAAAAAACGGATATTATGATCTTATTGATCCTCGTGATGGGAAAAAATCCGGCGAATTAAAAAGTAGGGATGTTTATCAGGCGCTAGTTAGGCAGGCCTGGGAAAACGGAGATCCGGGCGTTATCTTCATTGATAGGATCAACAGGGACAACCCTACACCCTCAATTGGTGAGATCGAGAGCACAAACCCCTGCGGTGAGCAGCCGCTCTTGCCCATGGAGGCATGCAACCTTGGTTCCATTAATTTAGCCAAATATGTCACGGCAGGCGAAAACGGCCCGGTTGTTGATTATAAAGGGCTGAAAGATCTCACGCATTGGAGTGTCCGTTTCCTGGATAACACGATTGATATGTCAAAATATCCTCTTCCGATTATTCAAAAGATGGTGAGGGGTAATCGAAAAATCGGTCTGGGTGTAATGGGTTTTGCTGATATGCTTTACCAGCTTAAAATTCCTTATAATTCAGAGGAGGCACTTGAGGTTGCCGAGGAAGTAATGAGCTTTATCCAGAAAGAATCCCGCGAAGCATCCAGATATCTGGCAAGGGAGAGGGGCCCTTTTCCCAATTATTATCAAAGTATATTTAAAGACGGCCAGGAAGATCCTCTAAGAAACGCAACAACAACAACCATAGCTCCAACTGGCACCTTGAGCATAATAGCCGGATGCTCAAGCGGGATCGAACCATTGTTCGCGCTCAGCTTTGTTAGGCGTGTCATGGACAACGATGAGCTTGTGGAGATTAATCCAAATTTTGAGAAGGTAGCCAGGGAAAGGGACTTTTACAGCAGAGACTTAATGGACGAGATCGCGCGTAGAGGCAGTATCCGTAACATGGAGGAGATCCCTGAGGATATAAGAAGAGTTTATGTAACAGCGCATGACATTACCCCTGAATGGCACGTCACGATGCAAAGTGTGTTTCAGAAGTTTACAGATAATGCGGTATCAAAGACCGTAAATCTTCCAAAAGATTCGACGGAAGAGGACGTATTAAAGGTTTACGATATTGCCTATAAACTTGGATGCAAGGGTGTGACGATTTATCGCGACGGCAGTAAAGGAAATCAGGTCCTCAGTGTCAACGGCCGCACAGAAAAACCAGCTTCTTCCGTTGCGGATGTGAAAAACAGACCTGAAACCCTGGAGGGATTTACTACAAAAATGACCACCGGGATGGGGAACCTGTATGTTACCGTCACAGAATATCAGGGGGAACCATTCGAAGTATTCGCAACGATCGGGAAATCCGGCAGATCTACTACCGCAAAAACAGAAGCAATTGGTCGCCTCGTTTCTCTCGCTCTCAGGTCCGGGGTTAAGGTTGATAAAATAGTTGATCAGCTGAAGGGAATAGGAGGGGAGCACCCTGTCTTCCAGAAAGACGGCCTTGTTCTTTCCATCCCTGATGCTATAAGCCGTGTGTTTGAAAAAAGATATTTAAACGGGAAGGAGAATAACACCAAGAAAAAATATGAAAAAAGCCTTTTGGGAGAAACATGCCCGGAATGTGGTCAGACCATCAGCTTTGAAGAAGGCTGCATGACATGTCATTTTTGCGGCTTTTCAAAATGCGGATAATCAAAGGGCTGCTTTTCCGGATTAGGAGGATCTGCCAGACAAATAAATGCTATTCCAAATATTAAAAGAACCACAAATAAATAGAAAACTATCATATAATTTCCTGTTTTGTCATAAACCCATCCTGCAAACACCGGAGCCAGAAGCGCCAGAGGTGCACGAATAATCAGGGAACTCCCATTTATCGAACCAAACGCCTTCCTTCCATAATAACGGCTGGTTAATATAATGAGCAATGGAGTGGGAGCACCGCTGCTCAAACCATAGATGGCAAACATTAGATACATTAACAGCATACTGCGAAATACCGTAAACATTAGAACTCCTGTCGCGAGCAGAAAAAATACTCCTGCCAGAAGAAACTTTAAATGCTCCTTTTTCATGCGATCCGCCAGTATGCCGCTAAAAAACCTTGAGGGAATCGTGAAGAAGACCATCATTCCCATCATCCCGCCCGCCAGGGTTCGATCAATCCCCATATCAGTCAGAAAAGGGATAAGATGAACACTTATAGCTCCAATAACTATGGTTTGTGCGGCGTAAACAAAGCAAATGATCCAATATGATCTGGTTTTTAACGCCTGCTTTAGGCTGAACTCGTTCACCATGAAGGGAGGTGGGTACGCTTTCTTCTCATTCATCCCATATGTACCAGGACTATTAGAATGAATTTCCGTTTTCCCATCGGGTAACAGACCATAGTATTCCGGTCTTCTCTGCCTCACGAAAATTAATGTGAGAGGACTGAGGATCAGCATCACTATCCCCATAATCAGACAGGTGATTCTCCACCCGTGTACGGACACAAGCCAGGCTGAAGTGGGCAAAAGCAGCATACCGACAACACCGATGAGAGCGAATTTGGTTCCCATTGCCAATCCAAGCTTTCGAATAAACCAGTCATTGATGGATTTATCTACGCTCACGGTCAAGCCGATATTGAGCCCAACACCAATGAGTACGCCCCAGGTTACAATGTATGACCAAACACTGTGAATAAAATACATCAGGATCATCCCGCAACCCGCAATGAGACTACCAGTAAATATGAGCCATTTCGGGCCGTAGCGGTCACTTAACCACCCAACCAAAGGAGAGGTAATTCCGCCTTCAAGCCGTCCGACACCGGCGGCTACAGATGTTACCGCTCTGCTGATGCCCAGTTCGGAAGCAAGGTCTTTAAAAAACACTGATATCCCATACATATAAAACCCGCTACCGAATCCGGAGACTATTCCGGTTACCAACACAGTCCACCAGCCGAAATATATTTTTATAGATTTATTTGAATTTCTTTTCATATAATTGACAATAATAAGGGAAGACGGTTCCATGAAAAATTTTTTAAATTATTCTTATTATTTTAATTCATAACAGCAAAATCTAAATCCTGCCGGGAGGTTGCCGGATGTTGCCCGGCAAACTCCCGGCACCATTAATATAGTTAATCATTCAACAGAAAGTAAAGTTAAATAGACTTGAATTTATAAAAGGAGGAAAGAGCCATGAAAAAAGTAATCGTCTTTACCAACATAAAAACTTTTATATGCATCGCCGCTTTGCTGTTAACAGTGTCTGCTGAGCTTATCATTTGCAATTCCGGTTTTTCACAACCTCCTCAAATGCTGTCTTCCACTAAGGAATTCACGACTGACACGGTTGCCGTGAATGGTGCGATTCTTCTAGATACCCGATGCTCGACGTGCCACGGTTCCGATAAGGCAAAGGGCACAAAAAAGACGTCCGCTCAATGGGAAAAAACAGTGACTCGTATGATCTGGAAAGGCGCAAAATTAACTGAAGACGAGAAGACGGTATTGCTGGATTACCTTGTTAAAGAATATGACGAGTGATAATAATGCCGCTTTCACAAGATTGAGAAATCAACATGTTGACATAAAAAGTTATTCTCCCCTATAATTATTTTTTCAAATAATCCTGGATAAAATCGCTTTCAGTCCAGCTACAGGAGGGACAAGGTGAAAATCGGCTTTGGAGTTTTATAAGGAGTACGTGGGGGAGATTAATCCTGAGGTCAAAGCGGTCGTTCCGATCAGTTATTACAGTGATCCTATTACAGGCAGACCAGGCGCCTATGGTTTCTGCCTTGCCATTTCCAAACCCCATCGACTTGCAAAACCCGGCAAGATTTTACATGATTTGAAAGGGGCTGTTATTTAGATAGGGATAAATCTCAGTGGCTATCAAGGAGGCCAATCTATGTTTAAATTACTCGAAGGCTTCACCCCATATCGCGAAGAGGATGTCGCGTTATACCTGAAAAGGGGTTGGTGGCCAAATTTGACCTTAGGGGATTTACTGGACCGGGCGGCTGATATACACCCGGAGAAAGAAGGTTTTGTGGACACTAATGGCCGCCTGACTTATGGAGAGACCCGGGAGAAAGTCAACAAGCTGGCTATTGGGATGATAGAACTGGGAATACAACCATTGGAACGCGTATTGGTGCAGATTCCCAACTGGAACGAGTTTGTTTTGGCATATTTTGCATGCCAGAAGATCGGTGCAATTCCGGTGCTCCTGATAGATCGTTACCGCCAGTATGAAATCAATCATCTGGCCGAGATTTCTGGCGCCACGGTATGGTTTGTTCCCACAAGATATAAAAAAAATGATTTTATCCCGATTATAGATGACGTCCGCCGGAATCAGCCGTTGCTGCGGAATGTTATTACGGTCAGGGGAGAAATCAGCGAGTCCGGATTCAGTAGTCTCGACCGTCTGATCGAGGGGATTCATCCAACCCCCAGGGAATTGGAGCTTCTGGAGCATCAAAGACCTGATCCCATGCAGGTGGCCCACATGGGGCCCACCGGTGGAACCACGGGCGCACCCAAGATTGTTCCCCGTACTCACAACAGTCTGGTCTGCAGTGTCGGATTCTGTTCGGCCTCCTGGGAGCAACACTGCGAAGATGTTAACCTGATTGTCAACCCGGTTGCTCATGACCTCTCATTCAGCAAAGCTTTTCTGGGCAGTATCATCACCCAGGGCAGGCTGGTAATGCTGGATTCAACGGAAAATGCGGACATCTGTGAAACCATTCAACGCGAAAGGGTCACCGCGATTGTCTGGGTTCCGGCCCTTGCCCAGAGGCTGCTCCAGTTCGAAGCATTAAATCACTATGACCTGAGCTCCTTAAGAAAGATGCATAGCGGCGGCGGTGCCAGCCATCCGGAGATGATAAGGGATGTCATGGAGCGTCTGAAGATGCGCTTCCACAATGGGTATGGAGGAACTGAGGGGATGACGTGCATCACTCGATGTACCGATGATCTGAAAACTATTTGCGGTACCGTGGGAAGGCCCACATTCCCTTACGATATTTATAAGGCGGTTGATGGTCAAGGAAAGGAACTGCCGCCCGACACTTCAGGAGAGCTGCTTGTCAAAGGACCATGTGTCTTTACGGGCTATTATAATAATCCCGAAGAGAACGCCAGGGTTTTTGATAAAGAGGGCTTTTTCAGGACCGGGGATCTGGCCAGGATAAGCGAGAAGGGATATATCACCCTCACGGGAAGGGTCAAAGAAATGATCAACCGTGGTGGCGAGAGCATCAGCGCAACAGAGATCGAAAAGCTTATCAATCGCCACCCGGACGTTGCAGTGGTGGCTGTTGTGCCCATGCCTGATGCGGTTCTGGGTGAACGGGTATGCGCCTATATAGAGCTTTTAAAGGGGGCCAGTCTGACCTTTGAAGAAGTAATTGCCTTTTTGAAAGATCAGAAAGCCGCTGTGCTGCAGCTTCCTGAACGCATTGAATTTGTCAACTCAATTCCTGTCACCGGCGCGAATAAAATAGATAAGCAGGCCCTGTGCCACGATATTAAGCAAAAACTTGTTGCAGAGACAGCCTGATAAATGGATCAGGGCTGTTTATACACCGTATTACCTGGGGATATGCTGAACAATTCTTCAATGATAATATGACCAATATCCCGCCCAATGGCTAAAAGATTGTCCGAATCTCCCTGCACCAGAATTGAGAGGCTCTCTCGCATTAAAAAGCTTGCCAAAAAGAAGATCCTTATCAATTTAAAGGAAGTCAAATGGAGGAACTTATGGAACTGAATGGGAAAAATAGCAGTTACCCCGGTAAACGGAGGAGCGTGGATCGTTGACGTCTCCGGAGCGGTCATAACGGGTATTGTAAGGAACCGAAAATAATGTTAAAGTCAAATAATCAAGCGGTTATCTTGACCCGCTTTTTAATGGGTGACTGCGGAACCGGGGACCAGATGAGTCGTTAACAGTGATATAGATATTTTATTGCTATCAATAATGGTATTCAATACCATCAGAGCATCTTAATAAAAACACAGAAAGGATACCAATGGGGGAAGAACAGACTGAGCAGGAAAAAGAGAAAGAGCAAGGGAAGGATCTCCATGTGCACATTCCTTGGGAGCTCGCTGAGAGGATAAGGGCCTATGCCGTTGAGAATAACTCAACAGCGGTCAGTGTTGTCATAGAGGCAGTGGACACATTTTTACGAAAACAGAAAAATAAAGCGCCATGACAATTCAACATATCTTCATTCGATCTCCATCCCTCCATTCGGTCAACCTTGTTTTATAACGACGCGAGAAAAGAAGAGACTAGAATCCAAATCAAGGTCATATCGAATTAACCACTTAGAAAAATCTCGAACTATCCAGCTATTGGTCAAACTTTGGCCCACAGACGGCCATAAAAGAAAAATGGTGCCGAAGGCGGGACTTGAACCCGTATTGTCTAATGTAAAATCAATAGGTTATGGAATGGTGATAAAAAAGTGATAAATTCTAATCTATTGACACCTGACTTTCACGAGATTTGAGCCAATTTTTGAATGAAGATTGGCTTTCAAAAGATGGCTTAGCAGAAATAAGTCCTTCAACACTGATATCCTCGTCAATATCTTCCCAGTGAATACCGGATCCTTTACCGATT
>JAFGDF010000064.1 GCA_016932235.1 Deltaproteobacteria bacterium | reverse complement strand
GGAAGTGCATGCCGCTTCGCCGCCCGCCCAGACACCATCCATCCTGGTTTTTCCGTTGATGTCGGCTTCGATTCCGCCCATTGAATAGTGCGCTACGGGCCGGATAGGTATCATATCCGTGATAGGATCAAGACCGAGAAATTTCATGCACACTTCACGGATAAGAGGCAGTTTATGATTGATCTTGTCGGCACCAAGGTGGGTAAGGTCAAGGTGGAGGTAGTCCAGTCCGTTGGGCCCATTGAACCCTCTCCCCTCCAGAATCTCGGTAAATTCGGAACGTGATACGATATCGCGGGGTGCGAGTTCCATCATGGAGGGAGCGTAATTATACATGAAGCGGTCGCCCTCTTTGTTCCTTAGAAATCCTCCTTCACCACGGCAGCCTTCACTCATCAGTATCCCCGATGGGACCAGCCCTGTGGGATGAAATTGGAGAAATTCGAGGTCTTCGAGTGGGAGTCCCGCACTGAATGCCATTGCCTGCCCGTCACCGGTCACAGTCTGTGAATAGGTGGTAAAACCAAAAAGCGTACCAAGGCCGCCACTGGCAATAAGTAAGGCCTTTCCACGCAGAAAGCTGAATTCACCGGTTGCCATGTCTATTATTGTAATTCCATGGAATCTATTGTCTTCAGATATGATTGCGGTGGCAAATACCTCATCATAGCGGTGCCAGTTTTTGTACTGGGTCAGTGTGTCATAAAGGGTCTGCATTTCAAAAAAGCCGGTTTTATCCATCGCCATGGTCGCTCTGGGATGAGTGTGTCCCCCGAAAAGGCGCTGAAGGATACGGCCGTCATCATTTCGTGACCATGGCACCCCCCAGTGATCCAGTAGCAGAATCTCTTCAGGAGTTTTTTCGACGAATTTACGGACCACATCCTGATCAGAGAGAAAATCGGAGCCCTTTATGGTATCCCATGCGTAAAGGTCGAAACTGTCTCCGTCTTCCTCATTAAGTACTGCGCCTGTTCCACCTTCTGCACAAACCGAATGTGATCTCATTAACTGAACTTTGGATATTATGCCGATGTTGATCCTGTCATCAGATTTGCGGGCAATTTCCAGTGCGGCACGCAACCCTGCCAATCCGGAACCAAGAATCAGGACATCATGATCAATTACCATACCGTTGTCTCATTTTTTGTTTGAAACGGATCTCTTTCAAAATAAGGGACAGTGTAATAACAAGAAGAAAAAGATTTTTTACAATCATGCTTTTGACGTTTCATGTCAAGGAATTTTAAAGATTTTGTGAATTAATACTGGTCTTCGCGTCCAGGAGCAGATCAGAATTTAAAACATGTTAGATTTGTAAAAAAAGACTTATTTTCTTGACTTAAAACGGTTTTTAAAATTACATAAGGTGTAATTGGTCCCAAAATTATTATGAATTTTAAAGGAATGTTTAAGGAAAACTCATTGGAATCTAAAAGGGGAAAAATATTTTTACAAAAGGACTGGACAGAAGGGAGTATAATCAGAAACCTTCTGATGCTTTCCTGGCCTATTTTAATAAGCCATAGCCTGAATATGCTTGGGCCGACAATCGACCTCATATGGGTGGGGAAACTGGGATCCGCCTCAATGGCGGGAGTGGGAATGGCCGGCACTATTGTCATGTTTTTTATGTCGGCCATGATGGGACTTTCCCAGGGGGCCAGGGCCATGGTTGCCCGCTTCATAGGGGCCAAAGACTCCCCCGGGGCAAACAATGTTGCAATCCAGAGTTTCATTGTAAGCTTCTGTTATTCCTTATTTATTATTTCTATTGGTCTTTTTCTGTCGGAAACCCTTCTGATAATAACAGGAGTGGATGCTGATGTCGTCTCTGAAGGGGCCGCCTATATGCAGATAATGTTTGTTTGCGGCGCAGCGCGGGCCTTTCGGATGATGGCCGAGAGCATTATGCAATCCTCAGGGGATGCGGTAACACCTATGAAGATATCCGTACTCTTCAGGATTGTCCATATTATAGTCTGCCCGTTCCTTGTCTTCGGACTCTGGATATTCCCCCATCTGGGTGTAAGGGGGGCTGCCCTCTCGGATTTTTTTGCGCAAACTCTTGGACTGGTTATAGGGCTCTGGATACTTTTTTCCGGACGGACAAGATTAAGCCTGACTTTAAAGAATGTTCATATTGATCTTGCTATTATATGGCGCATAGTCAAGATAGGTATCCCGGTCGCGGTCATGGGGATGCAGCGGGGGCTCGGGCAATTCCTGCTGATGTTTTTTATGGTCCCCTTCGGGACAGCAGCCGTGGCGGCCCATACCATCCTTCACAGGATAGAGATGATGCTTGTTATGCTGTGTATGGGATTGGGTACATCGGCAGGTGTCCTTGCCGGACAGAATATGGGAGCGGGTAAGCCGAAACGTGCGGAGAAAAGTGGATGGCTTGCTGCCTGCCTGGCGGAAGGTGTAATGTTATTCTGCTCAGCAATACTATTTATATGGCCTGAACCTTTTGTAAGGATCTTCAATTCCGATCCTTCATTAGTGGCGATAACAACCGTATTCCTGAGAATAGGCGCTATAGGATACCTGATGCTTGGATGCGGCCCTCTGTTTATGCATGTCCTTTCCGGAATGGGGGATACAATGCCGCCCATGCTTATAGCAATCCTGCAGACCTGGCTCGTCCTGATGCCCCTGGCCTTTTTCCTCCCCATGATCGGGGATCTGGGGATGTATGGTGTTCGGTGGGCCATAACGATCGCCATGTATATATCCGCGATACTATATGTGACCTATTTCAGGAGTGGAAGATGGAAGAATAAGGTGGTGTGAAACG
>JAFGDF010000063.1 GCA_016932235.1 Deltaproteobacteria bacterium | reverse complement strand
TTTCGCTCACCTCCATCTTTTTATCATAATCCTTAATTTGGTCCCTTATAACCTGACTTATCTCTTCAGCTCTAATCTCCATAAGTCTTATTCACCCCTTTTCAAAGATTCTTTAAGCCCCTCGAGTTGGGCTCTGATGCTTCCATCTAAAACCAGGTCCCCCAACTTCACCACAACACCACCAATAAGTCCGCTGTCTTCACTTACTTTTGAAACTATCTTTTTGGATATCACCTTTGCGAGTGACTTTTCTATTTTCTCAAGAGTCTCCTTTTTAAGCGGCCTCGCGGATATAATCTCAGCTCTGGCAATATTTGATGTTTCGTCGGTAAGTCTCCCATAATGATCCGTTATTATTTTGATGGCCCCTATCCGGTTCTTATCGAGAAGCAGATTCAGGAAATTTTTTACCGTTCTCGAAAAACCACTCTTACTTAAAACAGCCTGGAGAATTTTTTTCCTTTCCTCAACGGAAAATACAGGGTTAGCAATAACCTGTCCGAAGTCCCTGTTCATCATGCAAAATTCATTAAATTCCGATAACTCCTGACCATAAGTAACGAATGAACCATCTTCTTGCCCCAGACTGAACAACGCCTTTGCATATCTCCTGGAAAGCCTAGAATTGCTCAATGTATCTTACCCAACCCTTCTATGAATTCATTAATCAGTTTATCCTGATCACCTTCGGTTATTTCCCTGGAAAGAATCTCCCCGGCCTTCTGTGCCGCTACTTCCATAACCTCCCACCTTAAACGACTTTTAGCGGATTGAATCTCCTGTTGGATTGTCAACTCGGATTGTTTTATGATGTCTTCAATTTTATGTTTAGCTTCCGCTATGATTTTCTCTTTTTCAGCCAAACCCTCATTCCTGTATTGGCCAATGATCTCCTGCTTTATATCTTCGAAGTCCCTTAGCTGTTTTTCCATATCCCTATAACGAGTTTCAGCCTCTTCCTTCTCTCTTTCAAGAGTCTCAAGTTTTTTACGAATATCATCACTCCGGTTCTTAAAAAAATCCCTTAGAGATGTCCTTCTTACAACAAGAAACAATATGATGACCATAAGCGCAAAATTGATAAAGCGATAGAGCAGATCCCGAAGATCACCGCTTCTATCCACGGGGTGCCCTGAGTTCTCTTCGTTGACCGTACTTTCAACTGGCGAATGTGTAGTTTCCGAGGAGTATGTCGCAGCGCAAAAAATCGAAAAAAACAGAAAAATAAAAACACTTACGAGAAATATCCTCTTTCTCCTTTTCATGGGCATTTTCATTGGACATGCCTTCCCAGAAATTTATTTGCCAACTCCTGAGAAAAAAGCTCAACTTCCACCTGAAGGTTTATCCTCGCTTCCTCCACCTTCCTGATAATCTCTTCCCTGGTATTAACTAGCTTTTCCTCCACAGAAGAAAATGTCTTTTGGAGCATCTCCTTTTCCATTACCAGGGCCTCGTTTCTCAGGTCTTCTTTTGTATTAATACCCTCTTTCTTGGTAGCATCAAGATATATCTTATATCTTTCAGAGTATATCTTTGCCTTATTAAAGAAATTTTCAGTTATTTTCTGTGATGATGCCATATCCTCTCTTCTCTTATTTAAAATCCTGAGTACAGGCCTATATAAGATAAAGTTTAGGACAAAGAGAAGCACCAGAAAATTTAGAATCTGAATTATTAATGATGGGAAATCTATCTGCAGCATATTCCTTAATTCCGCGAGTTAATCTGATTTCTCAATTTTTATGATGTTGAATAGATGTGATTCAGAAAGTACAAAAAAAAAGGGCTATAACAAAGATTTATTTTATACCTTATTAAAATAGCCCTTGTCAATTCTACATTCCAATGTCAATTTACTACTGCCAGTTTCTGGTCCCCATTTTTTTGGATTTTCTGCATCCTGCAATTTCCCTCAAATATTACTCCTTCTTCGATAACAATCGTAGGGGCCTGGATATTTCCAAAAACTTTACCGGGGGCATGGATTTCAATCCTGCTTTCCGCTATGATATTGCCTCTGATCTCACCGCTGACAATAATATGAGAAACATGGATATCAGATTTGATGACGGCTGATTCACCTACTATCAGGGTCCCTTCTGTAAAGATTTCACCCGTAAAGTTGCCGTCAATGCGAACCGCTCCCTTAAAAGACAGCTTTCCTTCAAATTCGGTATCCATACCAAGAAACGCATTGATCTCATTTTTGTTTTTCATCGTGGCACCTTGATTTTTTTCATTTAGAGCCTTAACACATGAACATTTTCATTGCAAGGAAAATAAAAATATTTACTGGAACATAAAACGTCTCATACTGATATTCATAAGTAGGCCCATTCCCGCCATCGTGGAGATAATCGATGATCCCCCATAACTGAAGAGCACCAGGGGGATTCCCACTACCGGCAGGAGCCCTATCGCCATGCTGATATTGATCACAAGCTGCCAAAAAACAATAGAAACTAAACCGACCGCCAGTATGGTACCGAATTTATCCTTTGAATTCTTAGCAATATTTATGCCCCAGAGTATTAAGAAAAGATAAAGTGTCATAAGAGCGATTGTTCCGAAAAACCCCCATTCCTCAGCCAGGACGGAGAAAGCAAAGTCCGTGTGCTGCTCCGGTAAGAAATGAAGTCTGGTCTGAGTCCCTTTAAGGAACCCCTTTCCCCATAAAAGACCTGACCCTACGGCTATTTTCGACTGAATAATATGATACCCGGCTCCTAAGGGATCCATTTCAGGCATGAGGAAGGTCAGGATACGCTTCTTCTGGTATTCTTTTAACGTAAACCAGATAAAAGGTGCAGAAACAAATGATGTAATAATAAGTATGAAAAGAGACCTTATATTAACTTTCATAAAAAGAATTATTGAGAAAGATATAATCACAAGAACAAGGGCGCTGCCCAGGTCAGGCTCCCTGATAATCAAGATGCAGGGCAGGGCGATTAAAAAAAATGGTTTCCAAAGATCCCTTAACCTGTATTCCTTAACACCGCTGTTATCAATAAAGTACTTAGCGAGAGTGATGATCATGGCAATTTTGGCAAACTCGGATGGTTGAAATCCAATACCCCCTATATTTAACCATCTCTGTGACCCGGAGATTACTTTTCCACCCAGGAGCACCAAAATAAGCAAAATGATGCTCAAAATATAAATGGGATAGGCAAGACGCTCCAGAATATGGTAGTCAAATGTGGTCATAAGAAGAAGCATCATAAAACCTATCAGAAACCAATATACCTGTTTGATGAAAATCTGAAAACCCCCGGAATCCCTTATGGGATAGGTTGCGCTGTACAGATTCATCGCGCTCAACGCCCCTATAAGAAGAAGGATTAGCAGCAAAATCCAGTCAAAATTCTGAATCAACCTTCTGTCAAACATGATCCTTAATTATCCCGCAATTTTTAAATACTTTTCAATCAACTCTTTAGCTATAGGTGCCGCAGCGCTGCCTCCATGACCGCCATGTTCTATCAGTATGGCAAGAGCTAACTTTGGGTCTTCAACCGGGCCAATGGCAACGAACCATGCATGATCCCTGAATTCCTCGGGTATCTCTTGATCTTTACCCAGCGACTTCTCCGCATCAAGTGCTATTACCTGTGCTGTGCCCGTCTTCCCTGCCACCTCAACACCCTCTATCCTTGCCCTGGATCCCGTTCCATGAGGCGCGTTGACAACACCGGACAGCGCTCTTTTTATTAACGCAAGGTTTTCGGGTTTGGCCTTCAATTTATTCCGAATCACAGGTGACGAGTCATAAGTGTTTTCATCCATCCCCACCTGTTTAATAATCTTCGGCTGATAAATATAGCCGCCGTTGAATACCGCGGAGATCACGCCTGCCATCTGGATTGGCGTGACAAGTAAAAAACTCTGGCCTATGGACATTGAAATTGTTTCACCTGCCTGCCAAGGTACCCCAAATCTTCTCAGCTTCCAATCACTGGTCGGCACGAGCCCGGTCTTTTCATAGTCGAGATCAAAACCCGTCTTGCTACCTAAGCCGAAGTTATTTGCATATTTTGCAATGACATCAACACCAAGACGTTTCCCGACCTTGTAGAAATAAACGTCACATGATTCCTGCAAAGCTCTTAGAAAATTAACTCGGCCATGACCATATTTTTTCCAGCAGCCATAGGTATGATTTCCAAGACTGAAACTTCCTGTACAAGTCAGTTCCTCTTCAGGATCAATTATTCCCTCTTCCAGCCCCGCCAAAGCTATTACTATTTTAAATACTGACCCGGGAGGATACTGTCCTGAGATAGCCCTGTTTTGCAGAGGATAATCTTTATTTGAAGACACCTTGCCCCATTCATCCTTTTCAATGCCGCCGACGAATATATTTGGATCAAAGGCCGGTTTACTGACCAGTGCCAGTATTTCACCATTGTTGGGATCAAGAGCGACAATCGCTCCTTTTTTATCCTTAAGAAGGCTCTCGGCAAGTGCCTGCAGTTCTCTATCAATTGTTATTGAAATATTATTCCCAGGTATCGGTGCTTGACTGGAGAGATTTCTCAATATCCTTCCAGCTGCGTCAACCTCAACCTGTCTTCCGCCTTTGGTACCATTCAATTTTTGTTGCCACAATCCTTCGATGCCGTATTTTCCGACAAAATCACCCTGGTCGTGACCCGTGTATTTTCCGCTTTTTAACTGGCTATCGCTTATCTCACCCAGATATCCAATGACATGAGATGCCAATTCATGGTAGATATAGTTCCTCTGTGGCTCAACCTGGATTCGCACTCCTGGCAGGTTGAAAAGGTTGGTTTCGATCAAAGCCAGTTCCCTGCGGGTGATATTCCTTTTTATAAGGATCGGTTTAAACGCATAATGTTGACGAGCGTAGCCGAGTCTCTCATTAATAAGCGCCGGGGACAATCCCACCAGTGAATGAAGACTTTTAATGAGCATCTCACGATCCGTAATGTCTTCTGGGATGATATAAAGATTGTAAGACGGCCTGTTATCAACCAGAAGTTCCATGTTTCTATCGAAAATCATTCCTCTGGGTGGAGGAACTTTCTGGAGACGGATCCGGTTATTCTCAGACTGAGTCCTGTATGCCTCGCCGTTTACTATCTGCAATAGCCATAATTTGAAAACGAGAAGGGAAAAAGATACAAGGACGAACAGAGTGATGAACCAAAGTCGTTTATTCAGGACATCAAGGGAAACCGGGTCAAAGTTCGAACTTCGCAAGGGATAACTCCAAAAAAGACTGATCCGTCATAAAGAAGATTTCTTTGAAACGGGTTCTTGAAAGAGATGATCCAGCTGGTTTAAAAAGAAAAAGATTAAAGAGCCAACCAGACCTGTAGATATGGCGGAAAAAATTGATTTCAGAAAAACCGGGAACGAGAATATACTTTCAAGCGAAAATAAGGAGATAAAAACAAAGATTAATATCTTCTTTAATACTACTGCCAGTGAAAGGACAATAACCTGTCCCCCCGGTGAGAAAAGATCAAAGGGTCGCGATCCCAGTTTAAATCCCAAAAATACGATAAGATAAATCAGGCTAAAAATACCTGCAGCTCCACCCGAAAGCACATCTGTGACCAATCCCAGGGAAAAGGCATAGATACCCGCTCCTGTTTCTCCGAAAAACACAAAAAAATACAGTATAAATATTAAGACCAAATCCAGTTCAATAAACCTGAATATGGCAAAACTATTAAGGAGGCTCCCCTTGATCATTATAAAAACAAGAGAAATGATCCATAACAGAACGAATAGGCCTAATCCTTTTCTTTCAGATTGCTGGATAACGGGTCCTCCTTTATTATAACAAGGATTTCTTCCAATTTTGAGAAATCTACTGCGGGCCTTACCTTTACATTTTTAAAAAGCTCCCCGGGTAGATCACTGACGTTTATAACCGTCCCCACAGGAACGCCTTTCGGAAAAACACGTCCCAATCCGGACGTTACAACCATGTCATCGACATCTACATCGCTTGTTTTCAGTACATAATCCAGTTTACAGACTTTGGATGAAAAACCTTTCAATATGCCATTATCCCTGGAACGCTGGATAATGCAGTCCACGGAACTGTTCTGGTCGATAATCAGCAGAACCTTTGCATAGTTTTGGGAAACCGAAACCAGCCGACCCACAACCCCGTCTGCGTTTACTACCGGCATGTTGACCATTAAACCAGATTCCCGGCCCTTGTCAATAATTACCGATTCGAACCATCCGGTAGGGTCTCTTCCTATCACTTGCGCCGCCAGAACCGGCTGATCTATCGTTTTTTTAAATTGCAGGAGCTTTTGGAGGCGTTCGCTTGTCGCCAACAATTCACGATATCGGGAATTTTCCATTCTGAGTTCAACTATTTCCCGTTTCAACCGAATATTGGAATTATGCGTGTTGATTAATCCGAAGTATCTAAACCAGATCTCTTCGGTCGTGTTTATTGTTCTTTGAATGAATTTCTGAAGGGGTGCGGTAAGCTCAATGATGACTTTTTCGGCCGGATTCCATGACCTTCCCCTGCCCAGATTGGATGAGACCAGAAAGAGGCTGAAAAATATTAGAATTACCCATATCCAGACTGTCTTTATCCTGTTAATACGTGCCAATTATTGAATCCAGCCACACTCTATTCAGCGATTTCGGAGTATCAATAGATGTTCCCTGTACGCCATACCTGAAATAACAATCGTCTTCAATGAGACGGATATTATTTTAAAAAAAGAATACTGTTATATAATATAGCAGGCAATTGATCAAAGGCCGACGGCCTGCCGGGATCAAATTATTTAATCATGACCTCCCTCAGCACGGATATGTTGTCCAGTGCTTTTCCAGATCCAAGCACAACTGTGGAAAGGGAATCCTCCGTTATAGTGATGGGGAGTTTGGTCTCTTCACGCAAGAGCACATCCAGGTCTTTCAGCAAGGCCCCCCCGCCGGTGAGAACAATCCCGCTGTCTACGATATCGGCTGCAAGTTCGGGGGGAGTCTGTTCGAGTGCTATTCTTACGGTTTCGACTATTGTCTCTACCTGTTCAGATATTGATTTTCTTACCTCATCCGAGTCTATTGTGAGTATTTTGGGAATACCGGTCACAAGGTCACGTCCTTTTACTTCTATTGTCTCGACTTTTTCCGCGGGATAAGCATTCCCTATAGTAGTCTTAATAATTTCCGCGGTAGAGAGACCTATGAGCAAATTATACTTCCTCTTAATATACTGCAAAATCGCCTCATCCATTTTGTCTCCGCCCACCCTCACGGACTTGCTGTACACGATTCCAGCCAGAGAAATAACAGCCACTTCAGTGGTACCGCCCCCTATATCAACAATCATATTACTGGTAGGTTCAGTAATAGGCAGACCGGCGCCGATTGCCGCGGCCATGGGTTCCTCAATAAGAAAAACCTCTCTTGCCCCGGCAGATTCAGCAGATTCTCTCACAGCTCTTTTTTCTACCTGTGTAATACCTGAGGGGACACATATTATTATTCGTGGCCGAACCAGGGTAGTTCTGTTATGTACCTTTCGTATAAAATGCCTCAGCATGGCTTCTGTGATCTCGAAATCCGCAATTACTCCGTCTTTCATGGGTCTAATGGCGACAATATTTCCCGGAGTTCTCCCCAGCATCATTTTTGCCTCTTTCCCAACGGCAAGGACTTTACTGCCCCCTTTTGCATCTTTTCGCACCGCCACAACGGATGGTTCACTTAGGACTATACCTTTGCCCTTAACATAGACAAGCGTATTTGCAGTCCCCAGATCAATGGCTAGATCATTTGAAAACAAACCCAGCAAGGGATCAAACAACATAAGCCGCTCCTTTCCTGAATTTCATTGCCTGAACAATAAATTTAACAACCGTGAGTATATAAAAATCTTAAAAACTTTATAAACTTGACAAATATCTTTTTTTTGTTTTTAATATATGTTTGTCATCAATCACAAAACCTACATCAATACGGAATAAAGGAAAATGAAAAGAACGTATCAACCAAGCAATATAAAAAGAGCTCGTACTCACGGATTTCGGGCTCGCATGCGCTCTGAAGGCGGTATCAAAGTGATAAAAAGAAGAAGAGCCAAGGGTAGAAAACGGTTATCAGCTTAAAACATACTTATGAAATCCTTCTCATTTCCCAAAAAAGAGAGGTTATTGAATCGGAAGGATTTTGTCAATCTAAATCGGTTAGGAAAAAGATATCACACAGGGCATTTTACCGTCATATTTAATAAAAACAGGCTTGGCATTACAAGATTGGGGATAACAGCAAGCAAAAAAATCGGTAACGCAGTAAAACGGAACAAAATCAAGAGACTCGTAAGGGAGTTCTACCGCTTACATAAAGATATCTTTCCCCAGCGTACTGATGTTGTCGTGATAGCTAAAAAAGGTGCTTGCGGCCTTGATTATTGGAAGATAAAAGAGGAACTTAGTGAAATTATCCTGGATAAGAAGTTCCGTTTTTAGCATGAGGTATATACCTATTATTTTTATAGGAGTGTATCAAAGATTAATATCTCCTCTAATTCCCCCATCCTGCCGTTTCTATCCCTCTTGTTCGCATTATGCCCGCCTTGCTTTTCTTAAATACGGCGTTGTAAAGGGAGGGATTCTCACATTGATCAGGATCTCCAAATGTAATGCTTTACATCCAGGGGGTTTTGATCCGCTAAAATAAAATCGGAATCCTTTAATCAGCTTGCCCTTATTCTAATATCTCATGATCGGATCTTATTATAGATGGAAAAGAGAACGATACTAGCTTTTGTTTTATCATTTCTGGTGCTTATCTTTTGGTCTTATTTTTTTAGCCCACGCCAGGATACCCCCTCTGTAAAAGAGGAATCCGTGGTTGAAGAAAAAGAGGGTATAAGCGGGGAAAAAAAATCTGACGCCAGGATACCGGAACCAGCCCCCTCACAGTCTTTTTCTCAAACAGACAAATCTGAAGAACCTGTAATTGCTGATAAGGAGAAGGAGATAATAGTTGACACCCCATATTACAAGGCAATCTTTTCCAGCAGGAATGCAGCCATAAAGAGTTTTAGATTAAAAAAATACAGGGTGACAAAAGATCCGGAATCTCCTCTCATAGAAATGGTTAACCTGATCGAAAAGGATGATGACTATTTTGAAGCTACCTTTAAAAGCATGTCAGCTAAAAAAGAGGATGCCATTTATAAGGTCAACCATGATTCCATATCCCTCAAGAGTGGATCTTCACCGGCCGAGCTAATATTCAGTTACACCGCATCGGACGGCACATCCGTGGATCAGATATATCGATTTTATCCGAATAAATATGACATTGATTTGAAAATCAACATCTCCAACAATTCCGCAAGCGCTATTGAAGGGAACATATGTACTTATATTCGAAATCGACCTCTCGAGACGAGGACTGGAAATTATTCTTTTGTAGGAGTTGCCCTTCTTCTCGATGACAATCTAGAAGAGATCAAGCCGAAAAAAATGAAAAAAGAGGAAAAAGCCTTATCCGGATCTATCAAATGGGTCGCCTATGAGAATGATTATTTTATCGCATCAGTAATTCCGGAGAATAATTCGGTAGGGAGTTTCAATGGAAAGCTGATGCCTTCTGGGACTATCCAGGCTGAATACATCACAGCCTCTATGGTCTTAAATGCATTTGAGAAAACATCTTCATTCTTTACCCTTTTTATAGGTCCTCGCGATGTGGATATACTAAGAAAAACCGGAAAAGACCTTGATAAGGCCATCAATTTTGGATTCTTTGATATCATAGCCAAACCCCTGCACTTTGCGCTTCGTCTGTTTAACAGATATATAAATAATTATGGGGTTTCAATCATTCTGATCACAATCCTGATTAAGATCATATTTTGGCCCCTCACTCATAAAAGCTACAAGTCCATGAAAGAAATGCAAAAATTACAGCCCCTAATGGCCAAGATAAGGGAGAAACATAAAAACAACAAAGAACAGATGAACAGGGAACTCATGTCCCTTTACAAGACCTATAAAATCAATCCCATGGGGGGATGCCTCCCCATGGTGATACAGATACCTGTTTTTTTTGCGCTTTTCAGAATATTGGGCAGTTCGATTGAACTAAGGCAGGCTCCTTTCATCCTCTGGATAACAGACCTTTCGGCTCCGGACCGTCTTTTTAATTTCCCTTTTTCCATCCCTTTAATGGCTCCACCCTATGGAATACCGGTATTGACCCTCCTTATGGGAGCCTCGATGTTCATTCAGCAGAAAATGACGCCGACACCGGGTGATCCGGCGCAGGCTAAAATGATGATGCTTCTGCCCATAGTATTCACTTTTATGTTTATCAATTTTCCATCTGGCCTGGTACTGTACTGGTTGACAAATAATATTCTATCCATAGGCCAGCAATATAGGATAAAGAAAAGACCAGCTTAAATTGGAGGATTAGAATGACAGCTTACGAATTTGAAGGAAAAACTACTGAGGAGGCAATCGAGAAAGCATCCCAAGAACTGGATGTCCCTGTTGAAGATCTGGTTGTTGAAATCATTGAGCCAGGATCAGCCGGAATCTTCGGGTTAGTTGGTATCAAAAAGACAAAGATAAGGGTTATGATAAAAAATGACGAGGATTCCACTGTGGAGCAAGGGGATATTGAAGGTTTTGAACTGGCAAAAGAATCCCTGGAGGATATCCTTTCCCTTATTCCGGTTGAAACAAAGGTAAAAGCTGAGCAGTTAAACGGAAGGATCTCTCTAACCATCGAGGGAGACGCCGCGGGAATATTGATCGGAAGAAAAGGAAAAACTCTTGACGCGATTCAATATATCATAAACAAAATAGTCCATAAAAAAATCGATAAAAAGATAAGAATTGTTGTTGATTCAGAAAATTACCGGAGTAGGAGAACTGAATCCCTGATAAATCTCGCGCATAAGCTGGGGGACAAAGCAAAAAGGATAAATAAAGCTATTACGACAAACCCCTTAAACCCGCATGACAGGCGGATAGTGCACATTGCTCTCAAAAAAGATAACATGTTGGATACAAGGAGTCGTGGAGACGGTCTTCTTAAAAAAGTCGTCATAATCCCAAAAAGGTAACATATAATCCTTGAAAAATTACTCCGATGGATAACAGTCAGTTCCATCATTTTGGAACAATCCCTGATAAAGAACGTGCCGATGACACTATTGCCGCGGTCGCGACACCTTTCGGCCGGGGAGGGATCGGTATCATCCGGCTTAGCGGCCAAAGGGCAAAAGAAATAGCTGAAAAAATCTTTCGCCCGGTTAATGCCTCCTCTAATCTGATCAGCCATAGACTCTACTTAGGAAATATTATTGATCCATCTTCCGGTAATATGATTGACGAAGTGCTTCTCTCCTATATGAAAGCGCCGAGATCTTATACCAGAGAAGATGTGATCGAGATCAACTCGCACAGCGGGCATATTCTTCTGTCCAGAATAATGCAGATTATCATGAAAGAGGGGGCCCGTCTTGCCGGCCCGGGAGAATTCACTTTTAGGGCTTTTTTAAATGGGAGAATAGATCTCACGCAGGCTGAGGCTATTGTCGACCTGATTAACTCGGGTTCTGAAAAAGGAATTGAGCTGGCAACCAGACAGATCAAAGGAAGTCTGAAAGAGGAAATCGAAATACTGCGACAGCGGGCAATAGATTTGATAGCCCATTCAGAGGTAGCTATTGATTTTCCAGAGGAAGAGGACGGAATCCTTTGCAGGGAAGATACAGCGAGCCGAATAGAGGCGGAACTGATCGGCCCGATCGAGAAAATCATTGCCGCGCATTCAAGAAGAAAGATATGGATTGACGGAATAAACAGCGTTATTGCGGGACGTGTGAATGTAGGCAAATCAAGCCTGCTGAACAGACTCCTTAATGAACAGCGGGCGATCGTAACACCCATTCCGGGTACGACAAGAGATATTATTGAATCATTGATCAATATCGAGGGAATACCTGTCCGCCTCATCGATACTGCGGGGATCAGGAAGATAAGGAGTGAAGTAGAAAAAATCGGGATAGACCTTGCCGAAAAAAAACTGGCTGAAGCGGACCTTTCTCTCATTGTTATGGATCAGAGCCGTCCCATTCATAAAGATGATATAGACATTATCAACAGATCAAAAAATTCTCTTCAGATAATCATTATTAACAAGATCGACCTTCCTCCCGTACTTCGTGAAAACGAACTGATAAGACTCGCCAATGGCAGCCCCGTCGTTAAGATATCAGCTCTTACAGGAGAAGGGATGGATAAATTAAACGAATCGATTAAGGATAGGGTAATGCAGAGTGATCCGGAAGCTGTGTCTCCTTCATTTATACCCAATTTAAGGCATAAAAGAGCCCTTTCCGAATCCTTAAAACATTTTCAAAAAGCCGCTTATAATTCGAGAAACAATTCCCCTCAGGAAATAATCTCCATTGATCTGAATAGCGGCCTGGAAATCCTTGGAGAAATCACCGGCACGACCAGTAATGAGGATATTTATGTTAAAATCTTCCGTGATTTCTGCATAGGCAAATAATAGCCCGACTCAGAAGATACAATCAAAGGATGTCACATATTTCCTGACACGCTTCCAGATCCGGGAATCACAAATCTCACTTCCTGAAAACGAATTATTGCCAGCCTTGACTTTCCTTGTTTCACGTATAACAAAAAGTTCTTCTCCCTTATCATCAAGAAAGCTTATGACAAGATCGCAGGCATCCCAGCTTTTATCCGATTGCACCGTTACTTTCCAGCCAAGTGTAACAAGCAGTTCATGAGTGGAAATCTCTGTGATTTCACATTTAACATCCAGCTTTGCGTTTGCGAAAGGGGCTATTATCATGCAGACAAACAGAACCGTGATTATGATAAGCCTTTTCATTCAAACCCCCTGATAACTGTTTAACAGGCATAATAGGATTTTTTGTAGCCAAATGCAAGAAATGAAGGAGACAAAAATCCAGCATCAATTCTAAGCGATATAATAATGGTGCTAGGAGCATGCCGGACTATGTCCGGCATGCTCCTAAAAAGTTATGCAATGAATACCTTATTCTGATGAAATCATATAATGCTATATTATCTTTCATTAAAAGACTTTCCTCATGACCAAAGGATATTGGAAAAGTAGATACCATACTATCCGATGCCGGATACTTTAGTGAATCGAACGTGGCAGCCTGCGAGGTAGAGAATATTAATCCATACATCGCTATGCATAGGGATTATGACAATCAGCCTCTGAAAGAGCGGCTTTGTCATCCTGCTCCCATACCTGATGATGCCGCACCGGTAGCAAGAATGAGACGTCGTCTTCGTACTCATGAAGGACGTAAACTATACGCAAAGAGGAAAAGCACGGTGGAACCGGTATTTGGCATCATGAAACACATCATGAGATTTCGGCATTGCATTATCTTCTTAAAAAAAATAAAGGCACTCCACTACTCTTATTCATGGAATGCCTTTATTAATAAAACTGATTAGGAGATCTATACTACTGTTACATTTACCGCGGCCGGACCTTTTCCACCTTCTTCAATTTCAAAAGTAACCCGATCACCCTCCTGGAGAGACTTGAAACCGTCACCGTTAATACCCGAATAATGAACGAATACGTCAGGTCCATCTTTCTGGGCTATAAATCCATACCCTTTACGTTCATTAAACCATTTTACTACACCATCTGCCATTGCGGCCCCTCCTTAAAAAAATTAATCATCGGTCCCAAACTTCAGGTTGCCACTCTTGACAAATGGATCTTTCCCTCAGAACGGTACCTCCGTGTCAATAAAGCCCATTCTTTATTGAACTATAATTATAGTATCTTTTTTTCCTATAAAGTCAAGCTATAATTAAAAAATTTACAAAATCAATCAACCCTAGCAGTCTGTCGGACTTTGTCCGTCAGCCTGCTAATAATATTTTGTGTTTTTTTATTTTGTGAACAGATTTTTTCTATAGAAAAAGAGTATTACGATCAAATTGTTTGAAGTTCGATCCCATTATATTAT
>JAFGDF010000062.1 GCA_016932235.1 Deltaproteobacteria bacterium | reverse complement strand
TCTATAGAAAAAATCTGTTCACAAAATAAAAAAACACAAAATATTATTTTCAGTCTGTCGGCCAAAGTCCGACAGACTGCTTGAAGGTGTCTTTCCATATCACCGCTATCCTGATTTGTCAAGAAAGTGCCCAAGCTCTCAAAATTTTTCAGCATTGTCCGGTTAGGAAATTGCATTTGAAGAAGAATACCGAATAAATGTAAATAAACCGATGAAATAACAATAACTCAAAAGCCGGTTGTCTGAATCGCAGCATGGGGAGCTCTTTTTATCGGCGAAAACCTTGGAAGCGGGATAATTGCGTAATGTGCATGCCAGGCGGGCGGAATGTTTCTCGATCGTTCAACCTAATTTGGCCCTGACAGCGATTGGGATGATCCGCCGCCCGCCTCGTAAGGCAATATGCGTAAAGCTTGCCAGGAACGAGTTCGCCCGAAAAAAGAGCTCCCCATACTGCGATCTTTATGCAATTTCCTAACCGGAAATTAGTGAAAATTTTTATAAATTTTTAATTTTTCCTTGACAAAATGAAGATGTTCAATTATTGAACGATCTAATGTTCAAAATTTGAACGCGTTGTTAGGAAATCGTAAGTTCGCTAAGTGCTTCGGACCATAATTTCGGTGACGCAATCATTAAAAATCCTCCTCTTTCCCCCTTTTCAAAGGGGGAGGGATATGGTTCTTCTCCCTTTTCAAAGGGGGAGGGATTTTATAGAGTGCATTAAACGTCACCATTTATGCCGGGATGTAATAAGTTTTTTGAAGGTTTTGTCTCTTGAATAATTATGTAATCCGGCTCAGGAATGCAAAAAGAAGACCTCCATATACTCAGATTAATGGGTGAGATCGACAGGACCGGCAACCATAGCCAGAGAGAATTGTCACGGCGTCTGAATATCTCTCTAGGTCTTGTGAACACCTTTATCAAAAGACTGGTCAATAAGGGATATTTCAAGGTTACAACAATGCCCAGAAACAGGGTGAAATATTTTCTCACACCCGCGGGGCTGGCCAGAAAGAGCCGGCTCACTGTTGAATATCTCCGCTACTCCCTGGATTCTTACAGGGACATAAAGAACCTTCTTTTAAATAAATACAGGGACATGGAAAAGAAAAATATCAAATCCATCCTATTTTATGGTGCAGGAGAGGTGGCGGAGCTTGCCTATCTTTATCTCCAACTGACAAACATCCGGTTGGCCGGGATTATTGATGAAAATGGAAAAGATAAAAAATTTTTCGATTTAAGGATTACTGGGAACGATTCCATAACAAAAGTGAATTGGGACAGGATTTTATTGACCCGGCTTGAAAAGACTGAAGATGATATCAGAAACCTTATAGACATAGGGATAGATATCGAGAGGATATCGACTTTATGAACGAATTATCCGCCAGATGGTACGCGATCCACACAAAAAGCCGTTTTGAACAGAAGGTCCATGACGGGATACTGGGCAAATCCATCGAGGTTTTTCTCCCCAGGATCCAGGTCATGAGCCGCAGGAAAGACAGGAGGAAAAAGATCCTTATCCCGATGATTCCCGGATACGTTTTTGTAAATACCAACCTGCACCCTGAGGAACATCTTTCCATATTGAAGACTCCCGGAGTGGTCAGAATGGTAAGTTTTCAGGGTCAGCCCGCGCCTGCCAATGATCAGGAGATAGCTTCTCTCATGATTCTTGATGGAACCGACCGGACCGTTCAGAACAAGGAATTTATGAAGACCGGCGATATGGTCATGATAATGGAAGGGCCTTTAAAAGGGCTCGTCGGTTTTTACCTGCACCATAAAGGACAGGGAAGCAAGGTAGTAGTCTCTGTTGAACTCTTGAACAGGTCGCTCGAAGTGGACATTGAAGACTGGGCGCTGGAGAAGATCACATAATAAAATGGCGCAGCCATTTTATATACGCGGCTTTGCCGCTATATAAAAAAAGATTGAAGAAATTCGTAATAGCGGCGCAGCCGCTTTGTATAAAATCGCTTCAGCGATTTTATAAATGTAACTGAAGGGGCGGAGCTGTATATAAAATTGCTGAAGCGATTTTATGTCTAAAAGATTTGATTCCTCCTGTTTTATATTGTACAATTTATTTGTACAATAAGTTAGGGAGAACAAGGATGGAAAAAGTCGGCATAAGTGCTTTCAGGGAAAATTTGTCAAATTTCCTTAAAAAAGCTCAAAAAGGACAGGTTATCTCGATTACTTCACACGGTCATGAAATGGCGAAATTAGTGCCTCCGGAAGATAAGATGATGAAAGCAAGGACCATTTTACGGGAACTTGCTAAAAGGGCTTCGATAGGGGATGTACTATCCCCAATTGATGATGAATGGGACGCCATGAAATGATTATCCTGGACACCCACGTGATTATCTGGAACGCCTTAAAGCCCGAGATGCTTTCGAAAAAAGCGGAAGAAGCCATATCAGCGGCCAATAATTCTGATGGAATAATATTTTGCGAGATTTCATTGTGGGAAACAGCAATGCTTATACACAGAGGCAGGCTGCGTATTGATATAAAATTTCTGGAATTTGCCAGGCTGCTGTTAGAGTCTAATAAGTATCTTTTTTATGGCATCACGCCGGAGGTTGCCTGGCTCTCCGCAAACCTATTTCCAGACCAGAACAAAGATCCTGCCGATAGGATCATTGCCGCGACTTCAATCATTGAAAATGCGGGGCTTGTCACAGCCGATAAGTATCTGCGACGATCCAAAAAAGTTACCACAATCTGGTAATAATAAAATCGCAGAAGCGATTTTATATTATAAAATTTCGAAGAAATTTTCTTAAGCGAAGCGACAAAGCGGCGCAGCCGCGTGTAAAAAATGGCGAAGCCATTTTATTGAGCGTAGCGATGGATATAATAATCGATCACCGTGAAAAAGTTTCCGGCATTATTGATTTCCTTGAAAAGGAAGGCATCACTATTGAAGTCAGGAATTTAAATTTTGGCGATTATATAATCAATCATTCAATAACGATCGAGAGAAAGACCGCCAGGGACTTCCTTATATCAATAATTGACGGCAGGTTGTTCAGACAGATAGCAAATCTCAAAAAGAACTGTGAAGTACCAATCCTGATTATCGAAGGAAACCCCTATAAGACAGATCTTGATTTTGATCCACACGCAATAATGGGAGCGTTAGTTTCTATCAGTGTAATATGGTATATTCCTGTTATTCTTTCACGCTCTATAGAAGATACTGCGGACAAGCTCATTTTAATGGGGAGACAGGAAGAAACTTACAAGGACGTTGTGCCATTGCGTGGAGGATACAGACCCAAGAGGCTAAAGAGTAAACAATTATACATCTTACAGGGTCTTCCCAAAGTTGGTCCAATGACAGCCAAAAGACTTATTGAACATTTCAAGTGTGTCTCAAAAATCATGAACGCTTCAATAGATGATTTGACAAAGGTTGAAGGAGTCGGGGAAATTTCCGCGAAGAAGATCCGTGAGGTCCTCGATGCGGAGATATCTTAAAGCGGCGAAGCCGCATATCATAGAATTCTGACTCTGTCAGAATTTTATTAAGCGAAGCGAACGAAGGAGCCGAGCGATGAAAGCATTAATTACAGGGGGCGCTGGTTTTATCGGATCTCACCTTGCGGAGAGGTTACTGGAGCAGGGCAATGAAATATTCGTTATTGACAACCTCTGGACAGGAAGACTGGAGAATATATCAAAGATCCAGAAAGATAAGAAATTCCACCTGGTGGTGGATACGATATTGAATGAATCCGTTATGAACGAACTGATCTTCAAGGCGGATCATATCTATCACCTTGCCGCGGCGGTGGGTGTCAGGAATATCATGGACCATCCGGTTGAAACACTGGATATTAATGTTAAAGGTACTGAAACAGTGCTCAGGCTGGCCAACCGGTTTAAGAAAAAGGTCCTGATAGCTTCCACTTCTGAGATATACGGCAAACACATCGATCATACCCTTTCCGAAGACGACAACAGGGTAATGGGGTCGGTAAAGAAAAGGCGATGGGCATACGCATGCTCAAAGACTCTGGATGAATTTCAGGCATTGGCCTATTTTGATGAAAAGAAGCTGCCTGTGGTAATCACAAGGCTCTTCAACACTGTCGGCCCAAGGCAGACCGGCAGGTACGGCATGGTGCTGCCCAATTTTGTCCAGTGCGCTCTCCTGGGAAAACCGATTCCGGTATATGGCGACGGCAGTCAGAGCCGGAGTTTTACGCATGTCCATGACGTCATTGGCGCGCTTATCGGGCTTATGGCGGAGCCGAAGGCGGAAGGGGATGTCTTTAACGTGGGAAACGATCATGAAGTGACAATTAAGGACCTGGCCATCAAAGTCAAGGAGATGACGGGCAGCAGATCGGACCTTGAATTTATCTCTTATGAAAAAGCCTATGGCCCGGGTTTTGAGGACATGGAGAGGCGATGCCCCAATATAGACAAGATAAGGAATCTCATCGGCTATGAGCCGAAACATGACCTGGAATCCATTATCCGGAGTGTGATTGATTATTTTAAAACATAACATCACTTGAAGCGATTCCATAAACCGCGGCTTCGCCTCTCTCTTTAAAATCCTGTATATATCATGAATATTAAGAATCAAATTCTGAAAATAGCACCCGAAGTATTTAGCGAATATCAGAAACACCTTAGAGTAATTTCCTCCAAGACAAAATCATTATAGGAAGCTCAAAATATTATCTTCAAGTCAGCATGAAATTAATAAATGAAAGATTTTTCTCCAAGGAGGTTATCCCGTGACATTCCAATATGAGCAGGCATATCATTCAATGAAGGATCGAATACGGTCAAGTCTTCCTCATGAATTTTGGATGGGTATGGTGAAGATAAAGAACGGGTTCTGTGGAATGATGGGAGATCTATGTGAGTGGGGCAATTTCAAGGCCCAATGGTACAAGGCCGACAACTTTGCGCGATATCAGCCATTACCCTGGATTGGAAAACGTTCATTCAAGCGTGATATCTCAACTATCCAGCGCTGGGAGGCTATTCGAAAGGAGATTCCCGCGGAGGGAGGTTCCGCCATGGATATTGGATGCAACCTGGGATTTTTTGTTCTCAGCATGGCTGAAAGAGGCTTTTATGTCATTGGAATCGATATGAGCCCGGGCTATCGCGTGATCTCCGAATATGTGCAGAAAAAAGCGGGCTTGAGCAATGCGGCCTTCTCCAGCATGGAATTGACGCCCGAGAACATCTCCTCTTTGCCTAATGTGGATGTGGTAATTTTTCTCTCTATCTGGCATCACTGGATCAGGGCCTATGGAATCGAAAGAGCCAGATTGATGTTTCACATTCTCTGGGAGAAGACAAATCACACGCTTTTCTTCGAATCAGGTGAAGATAAGGAGATCAAAGATCTTGATATTAAGGTGCCGCCGTCAGAGTGGATACAGGCGGAGCTTGAGAAAGTTTGTCCGGGCGGAAGGGTGAAACTTTTGGGTGCCTTTGACAAGGGAGCGCATAAAAAGATGCGTCAGAGCCGGACCCTGTATGCCGTAAAGAAGGAAAGAAAGTAGTTTATATTTTCCATGCAAGGTCTTCCAGAAGGTACCTTTCTATAAAAAGAATGACAGGCGAACGGCTTAAATCCTATGGGACACATTTCAAGGGCATTTCGGCGCCCACGCTTTCGAGTAAGGACGCATGATGCGACGTGGACTGTGGGTTTCTTTCGTGGGTATGGACGGAGCCGGAAAGACCAGCGTCTCCAGAGCGGTTAAGAGAACACTTGAGAATCGAGGATTCAAGGTGGCCCTGATCTATGGCGGGCGGGGAAAGGCCAATGTCCTTCCTGTCGAGTTCTTCCGGCACAAGCGGGGTAAAAGGAAGTCCTTGTCGTGTGATGATGTGGTTGAGCGTAAAGAACATCCGTATGCCGGGTTGCAGGATAAAGTCCGGAGGCTTAGGGCATGGATCACCGCAGGGGTGTTTTATATTGACCAGGCACTGAAATATTTGGTTCAGATTCGCCCTCTGAGGCAAACGCATGATGTCGTACTGATAGACAGGGACGCTACTGATCTCCTTCTGATCGATGACGTTCCTATGACCTTGAAGCGATTCCTGTATAGTCTCGTTCCAAGGCCTTCCGTGGTGATCTATCTGTACCAAGATATGGCGACGCTTTCTCATCGCAAGAAAAATCACCCCTTGAAAGACCTCCAGCGGCAGCAGTTACTCTTCAATGCTATTCTCCCTTTCCTCGATCCGATCAGTATCAGATCAGAGGATGTGAACCTGACTGCGGAGAACATAGTAGATAATATTTTATCAGGATATGGAATCTGATATGATGTTTATCTCAGAAAAAATCTGGATCGATCCTGCAATAAAGGGACATCTAAACAATATTCCCCTGGAAAACTATGACTCCATGATGAATTTTAGCGACGGTGAAGTGGTAGCCCGTAATCCCGGAAAACAGGTTCTCCTCATTGAGGGGGACATGAACGGTCGTCAGAAAAGATACTACTTAAAACAGGCATTTTCCATGGATCCTGTTCAGATTTTAACGGCAGTACTCAGAGGAAGGAAAGTCAGGATGACTACGGAAAGGGAACTGGAAATGCTGAAGCTGTTGGAAGAACAAGGAGTTCCAGTCATGCATGCCGCAGCCTGGGGATCAAGGCGTCTTTTCGGATTACCGTCAAGCGGGTTTCTTCTTGTAGAGGAAGTTCAGGGAAAGGCGTTTGTGGATATGTATTCGGCCCTGGAAGAATTCGGAAGAAGGCGGCTGATGAGGGCATATGGAGCGCTTGTGGGCTTTATGCATAGAAATGGTCTGGATTCCATCGTCAGAGTTACGGACATGATCTGTGTTTCAGATGATTTTACCGATTTCAGAAGATCCCTGGTTGTGATTGACAGAGAGTGGGGATCAACCGAAAGGAAAAAGATCTCCTTTAAAAAACGCTGTAAACAGCTCGGTAAAATGTTTACCAAGATGCTGCGATGGATCGGCCTTCCAACATATCGTGAGGTTCTCAGCTTTATGGGAGGGTACCGAAGAGAGTCCCGGGATTTGAACTGTACCGTATTCCAGATCCTGGAAAGATCAAAATTCTATGTCATGAAATCAATAAAGAATCAGACAAGATACGATGAGGTCAGCGAATGGCTAAAAAGGATGAAAAAGGTAGCGATTGAATGATCCGTCTGCCTTGACTGAAAGAGAGATTGTGTGACGCTCTCAAAGTATTTAAAGATTGAAATTATCCCCAGATTATGAAAAACGCACAAAAAAAGACCGGCAGTTTTCAGATGATCATGATGTTTTTCAGATCCTATCCGTCACGAACAGCTATCATGCTTGTCTGTTTATTGTTTGCCGGATTTTCCGAAGGTATAGGTATAGCTTCATTTCTGCCGTTACTTAATTTTGTTGATGGAGGTCAGGAAGCCGGCGCATCTTTGCTCGGGAATGCAACCGACAAGATGTTTAGTGCCATAGGGATGGAACCCAGCCTTGTATTTCTGCTTGCCGTTATTTTAATAGGAATGACTCTCAAGTGTGGTTTCCTGTTGCTGGCCATGAAGCAGGTAGGCTACACGACGGCCTATGTCGTCACGGACATGCGGTTATCACTCATCCGTTCCCTTCTAAAGGCCCGTTGGGATTATTTTATATTAGAACCTATAGGGGCCTTAACAAACGCCATTAGCACAGAGGCATTGCGATTGTCCAAGGGATATCAGCAGGCATGCATGTTAATGTCCGGCATGATACAGGTGTTCTTCTATCTTTTGATCGCCCTCTTAATCTCATGGCAGGTGACTGTCATATCTCTGTTGGCAGGTTCTCTAATCTTCGTGCTTCTCAGGCCTCTTGTGAAAATGGCCCGAAGTTCCGGTGTGAAACAAACCAGGATATTTCAATCCCTGCTCATTTATTTGACAGATCTGCTGAACGGCATTAAACCGATAAAGGCTATGGCGCGAGAGGATCAGGTAGGACCCTTTCTGGAAAAAGAATCAAAAAAATTAAAAACAGCTCTTCAGCGCCAGGTTTTGAGTTCCGAGGCGCTTAATACAATACAAGAACCTCTGATTGTGCTGTTTATGGTGTCTGGCATCTATTATTTTATAAATTATCGTTCCGAACCCATTACAAACATGTTGATTCTTGTTTTCCTGTTTTATAGAACCGTTGGTCGAATAGGAGGGTTACAGAAGCAGTTTCAGGCTCTGTCCATCAATGAAAGCGCTTATTGGTCTTTCAAGACCAGGCTGGATAACCTGAAATCGGCCAGGGAAGTTATTAACGGTGACAAAGAGCCGCAGCTTAATGAAAGTATCGTTTTTAAGGATGTCTTTTTTAAATATAAAGAAAAGGCAGTATTAAAAAAAATATCCCTGTCAATCCCTTACATGAAATTTATCGTGATCACCGGTCCTTCAGGCGTCGGTAAGACAACCATAGCGGATCTTTTAACCGGGATAATCATGCCGGATTCAGGCGATATACTTGTGGATGGCATATCTTTAAGATATATTGATCTGATAAAATGGAGACAGATGATCGGTTACGTGCCTCAGGATTTTTTCCTGTTCAATGACACTATATATTCAAATGTTTCACTTAATGATCCTGTCATCACCGACCAGGATGTTGAAGATGCCCTCAGGAAAGCGGGGGTCCTGGAATTTGTCCTTTCCTTACCTGAAGGGATCAATACAATAGTCGGGGAACGAGGGGCCACCATGTCCGGCGGCCAGCGACAAAGAATAGCAATAGCCAGGGCACTGGTCAGAAAGCCCAAACTGCTCATCCTGGACGAGGTTACAACCGCCCTGGATCCAGAGACGGAAGCAGGCATATGCTCTAACCTCGTCCAGATGCGCGGTGAAATGGCCATCCTCGCAATCTCACATCAACCAACTATGGTTGCGTCAGCCGATCTTGTCTATCATCTGGATAACGGTCAGATCCGTTCGGTTCAGCAATTGGAGAATCAGAATATTGGAGAATCCCCTGAACCTGTTTTTAAAAAGATAGTTACCTGAACCTTGCCATATGCCCTGGATCATTTACAATTCTGCTATGCCTGCACATGAATTATGGCATTAAATAATTACCCTATAGGAGGCTAAAATATGCGGCAACTTGAAATTGATGGGAAGATTATTCAGGATGATGGAGATTGTTATGTTATAGCCGAAATCGGGCATAACCATCAGGGGAATTTAGAGACTGCAAAAGAAATGTTCCGCGTCGCAAAAGAGTGTGGTGCAGATGCCGTGAAGCTTCAAAAAAGAGAAAACAGGGAACTTTATACACATGATATGTACAACAAAATATATGACAACAGAAACAGTTATGGAGCCACTTATGGTGAACATAGGGAGGCCCTCGAATTTGGATGGGAAGAATATGTCGAGCTCAAGGATTATGCACGACAGTTGAATATCACTATGTTTGCCACTGCCTTTGATTTTACAAGCGCTGATTTTTTAGAGAAGCTTGACGTTCCTGCCTATAAGATAGCCTCAGGGGATCTTAGAAGCATCCCTCTTTTAACTTACGTTGCAAAATTTCAAAAACCGATGATTGTCAGCACGGGCGGGGGAACCATGGAAGATATACAGAGGGCCTATGATGCTATCATGCCCATCAATAATCAGCTATGCATTCTGCAATGCACGGCAGGATATCCTGCGAAATTTGAAGAATTGAATCTTGAGGTTATTACTACCTACCGTCAAAGATTTCCAAAAAATATTATCGGGCTTTCATCTCATGACAACGGGATTGCTATGGCTGTCGCAGCCTTTATGCTGGGCGCGAGGGTCATTGAAAAACATTTTACTCTGAACCGAACCTGGAAGGGGACGGATCATGCATTTTCATTGGCCCCCGATGGTCTCCGAAAGATGGTCAGAGATCTTCACAGATCCAGAAAAGCAAGGGGTGATGGTATAAAAAGACCATATGAAAGCGAAATGGACCCATTAAGAAAGATGGGAAAGAAATTGGTTGCAGCCCATGACCTGCCAGCAGGACACACCATAAGGCCCCAAGATCTCGCGATGAAGTCACCGGGTGACGGTATGCCTCCCTATGAACTCGATAAGGTGATTGGTCGTATAACTCTTCGACCTTTAAAATCCGATGAAAACCTAGACTTTAATGATTTAAATGGAGCGAATTAAGGGAAAAAATGAAGGCAATTTCCTAACGATATATTAATAAAGATAGAATGAAATAATTTTGCAAACAGGGATGAATAAAAAAATGTTAAAAGACATCTTTGATGTTAAGGATAGGGTTGTTATTATAACGGGAGGTCTCGGCCAATTGGGCCGTCAATTTGGTATGGCCCTGGCTGATCGTGGAGCCAAAATTGCTGTTTTCGATATCGAAAAGAATAGGGAAGATGCTGAATATAAATTTGGTAAAAAATATTCTGGCAATGATGTCATGTTTTTACGAGTGGATATCACTAGCCGAAAATCGATAGAACAAGGCTTGAAAAGTGTCATGTCCAAATGGAACGTTCCACATGCCCTCATAAATAATGCAGCGCTTGACTCACCCCCTAACTCACCTCCAGAGGAAAACGGACCTTTTGAAACATATCCGGAGACTTCATGGGATAAAATCATGGAGGTTAATGTCAAAGGGACATTTCTTTCTTGCCAGGTCATTGGGGGACAGATGTCCGTGGCAGGTCGAGGATCAATAATAAATATCTGTTCCACATATGGTCTTGTTTCTCCTGATCAGCGTATTTATGAGTATCGAAGAAAAGGAGGGGATACATTCTATAAACCAGTCGCCTATTCCGCATCCAAGTCTTCGATATTAAATCTGACCCGTTATCTTGCCACATACTGGGCGAAAAATAACGTCCGGGTGAATACATTGACTTTTGGTGGAGTATTTAACAACCAGGATGAGGAGTTTTTAAAAGGCTACTGTTCAAGGGTTCCTATGGGCAGGATGGCATTTGAAGATGAATACAACGGTGCTGTGATATTCCTGATTTCTGATGCGTCGTCTTACATGACAGGAGCGAATCTCGTTATGGATGGTGGCTGGACAGCGTGGTAACATGAGGTAATAATGCCTGAATTGGGTGTGAATGGGGAAAACCATATGGAAAAAATTGTGATTCCGGAAATTATCACAAATTGGATCAATGGGTGTGAGAAAAAAGCCAGATCAGGTGAATTGTTCGAAAAAATAAATCCAGCTAATGGCATGTTATTATTTCAAGTTGTCAGATCAAGATCCGGTGATATCCAGAACAGTATCGAAGCTGCGAACAGTAGCCAACAGGCATGGGCAGATACTCCTCCTGTTAGGAGAGGTATGATTCTACACAAAATAGTCTCCGGAATGCAGGCCCGCCAGGATGAGATCGCCAGTATTGTCGCTGCTGAAACCGGTAAATCATTCAAGGACGCTTATGGAGAGACCGGCGGGGCAATAGAATTGGGGATATTTTACGCAAGTGAGGGGCAGAGGCTCTATGGCCGAACCACTACAAGCGGGATTCCTAATAAATATGCTTATACAATCCGTCAACCGGTGGGAGTGGCTGGCCTGATAATCGCTGCGAATACGCCGATCGCGAATCTTGCCTGGAAGGTTTTTCCCGCGCTGATATGCGGGAATTCAGTTGTATTAAAAGCGGCTGAAGATACCCCTGCCACGGCTTGGATCTTTGGAAAGATTGCCCAGGAGGCCGGTCTACCGCCAGGTGTCTTAAATATCGTTCAGGGGTATGGAGAGGAAGCTGGCGCGCCCTTGGTTGAGCATCCGGATGTTGGGGTGATCAGTTTCACCGGTTCTACAGAAGTGGGGAGATATGTGCAACAGGCAGCGGGCGGGCGCCTTGCGAAGGTATCTCTAGAATTGGGAGGTAAAAATGCCCTTGTTGTATGTGATGATGCTGATCTGGACAATGCATTAAAATGGGTGCTGCTTTCAGCCTTCAGCAATGCGGGTCAACGTTGCGCATCCGGCAGCAGAATCATCATTTTTGATACAATTTATAAAGAATTTCGGGAAAGGCTTGTAGAAAACACAAAGAAACTGAAAATCGGTCCTGAGGATAATGATGATCTTGGCCCGGTAATTAATGAAAAGCAGCTCGAAAACATGCTTTCCGTAATTGCCAGGGCCAAAGAGAAAGGGGCAAAGATTCTATGCGGCGGGTACAGGCTGAATGACCCGGTCCATTCTGGAGGCTTTTACATGGCCCCTACTCTGGTCGAAGAAGCAGACCCTAAAGACGAAATATCTACAGAAGAACTTTTTGGACCAATCGCCTGTCTTTATAAAGTAAATGATTTTAGGGGGGCTTTAAAATTAGTTAATGATTCCCCCTATGGATTAACATCATGTATTCATACAGAGAACATACATAGGGCAATAGAATTTTCGCAAAAGGTACAGACGGGCGTCGCGGTTGTTAATTCAGGCACATACGGAAGTGAACCTCATATGCCCTTTGGAGGAATAAAACAATCCGGAAATGGCTGGAGGGAGCCTGGTACGGAGGCTTTGGATGTTTATTCGGAGCTAAAAGATATTTATATAAATATTGATACGACAGCAATATGATTCTCGCTGATGATTAATCTCCATCCCATTAATTCCGATAAAGAGGAGAAAGATAATAAATGAATTCTTTTTCTTTGATTCCAAAAGCAGAGTTCGAACGAATAAGAAAATCCGATATTCCGCAACATATCAAGCTGGAGCTCATTGCCGATATGTGTCGCGCAAATACATTGACGTCCGTAAAGATAGCAGGTTCCGGACATATCGGCTCAAGTTTCAGCGCCATGGATATCGTTGTTTATCTTTACTACAAGGAAATGAACACCATAGAACTGGGCTTTAATAATCCTGACAGGGATATCTATTTTTCATCCAAGGGACATGATGTCCCCGGATTATATTCCGTTCTGTTTTCGTTAGGGATACTACCAAAGGAAAAATTTATCAAACTTAGAAGGATTGATGGGCTCGATGGTCATCCTGATGTATCCATTGATGGAATCGAATGCAATTCCGGTTCGCTTGGCATGGGTATTTCAAAGGCCAAAGGGATGGCTATTGCAAAGAAATTGTCCCGTTCCGGCGGCCGATTATTTGTGCTGACAGGTGATGGAGAACTTCAGGAGGGACAGATTTATGAGGCCCTTCAAAGCGCGGCCCATCATAAAATAAATAATCTCACCGTGATCATAGACCATAATAAGGTGCAATCAGATAAGCGAGTGGACGAAATCTGCGATCTGGGGAAACTTGAACAGAAGCTGCGGAGTTTCAACTGGAATGTCTCCAGATGCAGTGGACACGATTTCATGCAGATCACCGATGTGATGAGAGAATTTTCAAAGATAAAGGATCAACCAAAGATTCTGATCGCTGATACCATCAAAGGGCGCGGAGTATCTTTCATGGAACATCCAGCGGCCCTGAAAGAGAATGAAGGAATATATCAATGGCATTCAGGAGCGCCTGATGACAGGTCTTTTTTATCGGGTCTCAATGAAATTGTTGAACGGATATCAGAGAAATTATCCAGGATCGGGATGCCATTGTTGAAATTTGAGCCTGTTGTCTTATCACCAAAACCGAAAAGCGGTGTTTCTTCGGAATATGTTTCCGAGGCTTATGGGAACACACTTATTGATATTTCAAGGGACAGGAAGGATATCGTAGTCCTGGATGCTGATCTTGCCACGGACTGCAAGATAAGGAAATTTGAACAGACGTATCCGGACAGGTTTATCGAGAACGGAATAGCTGAACAGGACATGGTTTCAATGGCGGGCGGACTGGCGCTCCAGGGCTATTTGCCTGTTGTAAATTCCTTCGGGGCGTTTCTGGCTTCACGGGCAAATGAGCAGATCTATACGAATGCCTGTGAAGGAACGAAAATAATCTATGTCTGCCATTATGCTGGCCTCATTCCAGCGGGACCGGGAAAATCACATCAGAGCATCCGTGATATATCACTCTTTAGCGCATTGCCCAACTTTGAGATTATTCAGCCATGTAATGAAATTGAGACCCATATGGCATTGGATTATTGCGTAAATGAAACTTCTAATAATTGTGTTTTGAGGCTTGTTATAGGGCCATCCCCTCGTGTGATTCATCTGCCTGAAGGTTATACACTTTCCTGCGGGAAAGGGGTTATAGTCAGAGAGGGCATTGATAACGTAATATTTGGTTATGGTCCAGTGATGTTGAACGAGGCTATTGTTGCCGCAGCGCTACTGGAAAGGCAGGGGCATTCATTAAAAATTGTCAATATGCCTTGGCTAAACAGAATCGATTCTAAATGGTTAATTAGTGTTTTAGAGGACTGTGAAAATATTTTTATACTGGAGGATCATTCATCTAACGGAGGTTTGGGGGACAAAGTATTACGTACCATGGCGAATGAAAACATCTTTAAGGACAAACGTTTTAAAATAATTGGCATTGATAACTTTCCTTCCTGGGGCACACCTTCTGAAGTCCTAGGATACCATAAAGTTGATGGAGCTGCCATAGCTGAATCAGTCATGATTGGAAGTGGAATTATTTGATGGTATTCTTTATAATCTTAATATTTGTTTCCCTATTTTTTCTATGTGAAGTTTTATTAAATATTTATCTTATGCACTTTGCAAACTATGGGCAGTTTGTGACATATGGATCCTTGAGACAGGTGAATAAAAAGCCCATCAAAGATAAATCACGTTACATACCACATAGATATCTCGGATTTTGCCCAGCCCCGTATTTTTCAGAAGGAAATAACTATCATAATTCACTTGGTTATAGGGGAAGAGAAATCACATTGCCAAAACCAGATGGGGAATTCAGGATTATATGTCTCGGAGACTCCACCACATACTCAGATCAAATAAAAGACTTCCGATTTTCATATCCAGACCTCTTGGAAAAAGAATTAATGGAAAAAGGGTATAGTGACATAACGGTAATTAATGCCGGAGCAGGTGGTTACAGCAGCTGGGAGACACTTATTGATTTTGAGATGAGAATTATCGATCTTGAACCTGATTTAATAACTATCTATCCCGGAGTTAATGACATTCATTGCAGGTTCGTCTGGCCTAAAGAATTTTACTTAGGAGATAATTCAGGCCGAAGAATCGCGAATCATGCCCTAATTTATATGCCCAGCATCTGGGAACACAGTGCTTTATTGAGAATGCTGTCTATCAAAATGGGATTCTTAAAACCACATAGCAGGATATCGCGCACTCTTTCTGTTGCATCAAGCAAATATTACGGCGATGAATTCTCAAAACAAAAAAAGAACGGTATCTATCCTTCAGGGATCTTTAGAGAGATAAGTGCAAGAGATATGCTTATAAATAACCCCCCTCGATATTTAATACGCAATATCGAAAACATCATCGCAATAGCTAAATTCAGGAGAATTGAAGTTTTAATTGTTACTTTTGCATATTCACCACTGTTTTATGATCGTCCGAGAGCAGCATCGGAAGAATATGTTTCAAGTTATGAAGAGCATAATGATATTTTAAAATTAATTGCTGAAGAAACAGGCGTCCACTTGTTTGACTTAGCGTCCTTATTTCCAAAGGGGAAGGAATATTTCGTTGATGGTAGACATGTAAATATTGAGGGATCAAAACTTCAGGCTCGCTTATTGGCTAACTTTATTGATGAAGAACAACTAATTATAAGAAAAGAATAAAAAAGAATAAGGAATCAATGGACTCTAAAAAGAAGAAATCACCTAAAGTGCTTGGGGTAATTCCAGCCCGTGGCGGATCGAAAAGGCTGGAAAGAAAGAATATTAAAGATTTGGCAGGTTATCCATTGATTGCTTACACTATTATGGCAGCCAAAGAATCAAAACTATTAACGAATTTTTTAGTTTCATCAGAAGATTTAAGAATTATTGAAGTTGCAAAAAAATATGATGCCCCTGTACCGTTTAAGAGGCCTTCTAGACTTGCAACCGATGAAATAAGAAATATTGACGTCGTAAATCACGCACTTCAATTTATGGAAGAAGAGAAATCCGTTATTTATGATATTATTGTCCTTCTTCAGCCAACGAGTCCGATAAGGGATCCGAAGCACATTGACACGGCTATCGATCTTTTATGGAGATCAGATTGTGATTCCCTGGCAAGTGTAAAAGGCCCGTTTAAAAAAAGGGACCCAATTTTAAAGGCGATTCGAAACGAAGTCCTTGAGGATTATACACCCATAATGGAGAATAAAAGTTGGGAGCCTTTTTATCTATACAATGCTTCAATTTATGCCGTCAAAAGGGATTATTTTTTTGAAAACAAAAAATTAATCTCAAGCAAGCAGGTTCCTCTGATTATGGATAAGTTTCATTCCATAGATATTGATGAGGAATCTGACTTAATAATCGCAGAGGCATATATGAATTACCTGAGAAAGGACAAAAAAGATGATAAAGACCAGACCTGTTGAGGGAATCGTCCCGGTGGTATCCACTCCCCTTACAAAAGATGAAAAGATAGATAATGCCGGATTAAAGAGGCTGATAGAATTTCTGATTAATAAGGAAATCGGCGGTCTCTGGGTACTTGGCACGGGAAGCGAAGACATGAACCTTACCTTTTCCAAAAGGCTTGAAGTAGCACGGTGCGCGACCGAGGCCAATAAGGGCAAGGTCCCTCTGATTCTTGGTGCAGGTTTTTTTGCCATGGAAGAGATCCTGGATTTTATCCATGAGACACGCGACCTTGAATTTGACGCCTATCACGTAATGCCCTATCATCCTTTATTGAGCCTCGATCGCCTTGAGTGGTTTTATAAACAGATCGCGGACAGGTGTTCAAAACCCCTGTGGATGTACACCAGTGGAAACTGGAGCAGGGCGGTCACTTATGAGTTCGTCTCCGCGTTGAAAGATCATCCCAATATAGCCGGTATTAAATTCAGTAATACGAATGCTGTTGAAATGACAAAAGTCATCGCCTTAGCGGACAGTTCCTTTCAGGTGATAACCGCTGTGGCGGGCCAGTTATACGCCTGCCTGGCAATGGGTTCCAGGGGGCATACATCAAGCCTGGGGAGCTGCCTGCCTGAGATGCTCATAGATATCTATGATCTGTTCAAGAAAGGGGATTTAACCGAAGCGAAAAAGGCGCAGCTACGGCTTAATGAATTCCTTAAGGAGTTTGGAAAATTCACCAAGAAAGATAATTTTCTACAGGCCGCGGATGAGAAATATATCCTGAAATTAAGAGGAATATGTGAAGACTACGTTACTTCGTACTACCGACAAACCAGTGAGGAAGAAAAAGAAAAGATAAAAAGTCTTATTGATAAATATAAATTATTTTAACCGTTCAGAATCAACAAAATGAAACTTAGAGCCATATTTGCCAATAGCGGGATTCCACTATGGATTGACGTTGCCTCCTATTTAAAGGAAAAATATGACTGGGAAATCATCTATTTTATAGGGTCGTCCTCGATGAAAAATTACGCCCTGGGTAAATTCCCGGATGCTGTTTTTCATACAAATGCTGAGGCAAAGATAAATTCTATCCCGACTGCTTGCAAGGCAATAAAAGCTTCCCCTTTGGATCAAAACCTTATCTTAAGGCTGGCCCAGGATGTGTCTGTTATTATCAAGATGCTTGACCGTAACGACCTTTACGGTGACTTTACCCTTCAGAAAAGATTGATATATTGTCATTCCCAGATAATGTACTGGATTGGAGTGATTGAATTTTTTAAACCTGATGTCGTTGTTTTTCGAACTGCACCTCATATGCCTTTTGATTATGCGTTATATGCGGCATGCAAAATAAAGGGCATAAAAACCATTATGTTTGAAAATACGGCCTTTCTTGGTAGAATTCTTCCCGTCACTTCATTTTCAGAGGGATCACCCGCGCTTAAAGAAAATTTCCGGAACATGCTGAAAAAATATGGGGAGGATAATCAGAAATCCATCGTATTGTCCGATGAAATAAAGAAACATATTGAAACCCTTGGTAAGAGCTATAACCAGTCCATGCCTTTTCCTTTAAAGTACAAATTGAGCCATTATAAAAACGGCCACATCGGAGGTAATCTGGATATTTCATTTAATATCATAAAAGACATTATCAAAGGCGTGTTTGTTAAATATAAGGATAAAGACTATTTAAGAAAGAAATTTTATAGAAATATCGGCCTTTTCAAAACAAACAGATTAACTTCTCATTATAATCGTATAGCAAAGGAGCCTGATTTTAATTCACCGTATATTTTTGTCGCGCTTCAATGTGAGCCTGAAAGACAGACCGTGCCCTGCGGAGGCGCTTTCATAAACCAGTATTTAATGGTGGATCTGCTGTCAAAGACAATCCCTGAGACGTGGAAAATTTATGTAAAAGAGCATATATCACAGTTTAAATCATATCAAAAAGCCTATCTCGGTCGTTCTTTCGAATTTTATGATTATATCGTTTCTCTTCCGAACGTCGAATTTGTTCCTCTTTCATATACTTCTTTCGATCTCATAGACGCATCAATCGCTTCAGCCACGGTTTCCGGATCTGTAGGATGGGAAAGCGTTGTAAGAGGCCGGCCGTCTTTCCTGTTTGGTCACGCATGGTATAAGGATTGTGAAGGCGTGTTTTGCACTTCCGAAAAAAGCAGATTGATTGATGCCATCGATGCAATAAAAGATGGTTATTCCCCGGACAGGAATAAGGTGTTACTTTTCGCGAAAGCCCTGGAAGCGACTTCATTTAAAGGAGCCATAAATCCTTTGATTGAAAAAGCAGGGACCGTATCCCATAAGGAGAATGTATCCAATTTCGCCGAAAGTATTAACTCCTTTATGGAGTCTTTTCCAGCGATATGATTATCATTCCAGTCGAAAAGGAGAAACAGTAGTGCAATCTAAAGGAAAATTAAATTCCGCAAAGAATGATGTTTTTTCCATTGGATCCCGAACGATTGGGGAAAATCATCCGGCCTTTATTATCGCGGAGATTGCCCAGGCCCATGACGGTTCACTTGGGACAGCCCATGCCTATATCGATGCTGTTGCTGAAACTGGCGCGGATGCCATTAAATTTCAGACTCATATAGCGGCCGAGGAATCCACTCTCGATGAATCTTTCAGGATAAAGTTCAGCCGGCAGGATGCCACACGTTATGACTACTGGAAAAGGATGGAATTTACAGAGGAACAGTGGACGGGCCTGGCAAAACACGCACGGGATCGGGGCCTGATTTTTCTGAGTTCGGCGTTTTCCGTGAAAGCAGTGGAGATGTTGAGGAGAGTCGGCATGCCGGCCTGGAAGATCGGCTCAGGCGAAGTCATGTCAAAGGAACTCCTGGCCGCGATGGCAGTAAATGGATCACCTGTCCTCCTCAGCACGGGAATGAGTGATTTTAGTGAGGTAGAAACAGCTGTTTCGCGTATACGCGAAAATGGACTTTCCTTCGCCATTTTCCAGTGCACAACAAAATATCCCAACAGCCTGGAGGAAGTCGGGCTCAACGTTATAGATGAACTGCGTGAGAGATTTAATTGCCCTGTGGGGCTTTCCGACCATTCCGGCACGGTATTTCCCGCGCTTGCCGCCATGGCAACAGGCGCTGATCTGATCGAGATACATGTCACATTCAGCAAACGTATGTTCGGTCCGGATGTGTTGTCTTCAATAACCATCGAAGAGCTTAAATTCATCGCAGACGCGAGGGATGCCTTTTACAGGATATGCAATAACCCGGTTGAAAAAAATGATATGGCAGCAAGCCTGGCGGAGACGAGGTCGTTATTTACCAAGAGCCTGGCGCCTAACAGACCTTTATCCAAAGGTACCATAATACGCGAAGATATGCTCACTCTTAAAAAGCCGGGAACAGGTATCCCGGGGCAGGAGTTGAAAAATATCGTGGGGCGAAGACTCATAAGAGATATTACCCCGGACAGAATATTAAAATGGACGGATTTGGAACAGGAAAATGGATAAAAAAAGATCAATATGCGTGGTAGTAAACAGCAGGGCAAATTACGGCAGGATTAAATCTGTTCTTTCCGCTGTCAAGGCCAGGGCCGACCTGGATTTAAAGATTATTGTAGGAGCGTCGGCCCTGCTGCACAGGTTTGGAGAGGTCGATAAAATTATCGTTAAAGACGGCTTTATCCCAAGCGCCACGGTTTATTCCATCGTAGAGGGTGAAACACCCACAACCATGGCCAAATCAACCGGAATGGCCATCATGGAGCTGTCAACTCTTTTCGAAAACATGAGGCCGGATATTGTTATCACTGTCGCGGATCGCTTCGAGACAATGGCAACAGCCATTGCCGCGAGTTATATGAATATCTGCCTTGCGCACACCCAGGGAGGAGAGATAACAGGATCCATTGACGAAAGTGTTAGGCACGCTGTTACAAAACTCTCTCACCTGCATTTTACCGCGACCGAGCGAGCTACGGAGTATGTCATCAGGTTGGGGGAGGACCCTGAAACGGTTTTTCTAACCGGCTGCCCGGCTATTGATCTTGTAGCCAACATGGATCTGACATTACCTGAAGGTATCTTTAAACATTACAGGGGAGTAGGACCGGAGCTGGATCCAGCCAAACCCTTCCTGGTCGTCCTGCAACACCCGGTAACCACGGAATACGGCAAAGGTTTTGATCAGATTAATGAAACACTGAAGGCGATCGCGGCCCTCAGGATGCAGACTATCTGGCTCTGGCCCAATGTGGATGCCGGATCGGATGAAGTCTCCAAAGGGCTTCGAATGTTCAGGGAAAGGCATAATCCCGACTATATTCATTTCTATAGAAATTTCAGCCCGGAGGATTACGGCAGGCTGATCTACAACTCGGCCTGTCTTATAGGCAATTCCAGTTCCGCGTTGCGCGAGGGGAGTTTTCTGGGTGTCCCCGCAGTGAACATAGGCACCCGCCAGGCAGGCAGAGAAAACGGCGAGAATGTTATGCACGTGGATTATGACGCAGGCGTTATTGAAAAGGCGATAAGAAAACAACTTGACAGGGGGAGATACAAAAGTTCTTTGCTGTTCGGTGACGGACATGCCGGTGAAAAGATCGCCCGGATTCTATCCGAGGCGGAAATATCAATCCAGAAGAAATTACATTATATATACAGACCATGAAAAGACTTTTTGACAATTGTGAAATCTGCGGAGGTTCTGAATGGACAACCGTCTTTAATGGCAGGATTCGCGACGGAGCTTTCGGAACCCTCACGGAAGATAACTGTTTTATCGGGAAATGCTCACGGTGCGGAGTGGAACGGCTTAATGAATCCGCATGCAAGGATGAAAGTTTTTATAAAAACAAGGATTACAGGCTATTGCTTAATGAGCCCGAGGATGCCCATGGATTTCTCGCCGAACATGATATCCTTCAACTGAGAAATCTCTCAGTATTGTGGCCTGATTCCATAAGGGATAAATGTATAGCCGATATCGGGTGCGCTGCCGGCAGTTTTCTGGATCATGTATCAGGCCTTGCCGGTCAAAAAATAGCCATTGAACCATGTGAGGAATATCATGAACATCTGAAAAATCGCAGTTATGAGATTTATCCATCCCTTGAGGATTCTATTTCCGAATGGAATGAAAGGGTTGATTATGCCTTCTGTTTTAGTGTTATTGAGCATGTTCAAAATCCAAGGGCATTCTTATCCTCGGTGAGAGATCTGTTAAAACCCGGAGGAAAGTTAATCGTAAGCACGCCCAACCGTCGGGATATCCTCATGGACCTCAAGGGGGACGAATACCGGCGCTTCTTCTATCGCACGGTACACAGATATTACTTTGACCGGATCTCTTTTGAGTACTGTGCTGAAAAAGCGGGCCTTGCGGTAATTGAAACAAGATGCGTCCACAGGTTCGGGATTTCAAACGCGATGGCCTGGCTCAGGGACGGCAGGCCCACCGGTGATACACCTTTAAAAAACCTTGATAATGCATTGCTGGACAATTTTTGGAAAGGCTATCTGGAATCAATTGGCGCCGGGGACTATCTGTATTTCAGGCTTCAGAAAAAATAGAAAGGATCTGGTTTGAAAAACATCATATATATCGGGGCGGATGTCGGCTTTAAAGCCTTGGAAAAAGAGATAGCAGGGAAAAGGGCCGTTGCCCGGCATGTGGAAGCGGCCCCCCATGCAGTATCAAATGCCCTGTTACATGCTGACGCGCTGCTGGATGCCTCAATGAAAACCCGGATCACCAATGATATGATCCTGAAAGCCGGAAAACTGCAGATTATATCCTGCGCGACAACAGGGTCAGACCACATAGACAGGGATGAACTCCAAAGGCGTTTTATCCCTGTACGTACGCTGAAAGAAGACCCTGACATATTAAAAAACCTGACTCCGGCCGCCGAACTATCCTGGGCATTATTAATGGCATGCGCGCGCAGGCTGCCGTCAGCCTTTGACCATGTCAAATCCGGTCAATGGACCCGTGAATTATTCCCCGGGATAATGCTGAAAGGAAAGCGCCTTGGGATAATCGGCTGCGGCCGGATCGGAGGATGGATGGGCAGATATGCGAGGGCTTTCGGCATGGAGGTTGCCGGGTATGATCCTTTCGTTGATCCTCTTCCTGAAGGTTTTATTGCGGTAACTCTTGACGAACTTTTTCAGACAAGCGACTTTATCAGCGTTCATGTTCACCTTTCAGAAGAGACAAGGGGTCTTGTTTCACGAAGGCTGTTAGAGAGTTCACGAAAATGCGCTGTCTTTATAAATACCTCCCGTGGCGCCGTAGTTGATGAATCCGCCCTTCTCGATTGCCTGAAAAATGGCACAATAGGCTCAGCCGGGCTGGATGTAATTGAAGGAGAACCGGAGATTGACCGCCACCCCCTGGTTGAGTACGCCAGGGAAAATGACAATCTTATCATTACACCCCATTGTGGCGGTTTCAGTCCGGATGCCGTTGCCCTCGTATGCGCGCGCGCCACAAAAAAAATAATAGATAAATTAGAGATATAGCGATGACGGATCTCGATACCCTTGCGGATGAGATTAAGGCAAGAGGAGTTACTCATATATTCGGGATACCGGGAAGCGGGGCGAGCCTGACCCTGATCGATGCGCTCGAACGCAGAGGAATTCCTTTCCGCCTGAATCATTTTGAGGGTTCCGGTGTCCTGATGGCAGGCGCTATGGGGAGACTTAGCGGAAAATGCGGGGTCGTCATAGGGATTAAAGGTCCGGGCCTCGCTAATATGCTGCCGGGGATCGCGGCATGCAGGCTGGAAGCATTTCCCCTGGTGTCCATTTCCGAGGCTTACCCTCCTGGAACCCCTCTATCGAGGGCCCACAAGCGTCTTGATCATCGGTCCATTTTATCAGGCGCTGCTAAGGGGACCAGGTTTTTTTCAATCAATGGTCCGGGGTTTTCAGATATGGCACAATGGGCCGAGGAAGAAGTTCCCGGTCCTGTACACATGGATTTTTCATCCACCGCTGTTGAATCAGATGCGCCGATTCCTGATAAGGGACAGTTAAAGATTTCAACTGATTCGGACATTCAAAAAGTCATCAGCATGGTTTCTAAAAGCAATAAGCCCGTTATTATCGCCGGAACCTACGCAATCAGGAAGAGACTCTCCACAGAGCTTAACAAGTTATCAATACCCGCTTTCAGTGTTGCCGCGGCAAAGGGTGTCATAGATGAAACACTCCCTAATTCGGCCGGGGTCTATACCGGCGCAGGACTGGAGATGACGCCCGAATCTTCCATAATCCCGGCGGCGGATCTGGTAATAGGAATTGGTCTCAGGCATAATGAGGTCCTGGAAGTAAGGAATTTCGGTTGTAAATCCATCAATTTCGATCCGGTTGGTCGTGAATTTTGTGATGGCTTTGGATTTGATTATATTTTCGATGCGGGCACCAGTTATCTGGAGAGATTGTTTGCTGAATTGAAAAGAAAATCCTGGGGTATAGCCGAACTGTCTCATAAACTTGACAGCATGGTGAACCATATTCTCAGGCCCCCTTTTATGCCTGCCAGGATCTTTCATGGGATTGAACAGTATTTTGATCATAACGCAAGGATCGTCCTGGACACCGGTAATTTTTGCACCATCGGAGAACACATCCTGAAGGTCCGCAGGCCGGAATATTATCTCTCCGCGGGACAGGGAAGATACATGGGCATAGCAATACCCTTATCACTGGGCGCGGCCATGTGCGATCCAGGAATGCCGACTGTCGTGTTTACAGGTGATGGCGGAATCGGGATGTTCCTATCAGAAGTAAAGCTCGCGGTGAAGCACAAGCTTCCCCTAATCATCGTTCTGATGAGCGACGGATACCTTGGATCAATAAGGGTTCGTTCCATAGCGGATCATATTACAGAAAAACCTGTTACGATCCATCAGCCATCATGGTGTAATGTTTTTCGGGCCTTTGGTATCAATTCCGTCATTATTCAATCAGAATCTGATATTGAGGAAATCCTGGATGCATGGAGGCACGAAAAGGGCCCTTTATTCATGGAGGCCCATTTTGACCCTGAAGGTTACCAGCGTATGACAGAGGGAATCCGTTAATAATAGAAGGAAAACAAGATGAGCGGAAAACACATTCTTATAATTGGGACCGGGAGCGCGGGGCAGAGGCATGCCAGAAACTTTCATTCTCTTGGGTGCAGGATTTCCTGTATGGACCCGCGTGCCGACAGGCTTGATGAACTAAATAAGGAGATTGAGCTTGCCGGTAAATTTGCCATCCTTGATGAGGCTTTTGATAATTCAGACGGTATTGATGGTGTTGCGGTTACCTCGCCTCCAGTATTTCATGTTGAACAGTGTTTGGCTGCCATTGAAAGAAAAATTCCCGTAATGCTGGAAAAGCCGGTTTCGCCGGACCTGGAGAGTGCAAAGCGGCTGCAGTCAGTCGTAAACGCAGGCGGAACGCCCCTCCTCCTGGGCTATACATACAGGTGGTGGCCTCCCCTTGAAAAAGTCAGGGAATTATTGATCGATAACAGCCTTGGTAAGTTGAGGTATGTAAATTTTGTTATGTCCGCTCACCTAGCCGACTGGCACCCGTGGGAAGATTACCGGGATTTTTTCATGGCCAGTAAAAAACTTGGCGGCGGGGCGCTGCTGGACGAGAGCCACTGGCTTGATCTGATGCTCTGGTTCCTGGGACAGCCTGAAACAGTGACGGCGCGGATAGAAAAGATAAGCGACCTCAGGATCGATACGGATGATAATGTTGATATGATCATAAGTTATAAGGATGATTTACGTGTGACCATGCATCTTGACCTGTATGGCCGGCCGCATCAAAAGTATATCAGATTTATCGGAGAGGGTGGAACAATCCTCTGGACAATAGACCCTAACCAGGTGGCTATTTGCAGGGAGATGGAAGAAAAATGGGTCATTCATAAATATGATTGTGAAAGGAATGATATGTTCCTCAGTGTCGATCAGGAATTTCTGGATGTGATTGAAGGCTCTCCGGTCAAAACATGCCATATTGATGATGGCGTAAAGGTACTGGAAATCATAGAGGCCGCGAGAAGAAGCAATTCAGAAGGCGGGTTAACTAAAGTTCACGGCAGGGACCGATAATGGCATTTCGGGGATTGGCAGTCCTGGCGGTTGTACCCGCCCGGGGAGGAAGCAAATCAATTCCCAGGAAGAACCTCTGCAAGGTCGCGGGAATCAGCCTGGTTGGAAGAGCGGCTCAAATAGCCTCAGCCATCCCGTGGATTGATCAGGCCGTCCTGTCAACTGACGACCTGGAAATCGCCGAGGAAGGGCGCCGATTCGGTATTGCTGTGCCGTTTATGCGTCCCCCTGAACTCGCTGGAGATCTTTCCATGTCCGCTGACATGTGGAAACACGCGTGGGAGAGTTCGGAGGAGTATTACAAGATGTGCTTCGATATCTCAATCCTTCTGGAGCCCACCAGCCCTTTGAGGGAGATTGAAGATATCGAGAAGACCGTCATTGCGTTATTGGCCGGCACAGATAATATGGCCGCCGCGACGGTCAGCATTGCACCCGCGCACTTCACTCCCCATAAATGCCTTACAGTAAACACTCATGGCCATATAGGATTTTATCTTGAGAACGGCGCTGCCTTCAGCATCAGACAAAAAATTCCCGCATATTATTTTCGTAACGGGATATGTTACGCTGTAAAAAGGAAAACATTGATCGAGAACGGACATATTCTTGAAGAAAAATGCGCGGCAGTTGTTATAGACAGGCCTGTCGTAAACATTGACGAACCCTTCGATCTCGATCTGGCGGAATTTCTGTTATCCAGCAAAAGGGTAAAATAATGGTTTTAAAAAGATTCCCGCCCATTTTTATCGGAGGACTGTTCAAATCAGGGACCAGCCTGCTCAGAGCCATGCTGGGGCAGCATTCTGACATTGCAACAGGCCTTGAGAGTTACTGGTTTGATCTTGACTGGGATGGCCCCAGGGATAAAAAGTTTAATGATCACGTTGCCCGATTACAAAAGTTTTATGGAATGAATGGAAAAGCCGTTTCTTCCATGGTATCTCAAAGTAAATCGTCACTGGATTTCCTGGACCGTTTTATGACGGCTTACGCAAAAATGGAACGGAAAAAACGGTGGGCGGAAAAAACTCCGGGCAATATCCTTCACCTTGACAGGATATATAAAGAATTCCCGGGCGCGAAAGTCATTCATATTGTGCGGGATCCCAAGGATGTGTTCGCTTCTCTGAGACAGGCGGGGAAATGGGACGAGGTTCAGGTCTTTGTTGACATATGGTGCCGTTTTTTCGGTTCTGCCGCAACACATGCGGAGAAATTGGATCTGGGACCTGAAAAATATATTACCATCCGTTATGAAAACCTTGTTATTGACCCGGTTAAGACCATGCGTTTTGTGATCGATTTCCTTGAGGAGGAATGGGAGGATTCAATCGCACGCTTCGCAGGTAAAGGCGATGAATATGAAAAAGTACTCGCCATAACCGGTAAGGCAAGCACCACCCTGGATCGTCTGGGCAAACCTCTGGCCGGGGATAGAATAGGGATATGGAAGACTATCCTGCCTGAAAGTCAGATAATTGCCATTCGCAATGGTGTTGGTGAGAATGGCCTGTTACCTTTGTTCATGAAGATCGAAGAAGATACTCTTTCCTTAAGGGATAAAGACGGTTCGGGTCTGTGAAGTTATGTGTTTTATTGCGCTGATTCCGGCCCGGGGAGGAAGCAGGGGTTTACCGGGGAAAAACCTGATGGAGGTTCAGGGTATCAGCCTTGTGGCCAGGGCGATACTCCTGGCAAAGCAGACTCAAGAAATATCCAGGGTAATATTATCAACTGATGACGATGAGATTATTAAAGAGGCGGAACGGGCAGGATGTGAAGTCCCCTTTAAAAGACCGGCGGATCTTTCACGGTCTGATACTCCAATGGCAAGGGTGCTGGAGCATGCGGTGGAATGGATCCGGAATGATATTGGAAAAGCGGATAAACATTTCTCGGGATTGGTGGTATTACAGCCTACTTCACCCATGCGAAAACGCGAGCACATTGAGGGCGCAGTCCGACTTTACAAGGAAAAAGCCCGTATCAGGGGGAAGATATCGGGCGTAACCACCGTAAGTCCTGTCCCGAAAGAATATTTTCCCGATAGATTGCTCAAATTTAAAGATAAATATTCCTTTCCTGCCGAAGAAGAAACGGGAAATATCATCGTCAATGCAGGTCTCAAGATAGGAGAACAGCCTTATTATCGAAACGGGGCTGCAATTGTCCTGGACCCTGATCATATTACCGCACTGAACTCATTTCAGCCCCCCATGATCCCTTATATGATCAAAGAGCAACTGGTAAGCGTTGATTCCTTTCTTGATCTGATGAAGGCGGAATATTGTGGCCGAAGACTGGAGCCCGACCCGGTTAATATAGACTGGAGCCCCAGGCAAAAGGGCCTGAAATGATAAACGGCAACCGATTTGACAGGAAGCAGCCCAGAATTCAGGCAATAGTCACCACCCTGGGGGATAAAGAGGAAAAGGCTCGCTGGAGGATAGGTGAAAGGAGTCTTTTATCCGCCTTTATTGAAAAAATCAGATCCGAACCCCGCGTTAAACAGATTGTTATTGTTAGCGATGGATTTTCAAATTCAAGAATTACGGACATTAGCGGGGAGATTGATGTCCTCAAGATACCAGTTGACCGGCCTCTCAAGGGATATTCAAGTTCCCGTGCTGAGGCAATCGCAGGGAAAGTGCATGACCACTATCAAAAGCTTAAGGGGAAAGCCACGGAATTCGACGGGATTATGATTGTTGATCCCTTTTGCCAAATAGAGGGCAGAGTATATATAGAACATGCTATAAATATTTACCTGTCACAGGCTGAAGGGCCCCGTCCATGGCCAAATGTTGTAAGCGTTACAGGATTGCCCAATCATTTCCATCCAAAAAAGATAATTACTGTTTCAGAGGACGGGAGTCTCAAATATTTTGATAAGAAGGGTAGCAGCGTCTATCGCAGGCAGCAGTTAGATGATGCCTATTACACGGTCAGCGGGGCGGTTTCTATCCTGGATCCAAAGATGTTTGATAAACCATATATAAAAAACAATATAATGCTCGGGTGTGTTATTGATGGAGCGATTGTGAATATACAGGAGAGGCATGACATTGATCTTCTTTCGGCCCTTAACCATGATTCAAATGCAGTGACAGAATGATCGCACAGGACAATTCAATATTATTGATTATCAATTACCACTATATCCGCGATCCTGATCAGTATCCTTATCCTGGCATTCATCCCATCACAATGGAAGAATTTACAGAACAGGTTAACTGGCTGAGGGATCGATTTTATATGGCCACCCCCGGGGAAGTTGAAGCATTCGCGACCATGAATGTCCGTCTTCCCGGGCCGAGCATATTCCTCACGTTTGACGATGGCTTATCGGAGCATGAGATAATAGCCAGGGAGATCCTGAGACCGCTCGGGATAAGGGGTGCTTTTTTTATTGCCTCCAGGCCCTTTCTTGATCATCGAGCCCTTATGGTACATAAGATACACTGGTTGCGGGCAAACATGCACCCTGATGAGTTTTACCATCAATTTACAGGATTACTTCCTCAGAAGTTCAAAGACGTGAAAATGGACGAAGAATCCATTGAGGCGGCCTTAAGGACATATATCTATGACACACGTCAGGATGCCATGTTGAAATACCTGATCAATTTTCAATTACCCTCCGAGATTGTGGACCAGGTCGCCAGCGAAATGTTGAATCTTCGCCGTATCTCTGAAAATGATTTCTGTAATCAGTTATACATGAGCGAATCCCAAATCCGGGCTCTTGCGGAAGATGGCCATATTATCGGGAGCCACGGGCACACGCACAGGGTATTTTCAAATCTTGAGCGGACTGTCCTCGAAGAAGAACTTCGGACAAATATCTCTTATATTGAGAAGATAGCCGGCAGCAGGCCCCGCTGGATTTCCTATCCCTACGGGACGATTCAGTCTGTACCCGATAATATAGATGCTGTATGTGAAAAATTCGGTTTCAGTATAGGCCTTCTGCTTGACAAAGACCGAAAAAGGTGGAACACCGGCGATGAATCATCATATCAGATGGATCGTATAAACAGTAATCATTTGAAAGAACTTTGTATATAAAAGGAAGTAATTGCCATGAGTTTCATAATAAAAGAATATAATAGTCTTAAAAGGAGGATATCCACCTTTTTATTGGCCGCCGCAGCAAGATATAATCTTCCCCGCCTGGCCGCTTTTATAATAGTTAGGAATGTCTATGAACTACAAAATTCCCGATGTCAAAATGAAAGGGAGATCAATATCCTTTTTTTCCCAAAGACCGGTTTTAATGAGGATATAATGGCAAGTTTTGGGGGTATCAAGGGATATGGACTTTATGCTATTGAAAGGATCTTCAGTAAAACTGTTTTTATTAAATTTATTCCAGGTGGTGTAGATACAAATAATTACCTCTCAAAGGACCCCTTCATTGAGGGGAAAAAGGAGGAACTCCGTTTCTTCTGGGTTCAAATTCTGAATATTTTGAAAAACAGTCTCAGGATAGACGTAGTTATGACCGGGAATTTCAGCTACGCTGAGGAACAGGAATTTTTTACCGCGTCTGAAAAGGTAAATATACCAGTTGTTGCAGTACATAAAGAATGCCTTAAAACCCCGATACTCGAAGATTTCTTTAAAAAGGTCTATATGGACAGGAAGAACCCTTTCCCCGGTTCAAAAATATGCGTTTATAACGAGGTAGAAAAGCGTATACAATCAGAATCCGGAATATTTGAGGCACAGAACATTATCGTCACTGGAATGCCGCGGATGGATTACATACATAAACAGAGGCAAAAAAAAGTGGAAGATATTGATGTGCTTGTGAAAAAGAAACCAAGTGTGGTCTTTTTTTCTTTCAATGAAAAGACGGGATTCCCTATTTTAGGTCGTAAAACAAAAGTGGAGAAGAAAAGAAAGTTGATCCATGAAAGACTGGATGACCATCTGGAGAAACTTAATGTGCGGAGATTGATGCAATCCTGTCATCTCAAGATGGTTGATGTGGCTAATGAAAATCCTGAAATCGACGTAGTGATTAAAACAAAAGGAGATTCACGGACATTTTCCAATCTGGAGGGAATCTTTGGCAGAGGATTTATGCCTCCTCAGAATCTTACGTTCGTTCATGGGGGTGATCCATTTGATTTGATCATGAACAGCTCTGTAGTTTGTAGTTTTAATTCGACAGCTCTTCTCGAGGCAATCGCCATGAATAGACCTGTTGTGTTTCCCAGGTTTTATGAGGCTATGGAAGATGCTGTCAGGCCGTATATCATTGATCTTCGTGATGCGGTTGAGTATGCTGATTCGCCCGAGGATCTCGTCAAGAAGCTATTGAAATATTGCACTGAATCGAGTCATATTGTTAAGATGTCGTATCTTAATCAAATCCAGGTTGACGTATTAAATAGATTTACGGGAAATACTGATGGGAAATCCGGGTCCAGGGTCCGCGATGTTATTGACATGGTCGTCAATGAACGCAGGAATTAAACTTGATGATTCCGACGATAAATTTTATTTGATAAATACAGGTAATGACAGATTCAAAAAATGATATATTGGGTCTTATTCCCGCGAGGGGAGGGTCAAAATCGATCCCGTTAAAAAACATTGTTACTCTGGACGGAGATCCTTTGATTTCATACGTTATAAAGGCAGCCAGGAAAAGCAGATCCATAAGTCGCTTAATATGCTCCACGGATAATGAAGAGATCGGGGGGGTCGCCGTGGAGTTCGGCGCGGAGATTATGGAAAGACCGGTTGCGCTGGCTAAAGATGAAACACATGTGATTGACGTTATGGTCCATGTAATACAGACCCTGGAAGAAAGTGAAGGGTACATTCCATTCGCAGTCGCACTTTTGCAGCCCACGTCTCCTTTTGTCCTTCCCGGTCATATCGATGAATGCGTCAACTTATTAAATAAAGATAAGGACAACGCTTCCGTTCAGACAACAACAATGATACCCCATAATTTTCATGCATATAATCAGAGGGTGGTTGAGAATGGGCATGTAAGGTTCCGTTTTCCGGAAGAGCGAAGGATTTGTTACAACAAGCAGAAAAAACCGCAATTATTCATGTTCGGTAATCTTGTTATTACCAGGACCGAGTCCCTGTTGAAGACCATGGATATTTTTCCACAACCTTCTCTTGCGTATGAAATTCCCTATCCCTATGCCCTGGACGTGGATAGCCCTGAGGACCTGGAACTGGCAGAGTGGTACATCGAGAAGAAGAAGGTCTGGTTGCCGAAATTCGATTGATCTCTAAAAATGAAGCATACTCTCATATATTACAGTATACTGGAATACAGGCCTGAGAATTTGAAACTGTTGAATGACAATTTCCATGTAATCACGCTTTCAGATCCATCTGAGGACACACCGGATCTGTTAAAGAAGGCCGACGTGATCATGGCTCCGCTCGGGTATTATTTCGGCAGGGAAAAGATCGATTTATCATCCCGCCTGAAGGTTATCGGATCAAACACTACCGGGCATCCTCATATCGATATCGCTTACGCAGCGGAGAAAGGGATTTCGGTAGTAACATTGAAGGACCAGCACGATTTCCTGGAAACCATAACCCCAACTGCTGAACTGACCTGGGGACTGATTATCTCGGTAACCAGGAATATGTTTCCGGCCTTTATGTCTGTTCTGGACGGCAAATGGAGCAGGTGGTCTTTTGGCGCTAAATCGATGCTTTCCAGAATGTCCCTCGGTATTGCCGGATATGGTCGTCTGGGAAGAAAGGTGGCATCTTACGGTGTATGTTTTGGCATGGATGTTTCCTATTTTGATCCTTATGTATCCGAGCATCCGAAAAGTATAAGACGCGCCGAATCGCTTGTATCGCTTGTGGAATCTTCTGATATAATTACGCTTCATGTACCGCATGAACCGGATACCGAAAACCTTTTCAGCAGGGAGATATTCGAAAAGTTTAAAGATGGGTCATTTTTTGTCAATACAGCCAGAGCCGAGCTTGTGGATTCCTCTGCCTTGCTGGATTCCCTTGAAAGCGGGAGAATCGCCGGCGCAGCCGTGGATGTGATGGAGGGCGAATTTGAGAGGGATTTTGAGAAAAGAGTCAAAGAGAGCCCCCTTGCAAGATACGCGGCCGTACATCCAAATCTTATCATTACTCCCCACATAGCAGGGTCAACAGTAGATGCATGGAGCATGACACAGTCTTATACCATACACCGGATTATTCAGGTGCTGGAATCACGCACACGGCAAAGCATAAAATAATAAGCCATCTTTGAATATCCAGGAAAAAGCCACAGGAATAAATACCCGTAAATCATTTAAGGGAAAAGCATGCCTTTTAAATTCAGTGAAAATATTTGTATCGCAGACCGCGTAATAGGACCAGGGAAGCCGATCTTTATTATAGCTGAAGCCGGTGTGGCGCATTTCGGAAGTCTTGAAAAGGCCATGGCACTTGTTGACATGGCATCCGAGGCAAAGGCAGACGCGATAAAATTCCAGACTTTCAAGACAGACGAGCTTATATCCAGTGAATCTTCTGAATGGGTTGACAGGTTCCGAACCAGAGAACTGCCCTATGATGCATTCAGGAAGATTAACGCATACTGTCATAAAAAGAGGATCTTATTTATCAGCACCGCCCATGATGAGCCAAGCCTGGAATTTCTGGATAGTCTCAACGTTCCTGCCTTTAAAATCGGCTCAGGTGAATTATCCAACTGGCCCTTTTTAAAAAAGATTGCTTCAAAGAAAAAACCCATTATCTTCTCAACCGGAATGTACACAATGAATGAAATCGAAGAGGCTTTAAATGTCTTTTCAGAAGCAGAGAACCCCGACGTTGCGGTGTTGCATTGTGTAACTTCCTATCCAACAAGCCCTTCGGAAGTTAATCTCAGGGCGATGTCATCTATCAGGGAAAAATTCGGCGTCATTACGGGCTACTCAGACCATACCCAGGGGATTCATTTCCCTGTTGCGGCGGCGGCCCTTGGAGCCTGTGTCATAGAAAAGCATATATCCCTTGATTTTAATATCCCGAATGCCCAGGACTGGAAAGTCTCATGCGGACCTGAAGATCTTCGCCTCATGGTCCAGCAGATAAGAGAAATTGAGCAGGGCCTCGGTTCGGGAATTAAAGCGCCAGGCCGGGCCGAAATGGAAAGCATACTCTGGGCACGAAAGAGTCTTGTCGCCGCCTGTCCCATATCTGCCGGGGAAAGAATAACATCGAGTCATCTATGTGCCAAAAGACCCGGAAATGGCATCCCGCCTTCTCAGATCAATAAAGTCATCGACAAAAAGGCGAAGAAAGATATTGATAAAGACAGAATCATCCGATGGGAGGAACTGATTTGAGCCCAAGAAAGATATGCGTAACCATAACGACCCGCGGAAACTACGCAAAAATGAAATCCTTAATAGAGGCTGCGAATTCCGATGATGATATAGAGCTACAGATTATCGTGGGCGGGGGCGCCCTTCTGCAGAAGTACGGAAACGTTGCCAAATCATTGACTGAAAATAATATAAAGGTTGATCGTTATATACATTTTCTTGTGGAAGGAGAAAATACCATAAGCATGGCAAAATCAGCAGGATTGGCGGTTACCGAGTTCAGCACCGCCTTTGAGAATCTCTGTCCTGATGTTGTCATGGTTATGGCTGACAGGTTTGAATGCCTGCCTATCGCAATGACGGCCGCGTATATGAATATCGCCGTCGCCCATGTGGAAGGAGGTGAGGTCTCAGGCTCCATTGATGAAAGCATAAGACATTCCATAACAAAGCTTTCTCATCTGCATTTTCCAGCGACTGAAAGCGCGGCAAAACGAATCGAGCGTATGGGGGAGCACCCTGAGACCATCTTTACGGTCGGGGCTACGAGTCTGGATGTGATTGCCAGGCTAAATCTGAATAACCTGACTCCAATCATGGAGCTCCAAAAGACCGCCGGAGTGGGGGGATTTGTAGATCTGAACAAGCCCTATATAGTCGTTATCATGCACCCTGTGACCACGGAATATGAAAAGAACCTTTATTATGTAAGAGAGACAATTGCGGCAGTAGAATCCTTAGGTATGAGAACGGTATGGATCTGGCCGAATATGGATGCGGGTTCTGATGGGATATCAAAGGGTATAAGAGATTTCAGGGAAAAGAGGAATCCTGATTATATAAAGTTTTTTAAGAGCCTTCCTATAGAGCTTTATGCCCCTTTATTGAAAAATTGCACATGTATTGTCGGCAACTCGAGCAGTGGAATAAGGGAGGCCTCCTTTATAGGAGTTCCATCGGTAACCATAGGATCACGCCAAACAGGAAGAGAAAGAGGACATAATGTCGTCGACGTGGGGTATGAGAGAGAGGAAATCTTAAGGGCCGTAAGAGAGCAGATAAATCATGGACCTTTTGAGCCCAATTATCTTTATGGTGATGGGAATGCGGGAACAAAGATGGCCGGAATACTGAAGAGTTTTGACCTGAAGATCCAGAAAAAGATATCTTATTAAAATGAGATTATATAACTCACCTGATAACCAACTATACCTCATAATCCCCATTGAAACAAAGGCAAGGGAATTTCATGCAAAAACGCTTTTGTCCTGTTTCGCGGCCGAAGCAGGATTTAATGTGATTTTAGGGGATCAAAATGAGATACATCAACATTTAAGATACCTGCCGCGTGGTATTTATATTGACAAAAGCATTGCCTCCACAAAGATAAAGAGTTTTAAGAAGACCAGGAATATGGGGAACCGGGTAGTGGCATGGTGTGAAGAAGGCTTGACGTTCAGGGATCGGGATACGTACCTGAAAGAAAGAATATCCATAGAATCTTTCAAACTTGTTGACATATTTTTTTCGTGGGGTGAGGTTCAGGCAGATGCCATAAAGATGAAGGTGGGTAAGGGGAATGACAAGATAATCAGCACTGGAAATCCCAGGTTCGATCTGCTCCGGCATCCTTACCGGGAGATCTTTTCTCATGAAGCGGAAATATTAAGGGAAAGGTATGGCCGGTTTATTCTCATCAATAGCAATTTCAGCAGGTATAATCACTTCTATGGTCGTGATTTCGTCATTAAAAACTTGAAAGAAAAGGGGAGGATCGAGACAAGGGATGAAGAGGCCTTTTTTGTTAAATGGGCGGATTTTTTAGGTGAGATGTATCACCATTTTATAAAAATGACCAGGTATCTGAGTGAACTCTTCCCTGATTATACAATCATTTTACGTCCGCACCCATCGGAAAACCAGGAAACATGGAAAGAACAGACCAAAGACCTGCGTAATGTCAGGATTATTTACGAAGGGAATGTCATTCCATGGATACTGGCTTCCCGGGTCATGATCCACAATAGCTGCACAACGGGCGTTGAGGCATTTATTTTGGACGCACCTGTAATCTGTTATGCTCCAATCACATCCGAAACCTTTGATTCCGAACTTCCAAACGCCATATGCAGAAAGGCTTATAACGAACCTGACCTGGCGGATTTGTTGGAAAAGGCGCTTGCCGATCCATCAGGGTTCGTGCTTCACGATCATGAGGATCTTGCAGTGAAGTCCCTGGTTGAAGAATATATAAAAGGTTTATATGGCCCAACCGCCTGTGAAAACATCATTTCTGCCCTGAGGGATCTGGCAGTGATGTATCCATGGACTGGGTCTCGGTCTCACCAAATGCCTCTTGGAGGTGTTGGGATGAAGGTCCAATCCTTTATTTATTCAGTCAAGCCTGTTTTGAGACGGATTATCAAAGGGCCAACAGGAGGTTCGGGCTATCTAAAACAAAAATTTCCGGGCCTCAGCATCGAAGAAGCTCGACAATCTATTGATATTTTCAGGGAATTAACGGGTAGATTCACCTCAGTAGAGGTCCAGGCCGTTCCATCCACCAGTTCCTGCTTTCTGATCTCTCGGGGTAAATAGATATCCACAAAATGCGATTTGCCAGATATATACAGCAAAAAGTAAGGCCCTTTCCCTGGATCTACCATTTCTCGATCTCTATTTACTCTATATATGAGGAGGTCAGGTTTTTTTTCCATGCTGTTTATACGGGAAAGCTCTTAAATAAATTCAATAAAAACCGTTTGATGGATTTTTTATCCAGGCAGGAAATCCTGGTATATCCTGTTGATGACTTGACTGTCCGGACCACAGGTGATCTCCGTCAATGGCTTAAAAAGAATAATATAGCCTTTAAGGAAGGTGGTTGGACATTTTATCTGCCCCCTCAGGATGGATTGTGGAGATCATTCGGGAACATTCTCAGTAATTATCCCGGGAATAGCGGACTCAAAATCCTTAAGAACCTGAGGCCGCCTAACCAGGCCCGGTACACCAATCACAAACAGAACCCTGCCCCTGGAGCTGCCCTGAAGAGGCTTTTGACTCCCACTCCAACTGCCTTAATGCGGGTTGCCAATTATCTTTATGCCCATGGCCTGGGCATAAGGGTCTATGACCTCATTGCCCTGCGGTGCGGCAACCGGCTATTGACATGCTATGTAGTTCAGCATGTTGACGGTCCGGAAATCCGACAAAAAGACTATGATGATTTTATTAACAGACTTAAATCGATTCTTGACCAGGGAGATCTCTCAACGATTCATGAAGAGACAGATACCATGTGGGATTTTCAACCATTAGACTGTAATGGAAATCTGATCGGTAACGATAATGGCGGAAAGCCTTTGTTTGTGGATTTCCAGGCTTTTTTCCTGCGAAATGAGTCAAAAATCCTGAAAAGGATTTTAATGGAGATACAAGACAAGGCGCATTTTGGAGGAGCGCCTTTTTACACGGGAGGCAGAAAATATCTTTATGAGGGAATTCCCGGCATATCCATAGGAAGTAGAAATGTGAAGACCCGATGGCAACATTACCGGGAGATGCTGGAAGAATGCGGCTGTTCTGTAAGTAATAGAGTCGTATATGATGCTGGATGCAATACAGGGCTTACGCTTTATAACGCGCTTTCCTGCGGCGCTCTCTGGGGGATTGGCTGGGATATGCCTGAAATAACAAAAAGCGCTGAGAGACTTCTCCTTTCATTGGGTGCTACAAGGTTTGATTTATTTGGTGACAGGATCATGGGAGATTATGATTTTATTAAGAGCGTACCGGCCCGTTTTAAGCCTAGAAAAAACGGGATACTCTTTTTTGTTGAGGCTGGCGATCATATAGGCCTTCCTTCGGGTCTCGAAGCCATTCCATGGGAATACATGTTTTATGACCGTCGTGACGATCAGGATTATGAGATGTCTTTGAAATTGATGGGGCAAATCCCCTGGCTTAAAGATGTAGAGATTATTTCCCACAGGGTATTTGCGGACGGTGATTTACCCAAGCGGGTTGTTATCCTTTTAAGACGACAACAATAACGTAATCATAAAAAATCCCAAAACTTCATGGAATTAAGTACATTCTGTAATCAAGCATGTGGAGGGACTCGCTCTGTCGTGTCCGCCTATTTCGGCAACGACGGAGCGTGGCCTTCCATGAATATAATTGCTCGAAATCCCCCTCGGTCCCCCTTTCACAAAGGGGGAAGTAATCGTCCCCCTCTTTTTTAAACAGGGGTAAGGAGGCTGTCTGACAACGCCCATCTGCTGCGTTACCCTCATCCCTCGTCATTGCGACGTACTTCTATGTACGCCTCATTCCTCGGG
>JAFGDF010000061.1 GCA_016932235.1 Deltaproteobacteria bacterium | reverse complement strand
TCTCCTTCTTCGATTTGGTTGCTATCTCCCTTAAATATTGCTCAATAGATAGAAGATTGTTAAATTTTGCACATGCGGGCTTTTTTAAACGCTTTTGTTTTAAAAGTCAATTCCTAATATTTTCCCAAAATACAGTGTCTAATTGATCTGCACTTGATCCCAAATAGATGCATGGGAAAAATAGTTAAAATATAGCTATTTTGCAAATATTTTTATTGCATTAAAGATTCAATAGTATATTATTCACAAGTTGAGAAAAAAATCACAAATAAATTTCCATATCAATAAAAAATACCGAATTTTTAAAGGAGGATTATTTCATGGATTTTAATTTAAGTGAAGAGTTACAGATGTTAAAAGATATGGCAAGGGATTTTGCCTCTGAAAAGATCGCCCCCTTTGCGGACGAATGGGATGAAAACCACTATTTTCCACATGAAGAAGTAATCAAGCCAATGGGAGAACTGGGCTTTTTCGGCACAGTTATCCCTGAGGAATATGGGGGCAATATGATGGGGTGGCTTGCCGGTAACATCCTTACAGAGGAGATCGCCCGGGCCTCCAGTTCTCTTCGGGTACAGATGAATATGCAGTGTTTCGGTTGCGCCTATACGATCCTGAGGTACGGTTCCGATGAACTCAAGCAGAAGTATATCCCCAAACTGGTTAGCGGGGAATGGATCGGTTGTTTTGGGATTACGGAGCCTAACGCAGGATCCGATGTCATGGGCCTCAAATCAACAGCAGAGGATAAGGGGGATCACTGGCTTGTCAATGGTTCAAAGACCTGGATCTCGAATGCCAGTGTGGCGGATGTGGTCATATATTACGCATACACGGACAGGAGCGCAAAGGGCAAGGGTCTTTCCGCGTTCATCCTGGAGCCCAAGAATTTCGAGGGTGTCACAACAACCGACCTTGATAAGCTTGGAACCCGTTCCACACCCACCGGTGAGATCTACTGCGAAAACACCAAGATCCCGAAGGGAAATATCCTGGGCAAGCCTGGTGACGGTGCCAAAATCGTCTTCGGATCTTTAAATCAGACAAGGCTTTCCGCTGCGGCAGGCGGCGTCGGCCTGGCCCAGGCATGTTATGATTCCATCCTTACCTATGCCATGGAAAGAGAACAATTCGGCCAGTCCATCGGTAATTTTCAGATGATTCAGGAGATGGTGGGATCCCTGGCATGCCAGATCGAGGCGGCTCGTCTCATGGTCTATAAGGCAGCCTGTCAAAAGGATGAAGGCAATCTGGGCAACACCCTGGAGGTGGCCATGGCCAAATTTACCGCAGGTGAAGTCGCTATAAAGGCGGCTGAATATGCCGTAAGGATCCTCGGGGCCTACGGGTACTCCACCGAATATCCCGTGGCACGTTATTTCCGGGATGCGCCTCCATATTTCATGGTTGAGGGATCCGCCAATGTCTGCAAGATGATCGTTGCCACTGACCAGCTCGGGATCAGGAAGGCTAACAGGTAATATAGTATTAAATAAAAGGAAGGATTGAGGAGGAAAAAAATGAAACCCTATTTTGAAGTAATGACGCCTTTCGGCAAGGAACTCACCGACAAGCAGAAGGAAAGCGGGCAGGAAAATATAGCCCAGATCAGGGAAGTGGAGAAGGAGGTTGAGGCGGCTGTCGAGGCGGTAAAAAACGCGGGAATCCCTGCTGAAGTAATAAAAAAGAGGGGCCAGATGACGGTCTGGGAGAGGATCGAACACCTTATTGACCCTGGCACCTGGAGCCCTCTCCACACCCTCTACAACCCCCAGTTCAATGAGGAGGGTTCAACCGGTGTGATTGACGGTCTGGCCCGGATAAACGGCAAATGGGCCGTGGTAATCGGTTTTGACAACAAAGTAATGGCCGGCGCATGGATCTCGGGCCAGGCGGATAATCAGCTCAGGGTCACGGATATGGCAAAAAGGCTGCACGTTCCATTAGTATGGCTGGTAAACTGCAGCGGGGTGAAGCTGACGGAACAGGAAGAGGTTTATGCAAATCGAAGGGGAAACGGCACGACCTTTTTCAGACACGCGGAACTGGAAAAAGTCGGGGTTCCCATCCTGGCCGGAATTTACGGCACAAACCCTGCCGGTGGCGGATACCAGGGAATCAGCCCTACACTTCTGATAGCGCACAAAGACGCCAATATAGCCGTCGGCGGCGGCGGTATAGTAGGCGGCATGAGCCCGAAGGGTTATTTTGACGAAGAAGGCGCTGAACAGCTTATCGAGGCAACGCGTCATTTTAAAGAGGTGCCTCCGGGCAGCGTACCCATCCATTACAACGAGACAGGCTTTTTCAAGGAAGTGTATGACACGGAGACGGGTGTTCTTGACGCTCTCAAAAAATACATGGATATGATGCCTGCCTATGACCCTGATTTTTTTAGAGTCGCAGAACCAAAGGAGCCAAGGTTCCCTGCGGAAGACACCGACTATCTCGTAGCATTCAACCAGAAACGGAGCTACAATTTCGATGAATTGCTGGCCCGGATATTTGATAACAGCGAGCATATGGAATTCCGGCCGGATTACGGCCCCGAGGTATATACGGGTCTGGCAAAAATCAACGGTCTCCTGATGGGATTTATAGGAAACAGGCAGGGATTCCTGGGTGCGAAATATCCCGAATACGCCCCCTACCCCGGAATCGGAGGGAAGCTCTACCGCCAGGGACTAATAAAGATGAACGAATTCGTTACTCTCTGCGGAAGGGACAGGGTGCCTATTGTATGGTTCCAGGATACAACAGGGATCGATGTGGGTGATATCGCTGAAAAGGCCGAGCTTCTCGGTCTGGGACAATCCCTCATCTATTCAATCGAGCAGACCGATGTCCCGCAGATATGTATCGTCCTTCGAAAGGGAACCGCGGCTGCCCATTATATTATGGGAGGTCCGACCGCCAACAACCATAACGCCTTCACGCTCGGCACCCCCATGACGGAGATCTATGTCATGCATGGAGAGACCGCGTCAGCGGCATCATTCTCCCGAAGGCTGGTAAAGGAAAAGGACGCGGGTCGGCCCCTCCAGCCGGTCATCGACAAGATGAACGAACTGGCACAGGAATACTACCGGAAATCCAGGCCAATTTACTGTGCAAACAGGGGGTTTGTTGACGAGATCGTATCACTGCCCGATCTGAGGAAATATATCGTGGCCTTTGCTGGCTGTTGCTATCAGAACCCCACTTCCATATGTCCCCAGAACCACATGATGATCCCCAGGATTATCAAGGGATAAAAATCCGCAATACTTAAAATTAAAAGGGGTTCTTTACGGAACCCCTTTTATTGCCAGTCACCAGGCCTTTGAAGCGATGGATCCTCTTCGTGTATAATGGGACTCCCTCTATATTTAAAATTCATTCTTCGTTGTTTAAGGCATAAGTCTTTTTGCTTTCAAGCAGGTTATCTAACGGGCTTTTCGGGGCTATTGACATATTCCTGAGAACATGGGTATAGATCATTGTTGTTTCCACATTTTTATGGCCCAGGA
>JAFGDF010000060.1 GCA_016932235.1 Deltaproteobacteria bacterium | reverse complement strand
TTGCGGATACGTGTCTATTGCTGGGGATCTCGTTATATCTCAGGGAACTCTATCTGCGGACTAAAGCCTAAAACATATTTTATTCCTTTGTCTCAAGATTCTTCAGTCCGGAGCAGAGGATTATTGTAAACAGCCTTACTAAAAAAATGAGGAAATATGAGTAATCTTCGTCATTATCTGTATCTTATGCTTATCTGCATCGCCATTGTCGGGGTTGTCTGCGCACTCCTTTTTGCGTCGCTGAAGGCCGCATTCATGGCCAATTGGGGATTTAATCTCATGATACTTTGCGCCTTTGCCGTTGGAACAGGTATTAACATTTATCAGGTCCTCAGGCTGGAACCTGAGATTAACTGGATGAATGTATTTAGGACAGGACGGGCAGGGCGTTCCGTGGCCGAGGAAAGTCCGATACTTCTTAAACCATTGATAAAACACCTTTCAGACATAGGACAGGACCGGTTCAGGTTGTCGGCGCTGTCTCTCCGAACCGTTCTTGAGGGAATCAGGGCGCACCTGGACGAATCTCGGGAGATTTCACACTACATGATCGGTCTGCTGGTCTTTTTAGGCCTGCTGGGGACATTCTGGGGGCTGCTCGGGACCATCTCATCGGTTGGAAAGGCTATCGGTGGTTTGCAGGTAGGCACAGGAGATTTCGCCCTTGTATTTGAGACGTTAAAAGAAGGACTTCAGGATCCGCTGTCGGGCATGGGAACGGCGTTCAGCTCTTCCCTTTTCGGATTGGGTGGATCGCTGGTACTGGGATTTATTGATATACAGGCAAGCCACGCCCAGAATCGTTTTTTCAATGAAATGGAGGAATGGCTGTCAGGAGTTACGCAACTGGTGGACAAGGGGGAGGAATCGGAAATGTCACCGATCAGAAGGACCGGCAGCACGGGAAATATCCAAAATAATCTTGAGGTTCTTATCAAAGAGATCAGAAAAAACCAGCAATCAGTTGAACGATTGATCGAATTACAGAAGAAAATGATGGAAAAAGATAAGGAATAGCAGAGCATGGGAGAAAAAAGGAGTATATGATATCCTCTGAAAAACGTGGAATAAGATCTGTAAGTGTCTGGCCGGGATATGTAGATGCCCTGTCCGCCCTGCTTATGGTGGTTATTTTTGTTGTTCTCATCTTTACGATATCGCAATTTTTATTAAGTGAAATCCTTTCAGGTAAAGAGAATGAACTGACAGCCCTCCATCAAAGGGTAAACGATCTGGCCAGGCTGCTGGGATTGGAGGAGCGGCGAAATGAAACATTAGTGGCTGAGATAACAGATCTGTCAGGCATGCTGGAAGACCTGACACAGGAAAGGGAGAGGCTCGGTTCCCGGGTGGCTGATTTAACCCGGCAATCAGCAGCAGATCGGCAGGAGATAGAAAAACATCTTCTCACTATTGCCAGTCTCCAGGAAGATATCAGTTCATTAAGGACATTGAGGATGGAACTTGAACAGCGAATTGGAGTAATGGCCCTCTCATTATCGGATAAAGATACCGAACTGGGCGCATTGCGGGATAGATCCAAAGCGCTTGAAGCACGACTGGCCGATGAAAGAGAACTCACTTTGCTATCTCAAAAAAAGATAGAGCAGAGTGAAATTCGTATCCAGGCATTGTCCGCCATTATTGGTGAGCAGAAAGAGGCATTGGAAAAGGAGCACCAGCTTTCAAGCAGCGCGAAGGCCGAGGTGTCCCTCCTTAACCGGCAGATCGATAGAATGAAGCAGCAACTCGATGAGATAAGCAGTGCCCTTAAAGTCACGGAGGCTGAAAAATCAGCTCAGGAGGCGCAATTAAAAGATCTCGGCCGAAGATTAAACATCGTTCTGGCCAGAGAGGTTAACAGACTGGAATATTACCAGTCGGAGTTTTTCGGACGTATAAGAGAGATCCTGGGTGATAATCCCAATGTCAGCATTGTAGGGGATCGCTTTGTTCTGCAGGCCGAATTATTATTCGATTCCGGTTCATCTGAGATTGGGGATGAAGGCAAGGTACATCTTGTTAAGATGGCGGACATTATAAAAGAGATTTCAGGAAAGATACCGGAAGACATCAACTGGATAATCAGGATCGACGGCCATACAGATAGAGTTCCCATAAATAACGAGAAGTTTGCTTCCAACTGGGAACTGTCAACATCAAGAGCTGTGTCCGTGGTCCGGTTTTTGGCCAAGCAGGGTATCCCTGAGAGACGTATGATAGCCGCCGGTTTCAGTAAATTTTATCCAATCGATCCATCTGAAACGCCCGAGGCATATCGCAAGAATCGACGTATAGAGATCAAGCTTACATCAAGGTAGCCGGGGTTTATTCAACAGAGGTCTACTCCACTATTATTTCCTCACGCCCCCGTTTCCTCGCCATCTTTTTCAAGGACAAGGAACTTATAGGCCTCATTTAGCACCAGTTCGGCCTTTGGAATATCATTGGCATCGAGGCTGGTTGTGGATTTCCATTCGCCTTCGGCGTCTTTGTATCGCTTCTGGAAAGAGGCCTTTTTAGTCTTGACTTTTTTCCCGTCTTTTAAAGTACTATTTTCAAAAATAGAGACCTCGCATGAGCCGCACTTAAATTTTTTGATCGGTTGAGCCATAAAATTTTTCCTCCTGTTATTTCTATAAGGCGATCATTACAATATCTGTGCCAGGACAGGGAAGATGGACAATGGAGCGGTTCCGTCAATGGATTCAGGAGATTCTTATGGATTGAGTCATGAGGCTGTTGTAGTTAAATGCATAAAAAACAGTGCAACAGTGCACAAAATAATGGAACATATCGGGATATTCAATCCCCCATGGGGTACAGCATCTCCCCGGAACGGCTCAGGTCATACCCTTTCAGATCAGCGGCCTTTTCCTGAAATGCGGGGTTGCGGAGCAGGCCCAGGAACATCTGAATACCCTGATCGAAAAATTTCTCCTTCAGGATAATCAGATCGAACCTCTCCCATCGCAACGGAATGAAATCAAGATCCAGCAACCCTGAAACCGCCCTTATACAGGGGCCGGCATCGGCCCTGCCGGACAGGACTTCCAGCCCTACATCCAGGTGCCTCTGCAATTCAATCCCATAGCCGTCTATCTCCTCGCCTCTTATCCCGGCCTTTCTTAACTCTCCGTCCAAAAGCAGGCGCGTACCGGATCCTGTGGGACGATTCACAATCCTGATCCCGTTTTTGGCAAGGTCTTCTACACTGTTGATCCCCCTGGGATTACCTTTTGCGATGACAAAGCCCTGTTCCCTCTGGCAGAAGTTGACGACTGCCGGCACCATGTCAAGCTCTTCTGCTGCGAAACCGAAATTATATTCCTTTTCATCCTCCTGAAGCAGATGGCTTGAAGCGATATGGCAAAGATTTCGCCGCAGGGAGCGTATACCGCCCAGGCTCCCCAGATTGCCGAATACGGCCACATGACCGGGATGTTGATTGTGAAAAAAGGATATCATCCTTTCGAGGAGGATATCATTGCTGCCGCATATTATGATTAGCCCCTCATAGGGGGGGAGCGGGTTACGGGACTTGGGATAATTGACGGTCGTGTTTTCGACCCACTGCTCCACAAGAGGCCGGGGGAAAAGCCATTTTCCGGTTATCTTGCTGGCGGGAAGGCCTTTTTCATTGATAAGGGAGTATACCACTTTCTCATTTATATCAAGCAATTCGGCAACCTCCCGAGTGTTAAGAAACGGCTTCTTTTCCATCCGCTGATATCTCCTTATTTAGAAAAATTCTATGCTTTCAGGGGGGCATTGGAGCAATACATCTTCACCCAAAATCATTTGCATATTAGCAAAAGCGTCCCATGGGATCAAGACACTAATGGGTAGCCCTACATCTATAAGTGCCCTTACACGATTCTGTTCATAGGTCAACTGAAGGAGCCGGCCTTTATAACTGCTGTTTTCAGCAGGATCTTTAAGGGAATGGAGGATGCTTACCATATCCGGCCTGATGGAAATGCGGGCCGGTCCTGTCCTGTCGGTTTGAACATGGAGCCTGATATCATTGGGCAGGACACAGTATTTATCGCCTCTGTCATCGGACTCGATATGTCCGCTGAAGATGTTTTCATGGATGGATTTTGCAACCCTGCCGTCAAACAGAAAAAGGGTTTCGTCCGCTATCCGTGCGGCCTGGATCAGGTCATGGGTGGTAAATATCACGGAGATCCCCTTTTCCTTATTTATGTCTCTTATGATACGCTCAATAATTATCTGATTTTCCACATCCACGCTGGCAGTGGGTTCATCCATCAGGATCACCTCGGGCGAACAGGCAAGGGCCTGGGCAATAGCGACCCGCTGGGTCTCACCGCCTGAAAGATGAAGGGCCCTGGCGTAACAAAAATCTTCCATCCCCACCATCCGGAGAAGATCTCCAATGATAGCCTTCCGCTCAACCATGGGCTTTTTGCGTATCTTTAAGGGGAATTCGATATTCTTGTAGACCGTCGTACTGAACAAAATCGGTTTCTGCTGAACCAGGACTACTTTTTGACGCAAGTTAATAATTCCGGAATTGCCATAATCCACTTTTTCCCCGAGATGTCTGACCTCTCCCGAGGTCGGCGCAAGGAGAAAGCCCAGTATCTCCAGAAGAGTTGTCTTTCCGGCGCCGTTGGGGCCAAGCAGTCCGATGATACTGCCTCTCTGAAAGGAGACGGCGGGAAGGTCAAGGACCACACGACCATTATAACTTTTTATTAGATTTTTTATTTCATAAAGCATAGGTATTATATCTTGCTTCTTCCCTGGAGATAGTTAAAAAAGACATTGATGACAAAAGTTATCAAAAGAAGCACTATTCCGAGGGCGACACTTAAGACAAATTCACCCTTGTCATATTCCAGGGCCATGGCGGTGGTCATGGTCCTGGTAAATCCCTTTGCATTGCCACCCAGCATCATACTGATACCCACTTCCGCTATGACCCTTCCAAAGGCCATGATAATCGCGGCCACGATACTGAAACGGGCCTCCCGTATTATGACCCTGGCGGTCTGCAGCGCATTCGCACCAAGGGTTAATGCTGTCTTGCGGTAGCGGTCATCGATCCTGCTTACTGCAGAAACAGTAAAGATAGTGACAATGGGGACAATCAGGATAATCTGACCTATAATCATGGCCTTCTGGGTATAGAGAAGATCCAGGGGACCGAAGATCGCCCTCCTTGAAATAAAGGAATATACAAACAGACCTATTACAACGGTCGGCAGGGCAAGCAGGGTGTTCAGTATTGTGATGACAAGGCGTTTTGCAGGAAACTCGTTCAGGGATATGTAAATTCCCACAGGAATCCCGATGAGACTTGCTACAATAGTCGATACGGTGCTCACATTGAGGGAGACTTTGATTATCTCCAGCATCTCCCTGTCCAGGGCGATAATGAGCAGAAATGCTGAATGAATGCTGTCGATGAAAAATGACATGGTTAGGTAATGTTTTAAATTAACTTAAAATTACAGTAAAGATGGGAAAGTTGCGCGGGGACTCCCTGAAGTCCGGCCTGCCCCGCGCTACGGAATCACTAAATAAAGATCGTAAGCCGGTAACTTTTTGCAGTTATTTACCCGCATCCGAAATCGCGTCCGGGAAAAATGCCTGCCGGCCGTGAATCTTGTAACCGGCGATCAGGGCCTGGGCCTTCTCGGAAACCAGCCATTTTGCAAATTTATCCGCCTGTTCAAATTTTACATGTGGATACTTCTGAGGATTAACCGGAAGGATGCCATAGGGATTGAACAGGCCCGGATCTCCCTCGCAGAGAATTTCAAGATCCAGGCCCTCTGTCCTTCCGTACTTGTAAGCCAGATAGGTTCCCCTGTCCGTAAGGGTATAAGCCTGCTTTTCATCCGTAAAGGTCAGGGTCTTTCCCATACCCTGGCCGATGGACATATACCATTGGCCGAGTCCGCCGGGATGCTGGAATGTGCGTGTGATCTCTTTCCCGTCCTGTACGGTTTTAATGGTTTCTTTCCGGAGTGGTGTCCCTGATGATGCCCATAGTTCCTGTTCCTTCGCGTGTGTGCCGCTGTCATCACCCCTTGAAACAAAGGTTGCTTTCGCGTTCCCTATCTTTTTCATTGCCTGGGCCGCGGTCAAACCCTTGATCCCGACCGGGTCCTTTGCCGGGCCGAGGATGACAAAATCATTATGCATCACGGCGTATCTGTAAGCGCCATAACCGTCAGCCACGAACTTTTCCTCTCTTTCCGGATCATGTACAAAGATGATATCCACGTTGCCGTCAATGCCGTCCCTTATGGCGGCCCCGGTACCCTTCGCGAATACCTTGATTTCTATCCCGGTGTCCTTTGCGAACTCGGGCAGCAGCACATCAAGAAGCCCGGAATTTTCCGTGCTGGTGGTGGTGGACATCTTGATGACATCCGCGGCTGATGCGTTGTCCCCGAACAATAAACAAACTGAAAACAATACTGCAAATAAAAACAGATAACTCTTTTTCATTATTTTCCTCCAAAATAATATCATCTAAAATTTTTCAGTAGTGTCCGGTCTTTATATTGCTGAAATTATCCATAACAAAAGCAGCAATATGTCTTGCCGGAAAGTTTATCAATGACTGGTGATCGTCTACACAAAAAATGCGCAGTAAAAAGATAGGCATTTAATAGTCATTTAAGTTTATTAAGTCAAGAT
>JAFGDF010000059.1 GCA_016932235.1 Deltaproteobacteria bacterium | reverse complement strand
GCAAAATATGAGGCTTCCATCCCCAGATTACCCATGAACACTTATGAAGCCGTGGTTATGGCCCCCCTGGTGTATAAACCCTTTGACCCCGACATTGTGCTGATATATGCCAATCCCGCCCAGATGATGCTGCTCATCAATTCCCTCCAGGTCGAGGATTATGAAGTGATGAAATTTTACTGTGTCGGCGAATCATCCTGTTCGGACGCGATTGCCCGGTGCTACCTGTCAGGAAAGCCTTCAATGACAATCCCGTGTTACGGCGAGAGGCGTTACGGCCATGCCCAGGATGAAGACCTGGTTATGGCACTTCCTGCGGGAATGATGGAAAAGGCACTCAGGGGGATGGAGACACTGTACAGGAGAGGAATTCGATATCCCATAAGCTATGCGGGAGCGGAACAGGATTTGACCAAGGCATTTCCATTATCCTATGGCGGTCTCAGTGAGCTTGAAACCATTAGGGGGAATGATAATAGACTTCTTATCGGCGTAACCGGCGGCATTGCCAGTGGTAAAACAACCGTAGCGAACATGCTTAAGGAATTAGGCGCGCCTATTATTGATTTTGACGTGCTTGCCAGGGAGGTGGTTGAACCGGAGGAACCGGCATGGAAGGATATTGTCGCCTTTTTCGGCGAACAGGTGCTTAATGAAGACAGGACACTGGATCGTAAAAAGTTATCTGAGATCGTATTCAGGGACATGGAGAAGAGAAAAAAGCTCGAGGGTTTCACGCATCCCAGGATTAACGAAGGGTTTATATCTCGGTTGAATGAGATAACAAAAGATAACCCGAATGCCATCATACAGGTGGTCATTCCCCTCCTGATCGAACTGAATCTCCAGTACAGGTTTCATAAAAATCTCATGGTATATGTGCCCGAAGAGGTACAGATTGAGCGGCTTGTAGCGCGTGACAATATTACAAGAGATGAAGCGGCCCGAATCCTCAAGGCCCAGCTTCCCATCGATGAAAAGGTGGGGTATGCCGATTTTGTGATCCACAATGATAAGTCTATTGAAGACACAAGGATCCAGGTGGAAAAGCTCTACAAGCAGTTACAGGTCATTCAAAGGGGTCGCTGACCTTCCAGCCCCTGTTTAACAGCCGCTCCCATACTTACCAGTGTCAGGGGTTTTTTGATTTTAACCCTTTTCCAGGGCCCGTAGAATTTTATCCGGTGTCAATGGGTATTGGGTCATCCTTTTTCCTATTGCGTTGGAAATCGCCATGAGTACCGCGCTTGGTCCGGGTGAGGTTGTGATTTCACCAACCCCAAGCGCACCAAAGATATGGGTGGGCACGGGGGTCTCAAGAACGACATTCCGGAACTCGGGCAGACCAATGAAAGTGCGCCATTTATAGTCGATCATATTTGCGTTCATTATTCGGCCTGTCGTGCGGTCCAGGATTGTCTCTTCTGACAGGGCGGTATCTATGCCGGCCGCTCCGAGGGCCCCGTGAAGCTGTCCTTCGAGTGCGAAGGGGTCTATAATTCGGCCCACATCAGTCGCTCCGGTCACCCTGAGCAGTATGACCATGCCGGTATCAACATCGACTTCCACTTCCACGAAGGTCATAATGAAGTTGGGGATGGAATAGTCCGGTTCAAAGGCGCCGAATCCTGTGATGGAATGCTCGGGACCTCCGAAAACCTTGCTCCAGGGAACAGCCTTTTCAGGATCTTTCCCGGGGAAAACCCGGCCATCCTTGGTGTGCAGATCCTTGTCCTTGGCTCCCAGTATGGACGCAGCCCTTTCAAGGAGTTTTTGTCTGGCCTCCTGAGCCGCCATTGTAACGGCACTTCCCGTGGCATATGTGCCTCTGGAACCTGCAAGGCCGTGCTCAAAGGGATTTATGAGGGTATCAGAGGCGGTAATACTTACTTTATCGAGCGGCAGATCGAGAACTTCCGCAACCATTTTACGCAGGCTGCTTCTCTGTCCGCCTCCTGATTCAGCCACGCAGGCCTGAAGGACCGCTGTTCCGTTAGGCATGAGCCTGACATAGGCCTCGGAATGATCTTCACCCACATCCGCATTGCCGTGAACCCCGCAGCCGACTCCCCTTCTCCTGTTTCCATCAACAGACGTGGGCTTGAGCCATCCTTTCCATTTTTCCCTCCACCCGAAGGCCCTGGCGCCCTCATCCATGGCTTTTGAATAATCCACCCCTCTGCATATCCACCAGTTTCCGTCCCGCCAGTAGTAACCGTCGCCCGTCTTTGCAAAGTTCTTCTTGAAGAAATCGAGGGGGTCCATATCCGCCTTTTCAAGGGCCTGCATGAGGATTGGGAGGAATGCGGACTTGAGCTCCTGGCCGCCGAAGCCCCTGACTGACCCGGACGCGGTCTGATTGGTGAAAACGACATATGGCTGGAGATTCCAGTTATCGCATCTGAGCATGATCTGAGCCTCCCCAAGACCTACGGCAACCTGGCCCTGTGTGGCTGTGGCAAAATTACCAGTATTGACCAGCCAGTCCCCGGAGAAAGCGGTTACGGTCCCATCCTTTTTGATTCCAACCCTGCCCCGGAGACGGGAACCGAATCGCACTGAGAAGGTGGTGAAATGTTCTTCCCTTGTCAGCGCAACCCTTACCGGTCTTCCCCTGCCGACTGCCTTTGCCAGGGCAGCCGCGTAGAAGATAGTTTTTGTCGCGCAGTTCTTTGATCCGAAACTGCCTCCGCATTGGGTTGCGATGCTCCTGATATCCGGACCGCCCATGGCCTGGGAAATAATATTCCTTATAAGAAAAGGGCTCTGGGTCGCGGACCAGATGGTAAGTTTGTCGTCGCTTTCCCACATGGCTATAGCCCCCGGGGGCTCGGCGGGCAGGGGATTTGGAATGCCTTCGTAACCGTATACGCCTTCAGTAATGAAATCCGCTTCTGCAAAGCCCTTTGTTACATCACCCCTGACGATCTCCTGCAGGGTGTTCGGTCCAAAGGCCGTAAATCCTCGGGGCGCCACATTCCCCTGGAATTGGGGGTATAACTGGGGTGCTTCCGGCTTCATGGAATCTTCCACGTCGAACACGGCGGGGAGTTGATCATATTCCACCCTGATATGCTCAAGCGCCTCTTCCCCTATCTCCTCGGTTTCAGCGGCAACCAGAGCGACCGCATCACCGACAAAACGGACCCTTTCTTCAAGGACACGCACGTATTGCAGGTTGCCCGCCTTCCAGTCAGGGGCGTTCTTGAAGGTCACGACAGCTTCAACACCGGGCAGCTTTTCCGCCCCGGAAGTATCGATGTCCAGGATACGGGCATGGGGATAGGGGCTCCTTAGAACCTTTCCGTACAGCATTCCGGGCAGTTTCAGGTCGCTTATAAATGTAGCGGTTCCTGTGACGATTTCCTCTGCATCCACCCTGGGTGTCCCTTTTCCTATGTGGCGATACTCCCCGGACTGGGGTGAACGGCTCCCCTCCTTAGCCACATCCATAACCGCGCCTATGACTTCATAGTGAGAGATACATCTGCAGTAATGTCCTGACAGGGCTTCCCGAACCTCTTCCTCAGAAGGGTCGGGCTTCGTGTCGAGCAGTGCCTGGGAACTCATAATCATGCCCGGGGTACAGAACCCGCATTGAAAGGCCGAATGATCGACAAAAGATTGCTGGAGACTGTTCAACTCCCCGGTTTTTTGGTCTTTCAATCCCTCAATAGTAGTTATGCTCTTTCCGTCGCACTCGATGGTGAGGGTCATGCAGGAAAGAACCGGCTCCCCCTCAATAATGACCGTGCAACTGCAGCATCCCCCGTGGTCACAGGCGATTTTCGTTCCCGTGAGTCCAAGTGTTTCCCTGAGTGTGTGGGCAAGCGTATGGGAGGGCTTGATGTCCCTGCCTACAATCAAGTCATGGACCTTTCCGTTGACATGGAGGCGGATGCTTCGGGTTTCGTTTATTTTATTTTCTGTTTTTTTCATGTCTTTTATATCCTCTTTGATCAAATATAATCACCTGCGCATGGCTGATAAGGAATTGGGTTTAAATGGTATCCCTCCACCCACAGGGATACTCGCACCGGCTACAAAGCTTGAAAGTTCTGAAGCAAGGAATAAAGCCACGCCCGCAATATCCTCCGGAGTGCCTACTCTTTGAAGGGGAACTGTTTTGCCAAGTTTGTCAAAGAATTCATCTTTTTCTTCATCGGTCTTTGATGCAAGTATCCCGTCATAAAAGGGAGTGCGGACAGGCCCGGGCAGAATGGCATTGACGGTTATATTGTGGGGCGCCAGCTGGCAGACCAGATCATTTGTCAGCCCTACAATTCCTGCCTTTGCAGCGTGATAGTGCGGTGAAGGACCGGGAGGATCAAGCCAGCCAAGAGAAGAGATATTGATAATCCTGCCATACCCCTTTTCTTTCATATGGGGAACGCATTCCCTGCACAGGAGAAAAACGCCCTTAAGATTTACCGCCAGGACCCTGTCCCATTCTTCCTCCGAGATATTTTCTATGCCCGGCTGACCGGGAGAATAGCCGGGGGGCATCAGGGCTGATGAAGTCCCTCCCGCATTATTGACAAGGATATCCACCTTTCCAAATCTGTGGATAACCCGACTTACATTTTCATGCACGCCGACGCTGTCCGAGACGTCGCATTCGAGAACCAGGCACTCTCTTCCATTTTCTAAAACCTGTTGTAATGTTTCATTCGATTCCTTCATATTGATGTCGAGGATTGCGATATCACTGCCTTCCCGGGCAAATTTAACCGCGATGCTCCTTCCCATTCCTGTCGCTCCTCCTGAAATAAGGGTGACCCTGTTTGATAGCAGCATTTTTTCTCCTCCTTTTCTCTGATGAGATTTTTTCCATTATAAAGAAATTACGCTCTTATTCAAATCTTTTTAGGTAAATTGTCTTTTTGTCGGTTTAAGCGTAAAGATCAGTGCTGCGGATAGAATGAAACCTGCAGCAAAAACAAGCCATATGGGATAATAACTCCCTGTTGAGTCATATCTCCATCCTGCAATGGGCGCCCCAAAGAGCCTGGCAAATGCGTATATGCCTGCCATGAATCCTAAAATAGAGCCCAACTTTTTTGTTCCGAAATATTCTCTCAAAATTGCCCCTCTCAGTACCCCGCTTGTCCATGATATGGGGAAAAATATTAGAAACGGGAAAATAAACCACGGTATATACGCATAGGAAAGAGCTGTAAGTCCAAGACAGGCTAACAGATAGGCGATCCCCATAACATATCTTTTGTCAAAACGATCACTCAGCCACCCAAAACCAAGCTTTCCGATGATACTCATTAAGGGGGTGACGGTAGCCACAAGCGCTGCAATGGATCTGGATAACCCAATACTGCTCAGATATGGCATTATGTGGGTGAGGACCGCGGTGAGGGTTGTTAATCTGATTCCTTCGGCCGAACATATCTGCCAGAAAGTCCTGTTTTTAATAATCTCCTTAAAATGGATTTCATGACTTCCTGTATTATTTCTCGAAAGCGGTGTATTTGAAACTCCCTTATCTGCGAAATCATTTTCTTTTTCATGGTGGTCTCGAAATGCAATTGTCAAAGGAATCCCGATAATCCACATGCCCAGGCCAAGAATAATCAAGGTGGTTCTCCACTGAAAAAGATCGATGAACCGCACAATAGCCAGTAGAAGTAATCCCCCGGCGCCGCTTCCGCAGGACATGACCCCGAGTGCTTTGCCAAAATCTTTTTTAAACCAGCCGGCTATAGCAGGCGTGGTAACAGGTCCCGAAAATGCACTTACACCTAAAGTAATCAGGAAGAATATGGAGTAGAACATTATCAGTGTATGGACCTGGCTCAATAAAATAAAACCCATCCCGATTAAAGTAACGCCGGAAATCAGCAACTTTTTCGGGCCGTAGCGATCGACAAAAAAGCCCATAAGGGGTGCAAAGAGGCCTACCTCAAGACCGCGTATGGATGCTGCAATGGAGATCTGGGTGTAGCTCCAGCCAAGCTCGTTGACAATAGGTTCAAAGATGGCGGTAAATCCTAAGATAAATGCCCCGTGTATGTAAAATGTTATAAAAAAAAGGATGAATACGATTTTCCAACCAATATAAAAGTTGCTCAAAGGTTCCTCCGGTGATTTGAGAAGAAATTT
>JAFGDF010000362.1 GCA_016932235.1 Deltaproteobacteria bacterium | reverse complement strand
AGGCAGTATGCGTAAAACTGGCCAGGAACGAGTTCGCTCGTAAAAAGTGCTCCCCAGGCCACGGTCTTTAGAGATAACGTTGAATTACATACCGACATTGTTAAACTTTATTTTCGTACTAAATTGGAGAAGAACCATAAATGACTAACAGGGAAAAGACCGGAGATGGCTACTACCGCCTGCTCCATCGCAAGATGATCCTGACGATCATCATGGTTTCATTTGCGCCTTTAATCCTGGTCATCTGTCTTCTCCTGTACCAGTTCAACACAAGTTACAAGAAAAAGACCTATGCCCATCTGGCAGAACTGGTCCAGAAACATAAGCAGAATATCGATACCTTTTTAAATGAAAGATTATCCAACCTCCTTTCACTGACCGGGCACTACGACTATGACACCCTGTCTGACACTGCCTTTTTGGAAGAAGAATTACATCGGTTAAGGGCCTCATACGGGGAAGTCCTGGTCGACCTGGGATTTATCGATCAAAACGGCAATCAGTCGGCCTATGCAGGGCAGTATAACCTGGAAAATGCCAGCTACGCAGAGGCGGATTGGTTTAAATCTGCCATTAATAAACCATTCTTCATCAGTGATGTGTTTATGGGGCTTCGCAAAAGTCCCCATTTTATTATCACGGTTGGCAATTATCACCAGGGGAGACCATGGTTGCTTCGGGCCACTATTAATTTCAACGCCTTCAACACCCTGGTCAAAAACATGCGGATCGGCAAAACAGGTTTTGCATTTATCATTAACCGGGATATTCAATTTCAGACCATTCCCCCCTTTGATTATGAGATAAACCAGAAATACTACCAGTATTTTACAGACATAATGAACAATGCGGATGAAGAAGTGCACATAGTGGAGCGTGAGGACCATACCGGACAAAAACACCTTTTCGCAGTTGCAGGCCTGAAAGGCGGGGACTGGCTGTTGATTATCAAACAGCAAGCGCGGGACGCCTTTTCCGAGCTTAATTGGATGTTAGGCATGGCTACGGCCATATTTTTTCTGGGCGCCATGGCGATCATCGCCATGACCGTGGTCTTATCCGGACGAATGATCAGGCGCATCCGGCAAGCGGATAAAGAGAAAGAACATTTGAACCAGCAGATGATAGAAACCGGTAAATTGGCCTCGGTGGGGGAGCTGGCGGCCGGGATTGCACATGAAATCAATAACCCCGTGGCCATAATGGTGGAGGAGTCCGGATGGATCGGCGATTTACTTGAAGATATCGAACCGTCCATGGCTTCGGGGATTAATCTGGATCTGCCGGAAATACAACGGGCTTTGGACCAGATCCGAATTCAGGGCCAGCGCTGCAAGGAAATTACCCATAAATTACTTAGTTTTGCCCGGAAGACCGATTCCACCATAAAAAATGTTCAGATAAACGATCTTATATTGGAAATCATCACCTTATCCGAGCAGATGGCCCGCTACAGCAAGATCACCATTACCACCGATCTGATGACTGATCTGCCCTATGTCACGATCTCCCCATCGGAAATGCAGCAGGTAATTCTAAACCTGATCAACAACGCACTGGATGCCATGGAAAAGAGCGGCGGCAAGATTCATATCACCACCAAAATGAGCCGGCTGGAAAAGGATCACATTGTCGTAACCGTGGAAGACAATGGGCCGGGGATCCCGCAATCCAACCTGCCGCTGATCTTCAATCCTTTTTTTACCACCAAGCCAGTAGGGAAGGGGACCGGTCTGGGACTTTCCATATGTTACGGTATTATTCAGAAAATGGGCGGAAAAATCGATGTCAACAGTACCGTAGGACAGGGTACCCGGTTTAGGATCTGGATCCCTTGTCAGATGGATATTTCAGAAGATGAAACAATATCCGGTCAAACAGATAAATAGGACCGATAACAAAAAATAAAGGAGAATGGAAATGGCAGCACCTTATATTATGCTGGTAGATGATGAAGCCGCGTTCGTCGATACGATGATCAAACGCCTTCAGAAAAGGGGGTTTTCCGCAATTTCGGCTGGATCCGGTTCGGATGCCCTGGATCTACTGAAGACAAATCAGAATCTTGATGTCATTTTGCTGGATGTCAAGATGCCGGGTATGGACGGGATTGAAACACTGCACGAGATCAAAAAAAGGTATCCCCTGATTGAAGTAGTCATGCTTACCGGCCATGCCACAATTGAATCCGCCATTGAAGGCATGAAAGCGGGTGCATTTGATTACCTGATGAAGCCCTGTGATATAGATAAACTGGTGGAAAAGGTCATGGAGGCCGCTGATAAGAGAAGGGAACACGCGGAAAAAATTGAAAAAGCGCAACTGGAAAAAATAATGACCAACCATGGTGTTTGAAAAATGGCCGGTCACCCGACTCCGCAGGGAGCCATGGCCTGGTGCCACGGGAGAAATTGGGGTTTTCTCCAAGACCGTGGCAAATCAGGACCGGAGTTACGGCGGGTCACTTCGAGTTGAAGATACCATAGGCTCCTCATGCCTTCGGAGCTTCGTTGACATGCCGGCCTTGAGGAGCCTGAGAAAAAGGAATTATCGTCTGATGCAACGATCCTCGCAGAATATACGTGTGCTTCTGGTTGATGACGAAGTCGCATACATCAATGTCCTAGCCAACCGCCTGAGCAAGAGAGGCCTGGATATAACCAAGGCTGTAAGCGGAGCTGAAGCGGTGCAGGCTGTTAGTCGGCATGAATTTGATGTGGCTATACTGGATCTGAAAATGGAGGACATGGATGGCATTGAAGTCCTGCGCATATTTAAACAGATGAATGCGGACATGGAGGTCATAATGCTGACAGGGCACGGTTCGCAGACAGCGGCGAGAGACGGCATTAAATACGGGGCCTTTGACTATCTCTTAAAACCATGCGATCTGGAGGATTTGCTGAGTAAAATTATGGAGGCGAATAAGGCCCGTCAGGGGAAAAAGACCTGACAGCATAGGATACAGCTCACCTCATTATATGTTTGTATCAGACCATGCCGGGTATAAGAAAAGAGAACCGGTTTACGCCTCACGTGTGATGGAAAAGACTTTTTGCGTACTCAAGCCGGTCGAGAATTGATCGATTATCCTTTCGTTTTCTTCGGATGAGATCGACTTTTTTATGTTTTCAACCGCTATGGAGATGGCCATATCGAGCATCTTCTCTCCGAATTTCTTTCTTGCCAGATCCAGATTATTCCGGGCAACTTTTTTGGCTTCGTCTATCATGAGGTCCGCACTGAACTTCGCCTCTTCTATAATCTGCTCTCTTTCACGCTTTCCGATTTCAATAATGGCCTCCAGATCTTTTTGAATATGCGCATCTATATTCTTAAGCTTATCCTCTTCCAGCTCCATCCTGGACTTGGCCCTTTCAAGCTCTTCATCAACAGAGTCAATCGTCTTTTCAATCTTACCGCGTTCTCCGTTTAAAAAGTCCATTAAAGGCTTTTTTGCGAATTTGATGAAAAAAAACACCAAAATGCCGAAATTGACCCATAGCATGATATTGTCCCATATCTTTCGTCCTTTGCCGGCCTGTTCAGTCGCAAAGGCGTCAGATCCGGATATGATGACAGTAAAAGAAATCAGCATCAAAAAAACGATAATCAAGTATATGTGCCTTTTAAAGCTCAATTACCAATCCTCCTGCCGATTACCATTTCGGTTATATCGTCTGCCAATACCATGGCCTCACCGCGAATGGCCTGGCTGGCTATCCTAAGCTGATCGTTGATCTCTTCGGCAGTTTTATCTTTGATCGTGGATGCTTGAGATCTTGTATCATTAATAATCTTCTCCGCTTCCATCATGATTTCTTGCCTGAGTTCTGTATTCCTGTTCCTTGCATTGTCCTTTGCATTCTTCTCTATTGCGATACATTTTTTCATCAGGTCGTCGGTCTCTTTTTCGACCCTGGCCACCTCATTTTTTGTCTCTCCAAGGTATTTTTTTCTTTCATCCATCAACTTTATGATGGGTCTGAACATGAGACGGTTTAAGATAAAGGCCAGTATCAGAAAATGAATGATCTGAAGGAATAGGGTTGCGTTGATGCTTATCATCGGTTTATCCCGCTCAGGACATCTATACTACAAAGAGGAGTAATAAAGCGACTACCAGCGAATAGATCCCTGTGGATTCTGAAACGGCCTGCGCAACCAGCATAGTTCTGGTCAACAGTCCGGCCTCTTCGGGCCTTTTTCCGATAGCCTCGCAGGCTTTTCCACCTGCAAAGCCTTCACCGACACCAGGGCCAATGGCTCCGATACCCATGCAAATGCCTGCTCCCAGAAATGCTGCGGCCTTAACTAGATCTGCACCTTCAATTGACATATCATAACCTCCTAAGAATGATAAATATTAATTAACGGTCTTAGATGACAAAAAGTAGAACGAGACTTATAACCATGGCATAGATAGCCGTGGACTGTGAAACAGCCTGTGCCACGAGCATCGTTCTCATCAAATCTCCTGCGGCCTCGATATTTCTGGCCACCCATTTTATAGCGCCCTGCGCAGCGAAACCGTTTCCTATTCCAGGGCCTATACCCCCAAATCCCATGCAGATGCCTGCTCCAAGAAGAGCCATGGAAGAGCTGAGGGCTGCTGATTCCGGAAAAACGCTGAACATAAGAACAAAGCTTATCAAGAGTCCAAAAATGCAAGGGGTCTGGGAGACCGCCTGGCCAACCAGCATTGTGGTCGTCACCTGGCCGTATGTCTCCGGTTGCCGTGAAATAGCCTCGCATGCCGCTCCGGCCGCATATCCTCCACCAAACCCGGAGCCGATGGAGGCAAGACCGGTGCTGAGTCCGGCACCGATCATACCCGCCCATGCAATGTCAGGAAGATGACCGAAGTCCATAAAAATGAGCATCAAGGCAACCACAATGGAAAAGATGGCCGGGGTTTGACATACCGCTGATCCGATAAGCATATTGGTTGTGATACGGTTGATGATAGCTGGTTGCCTGGCTATTCCTTTACAAGCTTCGCCCGCGGGAAATCCCGATCCTATTCCGGACCCTATGGCCCCAAATCCCATGGATAGACCGGCCCCTAAAAGCGCCGCCCAGGTTGGGTTTATGGGCCTTTCCCCAAAGTTCATAAACATGAGTATAAGCGAGATGACCATCGCAAAGATGGCCGGAGTTTGACATACCGCTGATCCGATAAGCATATTGGTGGTAATCTTGTTTGCAAGCTCCGGTTTCTGGGATAGTCCCACGCATGCTTGGCCGGCCGGATAACCGGCTCCGACTCCAGAACCGAAGGCCCCCAGTCCCATGCTCAATCCGGCGCCGACGAGTGCGGCTCCCACCACAATACTGTCCGAAGATATATTTCCAAAGAGCAGAACAATGGAGATAACCAGGGCAAAAATGGCGGCCGACTCGGCAAGGGCCTGCCCGATAAGCATGTTCTTCACAATTTCACGGGACTGTTCGGGGCTATTGGAAAGGGCTTCGTTGGCAAGGCCTCCGGCGTAACCCTCACCCAGGGCCGCCCCAATGGCTCCAAAACCCATACACATGCCCGCTCCTCCAAGTGAGGCCATCTTTATTGTCATAGGAATATCAATAGTCATTGTTATTTAACCTGAACAGAGATATAGACAAGTGTCAGCATGGTGAAGACAAAGGCCTGAATCGTTCCAATAAATAGACCAAAAAAACAGATTAAAAATGGGGGAAGGATCAGGCTATAAACAAGGTAGGAAACGACAAGAATAATAATAGCTCCTCCCATGATATTTCCATATAAACGGAAAGATATGGATATAACTTTGGATAATTCACCAATAATATTCAAAGGCGCCATAAAGAAGATAGGATCAATATATACCTTAAGATAGCCTTTAAACCCTTTTGCCCTTATACCGGAATAGTGAGCGATAAAAAATCCCATCACTCCCAGTCCAAGTGGGGTGTTTAGATCTTTTGTCGGTTCCTGGAGTTTCGGCACGATGCCGATCCAGTTGCTTAAAAGAAGAAACATGAAGAGAGAACATATGATAGGGAAATATTTTTTGGCCATTTTTTCATCCAATGCGTCTTCCACAAGGCCGTAAAAAGCGTCTACCAAAAGCTCCCCGACAACCTGAAACGGGGCAGGCAAAAATCCGATCTTCCGGGTAGCCAGAAAACCAAAGATGATTAAAGCGGCCATAACGATCCAGGTCATGAATATGGTGCGCGTATTAAAAATAAGATCTACTCCAAACAGGGAAAAGGTAATTTGAGAGATATGCGTTAATTCATCCATGGTTTTAGCCTGTCAATCGTTTTTGAGATAAGACGATCCCTTATGACCTGATCCAGCAGGATAGTCAATTGAATCATGAAAAGACCTATTGCGACCCCCGCAAAGTGAACGGCCTCAGAGAGCATGGAGAAAATCAAGGGCAGTGCCATGAGGCCGAACCTTAAAAGAATAGAGACAAACGCAAAGACACTGGCCTTTGCCCGGGAACCTGTCAGTTTAAACGAGACGAGATGCCCCATAATGATGAAATTAAATATGCTGAACAGCGTCCCCAGCACCAGACCTTTCCCTGCCGGTGTTTCGCCGATCAGAATTAACACCAGGGCAACCGTAATGACAATGATCATTGCCAGCGAACAATACTTTTTCTGAATTTTACTGATCTCTTTATTCATGCTTCTCGGATTTATGGTCTTTCTTATTAAGATTCATTGTCTTATCTATCTGTCTAAATACAGTGACCCCGCCACCGATTACGCCCAGGATAATAAAGATTGTGATGAAAAGTCCTTTTGTGCCCAGCCATTTATCCAGGAAATAGCCGACGGCAAAACAGAAAAGGATACTTCCCGCCATGGTCAATCCCAGCTGAGTGACCAGGACGATATCATCAAATAACCGGCTGCTATGCTTAAGATTGAATATGAAGACCTCGCAAAGACACAAAGACCTCAAATATTACTGACAATACGGATCCTTTGACGGAAAATACTCGTACCATTTATGGAAAAAAATCACAAGTGTAAAGAAAAAAATAATCGTCAGGATGAAACTGCAATGCTTTTGGTAATATCGTATCAGATAAATGTTTGATATGAATAAGGAATAACTAGCAGTTTGTCGGACTTTGCCCGACGAACTGCCAATAATATTTTTGCGTTTTTTATTTTGTGAACAGATTTTTTCTATGCTGAGAAAAAATCTGTATAACGGATAAGAAATTTTTTTATCAATAGTCTGAATTACTCTGATATATGATTGAGCCGATTAATAAAAAAGCCTGAGATGGTTGTTATAATACCCACAACGAATATGCCGGAAGTAAAACTCCAGACATCCGCAATCGCACCAAGGATAATTGGAGAAAGTCCGGGTCCGATAACTCCTGCCACGCTGAACAGAATACCCGTAATTATGCCTCGTTCTTTCTGGGTGGTGATCCTGGAGATCACTACAACACCCACTGGGAAGAACACAACGCTGAAGGTTGCCTGCAATACAAGCATCAGGAAAAGCGTATTATACCCTATTGGCAATGCCATAGCCGTGGTAAATATCCCGGTGATAAGGGTTATAAAAAAGAATATCTTCTTCAGGTTGAAGCGGTCCAAAATGATCCCTGTGAGAATCATGGCAAGAAAGCCACCAATGCGTGATATCCCGAAAAGTGTGTTCGCCGAACCGATGGACATTCCCTTTTCCTTTACCAGAAAGAGCGGCATAATATTGTAGATGCCCATACTGGCAATGCCGACCGTAATAAACACGAGGATTAATATCCAGAAATCTTTTCGCCGGAACATGCTGGATAGATGGGAATCTTGCCCGCCGGATGGCCTTGGATCCGGTATGAAGAGCATCAACACGAACACAAGAGCGAGATTCAATATCCCCAAAACCCGAAAGATTGAGTACCATGAAATATAGTTAAGGGCCACTGCCGTAAAAAACGGTATACTCATCAGGGCGCATCCGGCGGCGGCTTCGTGAAATGATATGGCTTTTCCCCAGTGTTCCCGTGAAAAGATGAGCGTCAGAAGAGGTGTGGCGCAGGGTATATAAAGGCCTGATCCCAGGCCCAGGAAAAACGACATGACCATAAAAAAGGGGTAGTCTCTGACAAAACTCAATAACATCAGGATTATTGCGAGCAGAATAAAACTAAAGAAGATAAGCTTTTTATAGCCCAGTCTGAGAGAGAGAAATCCCCCTGAAACTACCGATATGGTACTCCCGAAATGAAAAGGCAAGTATAAGCTGCCTGCCATGGCATGATTGATGGAAAGGGTATCTTCAATAAGAGGCAGAAGAGGAGAAAGTATTATCCGGGAAGAATAATTAAAATACCAGAGAGACCAGAAAAGAAAAAGCAGTAGATAATTCACTATTTTCTTCTTTTGTTGAAATCCGATATATAACGCATCGCGAATCGATCACGTCCCAGTAACAAATCGGTTGCGAGTATTGAAGGACGAACTTTGTCCGCATCCACGGTAGGGCAGGTTACGCCGGCCTGAAGAACGAGTGAGAGATATGCGTTATTAACAATCACCCTGTCGGGAAGACCATAAGACACGTTACTGGCGCCAAGGGTCTGGTTAACACCAAACATCTCCCTGACTTTTTGCACGGCCCCGATGGTAACGATTCCGGCATTGTTATCCGCTCCCACTGTAAGTGATAGACAGTCTATTATGATATCCTCCCTGGGGATACCGTAAGATTCGGCTGTTTCAATTATCTTATTCGCGATCTCAAGCCGTTTTCCCTCTTCTTTTGGGATGCCTTTATCGTCAAGTGTTAAACCTATAACTGCTGTCCCGTATTCCTTAACAAGAGGGAGTATTTCCCGGAGAGAGGAGTCTTCGCCGGAAACTGAGTTTACAATGGGCTTGCCTTCATAAACCTTAAGCGCTTCCTTGAGCGCAGCCGGATTGTTTATATCAATGCAAAGAGGGACATCGACAGAGTTCATAACTATCTCAAGAACCCTTGGTAAAAGTGAAATCTCATCGGTCTCAGGTGTCGATGCGTTTACATCGAGTATATCGGCGCCGGCCTCTACCTGTGAGATGGCTTCCTGTCTTACAACATCAAAAGCTCCATCTCTCAAGGCTGCCGCAAGTTTTTTCTTGCCGGTGGGATTTATCCTTTCACCGATAAGCCTGGTGGGGCCATTATAACTTATAACTATTTCCTGTTTCCTGCTTGTTACCTTTGTTTCCATTTAATTTGTCTCCTGTTCCGCTCCGGATTTTGCCAATATGTTCCCGGGACTTTGTAAAACGAATAACCCATTATACCATTCTGAAAGACATTAAGGATCAATAAAATCACGCTGTAGGATCTTTTCTTAGAGAACAATGGCCCTGAAATTATTTGTATATCCCATATTCCTTGACGAAATGCATCATGGCCTTTATGTTCTCAGCCTTTACACACTGCATGCCGGCTCCTGTCGCGAATATGTATCCTCCATCCTTTCCCGCAGTGTCTATTAACATCCTGCAATATTCTTTTACCTCATCCGGTGTCCCAGCGCAGAGCAGATCGAGGGGCACGTTTCCCATAATGCAGGAATTTTTGCCAACAGTCTCCTTTGCCCGTTTCATATCCGTCTTGTCAAAGTGCCAGATCACCTTGCCTCTTGGAAGATCCGATATGATGTCCAGCCTTGAGTCATAACTCCCCTCAGCGAAGAGGAGTGGAACAATTCCCTGGTCAATCAGACCTATTGCCAGCTTTCTGAGCGTGGGCCAGTAAAATGTTCTGAAATGTTCCTCAGACATGAATCCATCCGCGCCCTTGTGCAGGGGAATAAAACAAAAGTTTCCGTTGATGCTTCCCCTGATACCCGCTTTGACCATCAAAGGGAGAATGCGCTCACAGGCTTCGATTACTTCATCAGGACGCCTGAAAAGATCCATCATGATCTCTCTTGTTCCACGCAAGGTGTCGCCAAGCACATCAAAGGGCGCTTTTGCGGATGAACCGCCAACCGCTATATACCCCTTTTTTTTGAGAGTCATCGAAAGGCGCCCGATTTTATCCGCCCATTTCGCGGTCTCTCTCCCGGCCTCCAGAAGCTTGTCCACGGCAGACGAAAGCGGAGGAGAGGCAAAAGGTATCGTTAATGCCGGTATGAACATTATTTCATTTATTGCGAGAGGTATGGGAAAGTTTTTAAACCCATCCAGGGCTCCAAAGATTCTCGGAAAATATACATTAAGGATCCACCCTGTGGGGTCATCAATAAAATCCCGGTATTCACCGGCCTGTAAAAAGTCTTTTTCAATATACTGGTATTCCCTGTCATCGGCGAGGCCATGGCCTGCCCACAGGCAGAGTTTGAAATCAAGTATGTCAAGCATCCTGCCGGATATTATTCCTCCGCCTGCAGCGAGGACGTCACTTTCCGGAAAATCCGCGGTGTATTTTTCATAGGCAGAAGCGAGTTTATCATAGTCATACATGGCATCCTTCCATGTGGTTCCCGTATATTCCAGTGGGAACGCGCTGGCTGTCAGCCATACCGGGATTCGTTCAGGGATCTTATTGAACTGGATCGCGTCTTTTATGATTTCGAACCTTTTGCGGTAAGCCTCTTCCGCTTCCTCATTTTCAAAAGAGATGCCTACCGGTTCCATTGCCTTATGAAACAGGGCTTCCTGTTTTTCGCAAGCATCTGGTGAGATTTCAGTCCATCGTTCTTTCATTCTTGAAATGTTTCCTTTTTAAAAGAATTTTAGAAACAAAATCCTGGCAGACTGTCGGACTTTAACCGACAGCAGGCAAACCGGGTCCTACCTGTACACGCCATATTCCTTAACAAAGTCGATCATGGCTTTGACATTATCGGCCTTTGAATCCTGCATCCCCGCACCGGCGGCAAAGATGTAACCACCACCCTTTCCGGCAGTATCTAACAATTGCCCGGCATAGGCCCGGACCTCATCCGGGGTGCCCGCGTAAAGGACATCCAGCGGAAAGTTCCCCATTATGCAGGAGACCTTTCCTACAGTCTCCTTCGCCCTTTTCATGTCGGTCCTGTCAAAAAACCAGATTGCTTTTCCTTTCGGCAGGTCGGTAATGCTTTCAAGCCTGGAATTATATTCTCCTTCGGCGAAAAGGAGAGGCACGACCCCGGCATCCATCAGGCCTATTGCCACTTTCCTCAGTGTGGGCCAGTAGAACCTGAGAAACTGGTCATTGGACATAAACCCGTCAGCGCCCTTATGGAGAGGGATGAAACACATGGGGTTTCCAGAGTTATTGCAGGCCTGGATTCCCGCTTTTACCATGATCGGAGTTAATCTCTCGCATGCCTCGATAACCATTTCGGGCCGGCGAAAGAGGTCCATCATAATCTGCCTGGTGCTCCTGAGCGTGTCGCCAATTACGTCAAAGGGTGCCTTGGTAAAACCTCCTCCGATTGACGGGTGTCCTGTCGTCTTTATGGTGCGACCTATGCTGTCAAGCCTGGAGATCCAATTCGATGTTTCTCGTCCCGCGGTTACGAGTCTTTCCAATGTCTCCGACATTTCATCACTGGCAAAGGGCATTACCAGACCCAGAATCCCAGCCATTTCGTTTACAGGCAGGAGCATGGGAAACCTTTGCAGAGGCTCCAGGGATCCGAAAATTCGGGGGAAATAGACGCTCAGGAACCAGTATGTAGGGTCGTCAATGAGATCCTGGTAATCCTCGGCCTTCATAAATTCATATTCAATATACTGGAACTCGGAATTGTCTCCCAAGCCATGGCCGGCCCAGCGGATAACTTTATAATCCAGCAGTTCGAGAAGCCTGGATGGCAAAACTGCCTTGCCGTCCCCGGCCGTGTCCGGGTCAAAATCATCAACATATCTTTTATAGGCGGAAGCCAGTGCTTCAGGATCATTCATGGCATCGATCCATTTCAGCCCAACATACTTGAGCGGGAAGGTCCCCGGGGATGGGCATATCGGAATCCTCGCAGGTACCTTTTTCATCTGAACAGCGTCCCTGATTAAAGTGCACCTTTCCTGGTACTTCCTTTTGCTCTCTTCCGTATCAAACCTGATTACCTCCGCATTTATCCAGGACTCGAATCGCCCTTCCTGTTTCATATCTGATTCGGGTGATATATTATTCCATCTTTCATTCATATTTAATCCCCTTTATTTAGATAGTACATCTGTTGAACATCTCCTGATGATAGAGGACTTTTTAAACGCCGTTCCATTTTTTGGCAAGGGCCACTCCTTCAAGGGCATCCTTGCCGTATGCATCGGCACCGGCGTATTCACATACCTTTTGGCTCATCTGCCCGCCGCCGATCATAATCTTTACATCATCCCTGAGACCCGCCTTTGCTATGGCATCCACGGTTTCCTTCATGGAATCATACGCAAGGGTAAGGAGCCCGCTCATTCCGACAACCTTGGGCTTGAATTCCTTTATCTCTTCAACGAATTTCTCGGGCGGGACATCAATTCCAATATCACGGACATCAAAACCATTCACATCGAGCATGAATGTGACAATGTCCTTTCCTATGTCATGGATGTCTCCCTTAACAGTCCCTATGAGGACCTTTCCGATCTTTTTCTTTTCCGTCGTTCCTGTAAGCCTGGGTTTTACAATCTCCGAAATCTGTTTCAGTATCTCGCCCGCCATCATCAGCTGGGGCAAAAAATATTCACCTGATTCGAACCTCTTCCCCACTATCTCCATCGCGGCTGAACTCGCATCAAGGACATTTATGGGATTTTCTCCCTTTTCAAGCAGATCCTTTGCAATTTGAATAGCTTCCTGTTCCTTCATTTCCGACATCGCTTCGATTAAATTTTCAGACATTTGGTTTCCTCCCAATTTTGTTTTTTAATTTTAAACACATATGAAGTATAGTATATAGCGATATTGCTACTATCAGAGAAAATTTATCCCAATTTCTCACGTGACAATACATGTAGTTCTATAGGGAACTTTTGTCAATCAAAAGCGGTAAGCAATTCATTTTTTGCCCCAAGACGAGATTCGAGAGTATAGAAGGGATATGCATATATGTCAATGCACAATAATCCACCTGTAAACCATCTGATGTATATGAAATCATAGCGAAAATATTAATGGATTATTTGTACAATCCATATTCTTTTACGGCTTCAGTCATGGCACGCAGGTTGTCGGGATTTATATTATTGGCGCCTGCTGCGCCGGCCAGCATATAACCTCCCCCGTCAGCGCATACCTCAATCAATTCGCGGCAATAATCCTTAATCTCCTTCGGTGTACCGATATAAAGTAACGAAGGAGGAACATTTCCCGAAATGCATGAAATATTTCCAAGAGCTTTTTTGGCCATTGCCATATCAGTCTGTTCAAACCGCCATAAAACCCAGCCCTTGGGGATATCCTTGACTATGTCCAATCTATTATTATAAGTGCCTTCAGCGAATAAGGATGTCATTATGCCTTCATCCGCAAGGGCTACAATGATTTTCCTCAGGGTAGGCCAGTAGAATTTCTCAAATTCATTATTAGACATGAATTCGTCAGCGCCCTTATGCAAAGGAAAGCCTACCATAATTCCTCCTGAAGTATTAACAGCGGATATGGCCTCTTGAATAGTCACATCGGCAATTACATCCAATGCTTCAAGAAGCTTTTCAGGATTTCGATACATGTCCAGTATTATCCCCTTTGTTCCCCGCAGAGTGTCTCCGATACGATCAAAAGGCGCCCTTGCCGTACCGCCACCCATGGATGGTATGCCTGATTCTTTGGCCAGGCGATTACACTCGCCAACGGCCTCCATCCATTTACTTAAATCTGTACCTATATCAAGCAGACTTTTAATGGAAGTCCTTACATCAGGTCTCGTGAACGGTATGAAATAATCGGTCGGTAATTCATAGATGCTCGTTGAAGGTTTCAGATTTCTATAAGATTCAAATGATCCAAAAATACGTGGCATCATGACCCTTGTCATGAAATCGGAAGGGTCCCTGATCAAAGCATCGTACTCATCCGATTTCATATATTCGCTTTCGATAAATTGAAATGTGTCAGCGTCAACAGGAAGGCCATGACCCGGCCATTTATAAAGTTTGTAGTCCATGAGCTCATAGGCCTTTCCCGGTATTCCGCGCGGGCTGTTCCATATATCAAGCTCGAAATCGTTCATGAATTTTATCCATGATCGACGTAACTCATTATAATCATACAGGATTGAATGAAATGTCGCACCCGCGTAGTAGGCCGGGAAAGCTACAGAAGGAAGGGATACAGGAACCCTGTCCGGCTCTTTGATTAAAAGCGCGTTGATTAATCTTGTTACCCTTTCTTTATAAAGCTTTTCAGCTTCAGTACTCCTGAAACAGACATTTTCAGGTGAAAGCCATTGATCGAACCTCTTTTGTCTTTTCTCCTCACCCGTTAACTCTGAACATTCATCAACCATGACAATCCACCTCCTTGAATCTGATATTTAGTACGAAAATAAAGTTTAACAATGCCGGTATATAATTCAACGTTATGTCTAAAGACCGTGGCTTGGGGAGCCCTTTTTACGT
>JAFGDF010000361.1 GCA_016932235.1 Deltaproteobacteria bacterium | reverse complement strand
CCGCTCTCCGAGGCGTAGGCTCTACGAGCCGGAGGCCTGGCATGCACCTTACGCTATTAATTTGCTACCCGGGTCTTCGCCGTAAAAAGGGCTCCCAAGGCCAAGGCTCTGAGACCACATGGCGCTATTTTCATGCATCGTGGCGGCCCTGGGGCCATGAATGTTTAATATAAAGAAAGGCGAGCTTGTTGTTTTATGGGCTAAAATGTATTAGGATCAATTATCATTGTAATACAGTTTAATGAAATTGATCTTTTATGTCAATCTCTTAAGCACAGGAAGGAAATTGCCCGCGCACCACACAAATAAGACAAACATCGGCCATGGAATAGAATTGATAATGAAGGGTATTAAACCGGACCGTCCTCTGGTCTGGTACTGGGGCGCTGTGCCCGCCTTTGCCGTCAAAGACGCGGGCTATGGCGCGGAAGTCGCTTATAATGATCCTGAAAGGGCGTTCCTGGCCCAAACCCGGGCCATAGAGATCTATGATATCGATAATATCCCGATTATCGCTGTTGGTGGAGCCTCTGATTTGACCTGGGCCTTTGGCGGAAAAATCAAATGGCCGTCAGGAAGGTATGAAATGGCCCCTGTTCCCGTTCACTACCCCGTGGCTGATGAAAGGGGCGCAAAAATTCTCTCTGTGCCTGAAGACATTGACTCAACCGGTCCTATACCATTGTACAGGGATTTTTCCGATCTGCAGAAACTGCACGGCCTGCCGGTCACGATCTTTATAACCTCACCCCTTGAAGGAGCCCGCAGTCTTTGCGGCCCTGAAAAGCTCATGCGGTGGATGATAAAACGCCCTGACCTCTTCGCCAGACTTATGGCCATCGCGACTGAGTATAGCATCCGAATAGCAAGGCTCTGGGCAAGGAGATATGATCCACGAAGAATAATGGTGTACCTCACTGCGCCCACCTCATCCAGCCAGATGATATCCCCGGTCCAGTTTGAAAAATTCGTGTTTCCCTTCCAGAAGGAACTGCATGAAAAGATACTCGATGCAGGCATAAACACAATCTTCTGTCATATATGCGGCGATCATAACCTCAATATGCCTTACTGGGCCAGGATCCCCATGGGAGAAAACGGGATTGTAAGCATCGGGCATGAAGTGGATATCAGTCGCGCTGTTGAATACTTCGGACAGAAAAGTGTGATCGCGGGCAATATAGAACCGGCCGCGATCCTTCAAAGCTCACCTGAAGAGGTATATCACCTCTGCATTGCAGCCCTTGAAAAAGGCGGGAAAGCCCGCCGGGGGCACATCCTCATGCCCGGATGCGGACTTCCTCCGCAGGTAAAATCAAAAAACCTTCATATGCTGAAAAAGGCCGTGACGGAATATTTTACCTGAAACCCTGATCATTAACCTGATACTATCTTCAGGCCAAGCTCCATCATCTGATCTTCATCAACCGCGGAAGGAGCATCTGTAAGCGGGCACGTCGCGCTCTGGGTCTTGGGAAAAGCTATCACCTCCCTGATTGATTCCACTCCTGACATGATGGCCACCATCCTGTCAAAACCGATGGCCATACCCGCATGGGGCGGGGCGCCGTACCTGAGAGCCTCCAGGAAAAAACCGAATTTCCTTTCAGCCTCTTCACTGGGGATTCCAAGAATCCTGAATATCTTTTCCTGCAGATCAATATTGTGTATCCTTACACTACCTCCTCCGATCTCAACCCCGTTCAATACCAGGTCATAGGCCCTTGATCTCATTTTTTCAGGCTCATTTGTCAACAGGTGGATGTCCTCCTCCAACGGAGCAGTAAAAGGATGATGCACCGCGTCAAGCCTTCCCTCCTTTTCATTGTACTCGAAAAGCGGAAAACCCGTTATCCATAGAAAAGCATGTTCATTATCCTCAATAAGACCAAGCCTGCGGGCCAGCTCCAGTCTCAGGTTGCCCATGGACTGATTCACTATGGAAGGATCGTCTCCAACGATCAGGATTATATCACCTTCAACGGCCTTCATCCTGCCCGTTATATTTTCCCTTTCCTTATCCTGGAAAAACTTCGCGATCGGGGACTGCCATCCACCTCCGCTCAGTTTTACCCATAAAAGGCCTTTTGCGCCAAGTCCGCTCGCGAATCCTGATAGCTCGTCCAGGATCTTCCTTGACAATAACGAGGCGCCCTGTTCAACGAGTATGGCCTTTATCCTCCCGCCCTTTTCAGCCACGTTCCTGAAAACCTTAAAATTCGAATCCTTCACAAGGTCTGTAATATCCGTCAGATCCATACCGAATCTCAGATCAGGTCTGTCCGTGCCGAATCGTTCTAAAGCATCCCTGTATGCCAGGCGGGGAATAGGCCTGGAGATTTCCTTCCCAATGACCTTACTGAATAATTCCGCTATCAGGCCTTCAAAAATATTCATTACAGCTTCCTCTCCGGCAAACGACATCTCCAGATCGATCTGTGTGAATTCCGGCTGGCGGTCAGATCTCAGGTCCTCATCCCTGAAACATCGCGCAATCTGATAATATCGATCGAATCCTGATATCATCAGAAGCTGTTTAAAAAGTTGCGGTGACTGCGGCAGGGCGTAAAACATCCCCTTGTTAATACGGCTCGGAACAAGGTAGTCCCTCGCGCCTTCAGGGGTACTCTTTGTCAGGAAAGGCGTTTCCACTTCCATGAAGCCGTTACGGTTCAGAAAATCCCTCGTACAGACTGCGACATCATGCCGCCTCTGGAAATTTGCCATGACCTTGGGCCTTCGTAATTCAAGATAACGGTATTTCGCCCTGAGCGTCTCCGAGGCATCCACAATCCCATCGACCTGAAAGGGGGGGACTTTGGTCTCATTCAGTATCCTGATTTCGGTCACATGCAGTTCAACATCGCCGGTGGGCATGCTTGGGTTATTTTGTCCTTCAAGTCTCGCTGTCACTTTGCCCTTAACCGCCAGAACCCATTCATTTCTCAATATATGGGCCCTCTCATGCGCATCCGTGCCTACTTGAGGATCGAAAACGATCTGCGTCATCCCTCCCCTGTCGCGGAGATCGATAAAGATTAGATTCCCAAGATCTCTCCGGCTGTTGACCCAGCCCATTAAAACGGCGTCCATACCTATGTTCTCTGCCCTGAGGGCGCCACAATCATGGGTTCTTTCCCAGTTTCCTAATGAATCTATGTTCATGTTCGGTTCTCTTCCTGATATTCTCCACCAGGTTATCCAGGGGAATATCCTCCTGGACCTTTGTTTCCATATCTCTCAGGACTCCCTTGCCTGCCTGAAGTTCATCATCGCCGACAATCAGGACCTTTCCCGCTCCGAGCCTGTCGGCTGTCTTCATCTGTTGCTTTAAGCCTTTTAAACTATATTCCATCTCTGCCCAGATATCATGGCGCCTAAGCTCATTAATCCATCCGAAGGCCTTCTCCTCGGCCCTGACACCGAGACAGGCAATAAAAAGCGCCGGTCTGTCCGCAATCCCCCTCTGTGCCTCGTCAAGGAGCGCAACAAGCCTTTCGACGCCGACGGCAAAACCGATCGCCGGATGATCAGGCCCGCCCAGCTCTCTGACAAGCCCGTCATACCTGCCGCCTCCAGCCACCGCGTTCTGGGATCCAAGCCTTTCGGTCTGTATTTCAAAAGTCGTCCTGGAGTAATAATCCAGTCCCCGCACAAGCTTCCTGTTCAATATGAACTCTATCCCGGCCTTATGGAGAAGTGCCTGTAAGGCCTCAAAATGATAGCCGCAGTCAGGGCAGATAAAATCCAGGATTGAAGGAGCTCCCGAGACTACCTTCTGACAACCCTCAACCTTGCAGTCAAAAACCCTGAGAGGATTGGTGACCGACCTCCTCACGCAATCAGGGCACAGCATTTCCATATTGCCTGAAAGGTATTCCTCTAAATTTTTTCTGAAACCTCCCCTGCATTCAGGGCAACCGAGTGAATTGACATTGAGAGTGAGTCCGGTAAGCCCGACACGATTAAAAAGAGCCAATGCCATAATGATGATGTCGGCATCGGATCTGGGTCCTGTATCATTAAACAATTCGGCGTTTATCTGGTAAAACTGCCTGAACCTGCCCTTCTGGGGACGTTCGTGTCTGAACATTGGTCCGATTGTAAAGAGCTTTTGAACAGGATTCTGCTGATATAGTTTATTCTGTATATAGGCCCTGACCACGCCCGCAGTCGCCTCAGGCCTGAGAGAGATACTTCGGCCCCTGCTGTCCGGAAAAGAGTACATCTCTTTGGAAACAATATCTGTTTCCTGTCCGATGCTCCTGCTGAAAAGCTCCGTTCTTTCCATCAGTGGAGGTTTAATCTCCCGGAATCCAAAAGACCTGAATATTTTCCTTGCCTCCGACTCTATAACCTGCCAGGTTCCAGCCTCTTCGGGCAGGATGTCTCTGAATCCCTTAATAATAGAAATATCCATCATTCTACTCGATATCTATCTTTGTGACCTTTTCCCTTTTCTTTCCACCACCCTTTTTCTCAAGATCCTGGATCTTCTTATCAACAAGCGATCTTATGGCCTTTAAAAATTCCACTTGAGATCTTCCAAAGTGTTCATAGAATGATGAATTTTTCCCGAAAGACTTTTCAATATCTACAAAGACTCTGCCCAGGGGGCAGGAAACCGTGTCACACCTTTCTTTTTCCTTTCCCATTTTAGTCTCCTTCAAAATAGATGAATAGATACTCATCAATATACTTCGCTTTCACCCTTTTTATCGCAGCCACCTTTCTCGGCAATAATATCTGCCTTTTAATACCCCCCACGCGGATAACCAGCTCATCCGAGAGCTTGTTGAGATCAACATCCTCTCCTTTAATGAAGGGGAGCCTGATCCTGAGAACGTATTTTCCATCTTCTTTGTAAATCCTGTAAGGTTCTTCGCTGATAAGAAACTCCATGGGGTCTGTGTTTTCATAAAGATGTTCAGCCAGCTCCTTTAACATCCTGTAACCGAGTATTTCTCCTTTGAACAGCTTGGACATAATCACAGGCACCGGGCTGAACAACTCTCTGGCCGTGTCAATATAATGTTTCTGACTCACCATCCATTCCTTAAAATAGCTGACCTTAACGTCTTCCGGCAGGATCCTGTTTATTATTATACTGTCAATATTCATTTTATAAAGGCAAAAATACATAAATGCCCTTTGAGTCTCCTTGATTACAATCTTTTCAGGATTGGTGACAAGACGAACAGTGGTTATCTCAGGATCGGTAAGGATCCTGTCCACTCCATTCAGCCGGTTAAAAAGAGCCTCGATCGCGTTGAAATAATCATCTCCGGGAACAGGCACATCATAAACCCGCTGGGCAATGGGCCGTATAAATTTGGCCACTGTTTTCTGCATCCTGTAGATCTTTTTTATATACCAATCCAGGGTTGTCGGAATGCTTATAAACCTCAGGGACTCTCCCGTGGGAGCGCAGTCAAGTATAATGACGTCAAATCTGTTTTCCTGAAAATACTTGTTTATGTATAGAAGCAGGCTAACCTCTTCCATTCCGGGAAGAACCGACAGTTCTTCCGCCAGGACCTCATCCAATCCGGTGGTGTTTAAAAGAAACGAAATATACTTGTGAATCTCTCCCCAGTTTTTCTCTATCTCCTCGTGTATATCCAGCTCCTGAATCCACAGGTTTTTTTTGACATGTACCGGTTTCCCTTGATTATGATCCATCAGCCCTTTCTTGAGGTCGAATATATCCGAAAGGCTGTGAGCCACATCAAGCGACATGAGAATGGTCTTAAAGCCCATCTCGGATGTTTTCACGGCAGTGGCTGAGGCCACGCTTGTCTTTCCGACACCCCCTTTTCCGGCATAGAAGATGATTCTCATTAAAATCTTTTGTCCTTCTGCAAATTTAACACAAAAATGAGTTTTAATAATCGCGGTATGGGGAGCCCTTTTTACGAGCGAACTCGTTCCTGGCTGGTTTTACGCAAACTGCCTTACGCTATTACTTTGCTACCCGGGTCTTCGCCGTAAAAAGGGCTCCCCCATACCGCGATCCTGCGACCATAGGTTGTTATTTTCATGCATCGTGGAGGCCCAGAGGGCCATGAGTGTTCAGTTGAACAAATCAGCTAAAAATACATACACTTTGCGCCTTAGAACGTAAACCGCGCGCCGTAAACCGTTTTTTCTCAGAAGTGTTTGAGCGGCGCCTTTCCTATTGCAAAGACATTAAATCCCATTTCATATAACCTGCGGTGATCCAGTATATTTCTTCCGTCAAAAATAAAGGACGGTTTTTCCATTGACATCTTTATCCGCTCATAATCAAGATCCCTGTAAAGATCCCACTCGGTAAGCACGGCTATGGCATGGGCCCCTTCTGCGGCTTTATATGGATCATCCTCAAAAGCAATCCCTTCCATTATATCCTTAAGATCCATCTTGGCGTTTTCCATGGCCCTGGGGTCGTTGATGACTATGTCCGCGTGCTCCTCAATCAGTCCCCGCACCACATATATAGCCGGGGATTCCCTTGTATCACCTGTATTTGCCTTGAAAGCGAAGCCGAATATCGCAATCTTCTTTCCTGTTACGGTGTTGAACATATTGCACAGCATATTCTTGATAAATCTTTTTTCCTGCCACTCATTGATATTGACTACCGATTCCCAGTAATCAGCCACTTCATCAAGGCCATAGTTCTGGCAGATATATACAAGATTGAGGATATCCTTTTTAAAACAGGACCCCCCGAATCCCACGCTTGCCCTGAGAAAATGGGGACCGATCCTCGAATCCATGCCGATGGCACTCGCTACCTCGTCAATATCCGCTTCCGTCTTTTCGCAGAGGGCGGATATGGAATTTATGGAAGAGACCCTCTGGGCCAGGAAGGCGTTCGCCGTCAGCTTGGAGAGTTCCGAACTCCACACATTTGACTCAATAATCCTGTCTTCGGGTATCCAGTTCGCATAGATCTCGACAATCTCTTTTCTGGCCTTCCTCCCTTCCTCTGTCTCCTTTGAACCTATCAATACCCGGTCAGGGTTCTCAAGGTTACTGATAGCGGAGCCTTCCGCCAGGAACTCCGGATTGGAAATTACCTCAAATTTATACTTGGGATGATTTTCTATGAGGATCCTTTCCATTGCCATCGCGGTGCGGACCGGAAGGGTCGATTTTTCCACAATGATCTTATCACTCTTGGCGCTTGCCAAAATCTGTCTGGCGGTCCTCTCCCAGTATTGCAGATCGGCCGCCTTGCCGGCGCCCTGCCCGAAGTCCTTTGTGGGTGTGTTGACCGATACAAAGATAATATCCGACTCCCTGATTCCCTTATCTATATCAGTGGAAAAGAAAAGATTCCTGTTACGGACTTTCATGACAAGCTCATCAAGCCCCGGCTCATAAATAGGAAGATTATCACTGTTCCATTCCCTGATCTTCTCTTCCTTTATATCCACTACCGTGACTTTGTACATCGGGCACTTTGCTGCAATCACCACCATCGTCGGTCCGCCCACGTAACCTGCGCCAATACATAGGATTCTTTTCATAAACTCCATGAGAAGCCTCTTTTTCTATTTCATCTTTTTCATTCGATATTCATTATTCCATATTCTCATTTAATCCCATAGAACTCTTTATACCATTTAACAAACCTGTCAATCCCCTCTTTTATATGGACACGGGGAGCGTAACCTATATCATTTGCAAGGTCATCCACATCCGCCCAGGTGGCAGGAACATCCCCGGGTTGCAGGGGGAGAAAATTCTTTTTTGCTTTCTTGCCCAGTGCGGTTTCCAATGCTTTGATAAAATCCAATAAGCCCACAGGCGAATTATTGCCGATATTGTATATCCGATAAGGAGCTTTTGATGTTGAAGGGTCAGGATCTCTGCCGTTCCACGAACTCTCACCTCCGGGCAGGTGATCCATCACCTTCAGCACACCTGTCACAATGTCATCAACATAGGTAAAGTCTCTTCTCATATTCCCATTATTAAAAACATCGATCGGCGTTCCCTCAAGAATAGCTTTTGTGAAAAGAAACAGGGCCATATCAGGCCGCCCCCAAGGTCCGTAAACAGTGAAAAATCTGAGACCCGTGGAGGGAATGCCATACAGATGGCTGTAAGTATGGGCCATGAGCTCATTTGATTTTTTTGTGGCGCCATAAAGAGAAACCGGATGATCAACATTATCATGGGTTGAAAACGGGTACCTCTCATTCAGGCCGTACACGGAACTTGATGAGGCATAAACCAGATGTTTCACGCCAGATTGCCTGCACGATTCGAGGACGTTAATGAAACCCTTAATATTGGCACCGATATAAGCATGGGGATTAATAATAGAGTGTCTGACACCGGCCTGGGCGGCCAGATGGCAGACCGAATCGAACTTCTCTCGCTTAAAAAGACTTTCAATAGCCTCTCGATTTTCCAGGTTCTCTCTTAAAAATCGATATGAAGGATACTTTTTACTCCGGGTCAGGCGGCCGGTTTCCGCGTCGGATCTGTCTATGCCATCCCTTTCAAGCCTTCCGTATTTAAGGTTGATATCATAGTAATCATTAATACTGTCCAGCCCTAGAACATCGTCACCCCTTCCGGCAAATCCAATGGCCGTGAATGACCCTATAAATCCGGCCGCACCTGTTACAAGGATTTTCATTATCTCTCCCCGATTCTCCTTAAAAAACGCCGCTGATCCTTTCCATGGCATTCAGAACATTTTCATAACTGTTAAACGCGCTTATTCTTATATAGCCTTCGCCGCATTTACCGAAGCCGGCTCCCGGGGTGCAGACAACGCCTGCCCTGTTCAAAAGCAGGTCAAAGAAGACCCAGGACTCCATTTTTCCGTCAATCCAGATATAGGGGGAATTATCACCTCCCACGGAGTCAAACCCCAGAGCGGTCATCTTTTCTTTGATATGGGCCGCATTTTTAAGGTAATAATCCACAAGATCCTTCACCTGGGCTTTTCCTTCATCAGTGTATACGGCCGCGGCAGCCCTTTGAACCGGATAGGAAACACCATTAAATTTTGTCGTGTGCCTGCGATTCCAGAGGGCATGCAGCAAGTGCTTATTCCCATTCGAATCAAAGGCCCTACAGTCCCTGGGCACGACAGTATAGGCGCAGCGGGTGCCCGTAAAGCCGGCGGTCTTCGAAAAACTCCTGAACTCTATTGCGACTTCGCGAGCGCCATCTATCTCGTAGATTGAACGGGGAAGGCCGTCTTCCCTTATAAAGGCCTCATAGGCCGAATCATAGAGAATAACTGCCCTGTTTTCGAAAGCATAATTCACCCATCTGGCCAGTTCCTCCTTTCGGATGGTTGAGCCGGTCGGGTTGTTTGGGAAACAAAGATAGATCAGATCCGCGGCCGCCCCGGGCAAGTCGGGGATAAACCTGTTCTCCTTAACGCATTCAAGATAGATCAGGCCTTTAAAACGGCCATCACCGTACTCTCCCGTCCGGCCAGCCATGACATTCGTATCGAGATATACGGGATAAACCGGATCCGGGATTGCGACTCTGATATCATTTGAAAATATTTCCTGAATATTTCCGGTATCGCACTTTGCCCCGTCGGAGATAAAGATCTCATCAGGTTCTATATCAGCTCCACGAGTCTTATAATCTTCCTTCGAAATAGCCCTGCGTAAAAAATCATAGCCCTGTTCCGGCCCGTATCCCTTAAAACTGGCATCCTCGGCCATCTCATCCACGGCCGCGTGAAAGGCCTTTATACACGCATCAGGCAGTGCTCTGGTAACATCCCCTATGCCCATTTTGATTACATTTCTATTGGGATTGGCCTCCTGAAATAAAGAGACCCTCCTGGCAATCTCGGAAAACAGGTATGAAGTCTGAAGCTTCAGATAATTTTCATTAATCCTGATCATTTTTATTAATCCTCATATGAAAAAATAAGGGTTTTAAGATGTGATAATAGCCTGATCCAGTCAAGTATTATTTATTCACAGATATCGCAGCCTTCTCCGCCAGGGCTTTCCCGAACTTTTCCGCTTTTATGATATATCGCTCATGAGTCCCTTCGGATATCTTGTCAACTCCGTCATGGGCCTCCACCGAAAAGCTTAACCTGCGCCCTTCCACCTTCTCCAGTTTGACCTTTACGGTTACCGTAAAACCAGGCGGTGTTGCGGCAATATGGCTGACATTGATTTTGGTGCCCACGGATTGTTCGCGCGGCCAGTCAATATGGGGATTAATCACCTGGATGCATGTATGCTCAATCAGGCCTACCATGAAGCCTGTCGCGAAGACTTTCGGCATATCCTCTCCGGTGGGCAAATCAGGGTACACATATGGTACTGTCTTGTTCTCCGGAACCTTATATTTGAATTCGAAAACAAGGCCCGGCTTAAGGGAGTTACCCATTAAACACCTCCTTATTAAAATCTAAATATTCGTTAGGAGCCTTTATGATAAAGCCCTAAGCTTTTATCTATAGCATAATATAAACATCTTTTAAATCTGCAAATCCCTATCCTGGATCCATTTCGGAGGATTTATCAAAATCATCAGCAAGGCATCCGGATATATTATTTTTGAATTTATAATGGCCTAAAAGGGCAATTATTTCAAGATTGTTAAACTTTTAATTTTTTAATATAGTTATAGATCAATAACGGGACACAGGGATTGACGCCTCGAGGTCTGGACAATACACATTGCAGGAGTTTTAATCAATGAACGATCAAAGAGAATTGCGTTTTGGAACAATTGCACTGGAAAAAGGATTCATCACAAAAGCCCAACTCATTGATGCGCTTATTGCCCAGGTTGACGATAATATCGAGAAAAAAAGGCACAGGCTGATAGGCACAATCTTATTTGAGCTGGGCTATATTACCCACAGAGAGATTGACGAGGTGCTTGATGGATTAAAAACCCGGCCAACATCCTGAGGGGCCAAAGATGACAGAATCTTACGAAACGCGGAGCGTGGATAATTTCATGTTCTGCGATCTTCATCCTAAGATCAAAATTGGAACAGCGAGTGATCGCTATGCCGGTTGGCTCGGTCAGATATACACCCAAGGAAAATACAAGTTATCCTCCCGAAGCCATAAGGTGGGAGACAGATTTTTCAAAGAAGAAATCCTGCCGGTAGAAAGTGTTCAGGAATATTTTCAGCATTTTCAGGTAGTTGAAATCGACTCCACATTCTACCGTCCATTGCTCAGCAAGGATCTAAAGCCGACGTCCAGCTACCGTGTTCTGCAGAGCTATCATAGATATCTAAAAAATGGAGACAGCGTGATTCTAAAAGTCCCTCAGGTAATCTTCGCCCGGAGGTACTGGCAATCAGGTAAACAGGTAGATAACCCTAGCTACTTGAACGCTGAGATGTTTACCAATCAATTCTACGATCCGGCTAATGCCATACTCGGGGATAATCTGATCGGATTTCTTTTTGAACAGGAATATCTGCGTAAGGCAGACAGGATACCCGTAATAAAATACATTGACGAACTCGGAGAATTTTTCAATAAAATTCCCAAGGACACTAGATATCACATTGAGATCAGGACCGATTTTTACCATACAAAAACATATTTTGAAATGCTCCTTAAAAACGGCATCGGATATGTTCTGTCACATTGGACCTGGCTGCCTCCTCTTCGGAAACAGTTCATCAGATCAGATAGGGTCTTTTATAACTCCGACAAACAATGTATTATCAGATTACTGACTCCTTTGAGAATAAATTACCAGGATTCCTATGCTCAGGCTTTTCCCTTTGACAAAATGATTGCCGGGATGATGAATCCCGAGATGATTTCCGATACTGTGGAGATAATAAATAAAGGGATCATGGAAGGGATTAACGTCAATGTTATCGTCAATAATCGAGCTGGAGGCAATGCTCCCCTGATAGCAAAAGAATTAGCCGTAAAGTTCATGGAATCCTGGGAATAGATCTATGGATTGAATATTAAAGATTATTACAGGAGAGGGACACCGAATGACAAACAGAAAAGAAAAATCGTTTATCAAAGGGCTCAGCCTGATGGGTTTCACCCGCGACGGGAACTTGTCCATGGTGGATACAAGCAACGGGAAGATAGTCAGGATCAGGCCGTTTCCTTTCGACTGGAAATATAACAGGGAAAGGTTTAATCCCTGGAAGATGGAAGCGCACGGGCGGGTCTTCGAGCCGGGCATGAAAACATTGCCGCCTACCTTTGGACTGGCCTATAAAAAGAGGGTCTATTCCCCCAACAGGATTCTCTACCCGCTGAAGAGGGTGGACTGGGACCCTGCAGGCGAGAGAAACACCGAAAGCAGGGGAAAGAGCAAGTATGTCAGGATCTCATGGGAAGAGGCCCTGGAAACCATAGTCTCTGAAATAAACAGGATAAAGGCAGAATACGGGCCGGAAGCAATATTGGCCCAATCGGACGGACACGGCGAAGGGAAGAATATCCATGTTCCCCATGGATGTTGCAATAAACTCCTTGCGTTGCTTGGCGGCTATACGATGCAGATGAGGAACCCGGACAGCTGGGAGGGATGGGCCTGGGGAGCCAAGCATGCCTGGGGAATGGAACCTGTCGGCGAAATGACTCCGGGCGGCAACCTGATACCGGACATTGCAGAGAACACAGAGATGCTGCTGTTCTGGGGATGTGACCCCGAGACCACGCCCTGGGGATTTAACGGTCAAATGGCCAGCCGTGTCTGCTACTGGTTTTCAAAGCTCGGAATAAAGTGTGTGTATGTCTGCCCTGACCTTAATTATGGAGCAGCCGTCCATGCCGACAAGTGGATCCCCATCCTGCCGAATACCGATGCCGCCCTGCAGCTGGCCATAGCATTTATCTGGATTACTGAAGGGACTTACGATAAAGAATACGTTGCCACACACACCTTTGGGTTTGAAAAGTTTGAACCCTATGTCTTAGGAAAGGATGATGGAATTCCGAAAACCCCGGAATGGGCATCCCGTAAAACCGGGATCCCGGAGGCGACTATCAAGGCCCTGGCCAGGGCATGGGCATCCAGCCGGACATCGATAGCGCACGGCAACGGCGGTCCGGGCATAAGGAGCGCCTATTCCACCGAACCCGGCAGGCTTGAGGTCTTATTATTAGCCATGCAGGGATTGGGTAAACCCGGAGCTCACCAGGTCAAAATGCTTGAATGGGGCCTGTCCGCGCGATGGGAGCCAAAGAGAAGCCCTATGCCCATAAGCAGCACATTTCCGGATCTAATCAGGTTTCCTTATATCGTGGGAGACGTAAAAAGTCCCCGGGCCGTGGAGGTTGAGGAGAAAGGCGAAAACAGGTCTGAACTGGAGAAACTTATCACGCCTGTGCCCATTAATCCGACTCAGTTTATTCCCAAGGACCTCATCCATGATGCCATACTAAATCCGCCCATAAGCTGGTACGGCAACTCCTCCTTCCCCGGCACAATGGAGGATCAGTTCGTGAAATACACCTATCCGGCAAAGGGCTGCTCGGAAATACACATGATATGGACCGATACCCCCTGCTGGATAACATGCTGGAATGATGGCAATTCTTACATCGAGGCATTAAAAAGTCCGAAGGTTGAATTCATCCTTGCCCAGCACCCATGGCTGGAAAACGATTGCCTGCTTGCCGACATAATCCTGCCGGTCAACACGAAATTTGAGGAAGAGGATATATCTTCCGACGTGGAAAGCGGTCAGTTTGTCACCCTTATACGCAGCAAGAAGTGCATCGAGCCTTTGGGTGAATCCAGAAGCGATTACGAGATCGTCTGCATGATCGCCGAAAAACTCGGCCTCCTTGAGGCATACACCGGCGGAAAGACGGTTGAGGAAATGATAAAAATCACTTTCGATAATTCCGGCATACCGGACATCGTCACCTATGAAGAATTCGATGAAAAAGGGTATTATGTCATCCCCACAGACCCGGACTGGAAGAAAATTCCTGCCGGCTTGAAGGAATTTCACGACGACCCGGACAACCACCCCCTGAAGACGCCTTCCGGCAAGATCGAATTTTACGCCCAGAATCTGGCCAGGCACTTCCCTGATGATAAGGAAAGACCGCCGGTCCCACGTTGGATCGAAAAAGGTGAAAGTCATGATGAAAGGCTCTCAAGTGAAAGGGCCAAAAAGTATCCCCTGCTCATCATGTCCAATCATGGCCGCTGGAGAGTACATGCCCAGTGCGATGATATATCATGGACACGGGAGATAGAGACCTGCAAGGTGATGGGACCAGACGGCTATAAGTATGAACCTCTGTGGATTAATCCGGCTGACGCCGCGGCAAGGGGCATTAAGCACAGGGACGTGGTCCAGGTCTATAATGAGAGGGGGGTTGTTCTTGGCGGCGCCTATGTGACGGAGAGGATCATGCCCGGCGTCGTCTACATGGACCATGGAGCCAGGTACGACCCGATAGTCCCCGGAAAAATAGACAGGGGAGGGGCGATCAACACGATAACACCCCACAATATAACCTCCAAAAACGCTACCGGGATGGTCGTCAGCAGTTTCCTGGTCGAAGTGCGGAAAGCCGACATGGATGAATTGAGAAAAAAGTACCCTGAGGCATTTGAAAGACCTTATGATAATGGCGCAGGTTTATGCCTAGAGAGAGTGCTGGAGAAAAAATAGAGATTAAGAGGCTGTCTGACAACTCTCATATATGAGCCTTCCGTTAGGAGTAAATATGAATAATTTAACAGACACCGAAGAATATCGTCATTATATCTCAGGGCAGATTGATGTCATTAAACAGATAGCGACCAGCATGGCTGCCTTTCACCCGCAGAGAGATATTATCCGTGATCTTGCCAATAACGTGCTTGATAATGGAATCCAGAAAAACGCTACGGTTTCATATCTAAACGGCGTAAAGAACATTTTACAGGCTTTGGAGGTGATGTTGGACACTGTGAAGGAGTCCGAACAACGCGCTTTTCAGAATCCTCCAGGGGATGTTCATGAAAAAACCTGAAATATTTTACGGATGGTGGATTGTTTTCGCAGTATTTTTCATATCAGCCTATGCCAATGGCGTCGTGTTTTACAGTTTCACTGCCATCCTTGAACCTCTAGTCAAAGAGTTCGGCTGGAGCTATGCGCGTGCTTCCTTTGCGGCCTCGATCCGCGGTTTTGAAACCAGCTTCCTGGGACCATTGATAGGTGTTCTTTTCGACCGTTTCGGCCCGAGAAGGCTCATCTTCGCCGGGGGAACCCTCATCGGCCTGGGGCTTTTACTGCTGAGCCGAACAACCGCCATAGCAACATTTTATTTCGCTTTTTTTCTGATGGCTACAGGTCTGGGCTCCTGTGCGGCATTCATGCTCACGACTGTGGTAGGGAACTGGTTCCGTAGAAACCTGTCCATAGCTTCCGGCATTGCACTTTGCGGCGGCGCCGCCGGAGGCCTCCTTGTCCCTTTAGTGACCCGCCTGATCGATCTTACCGGCTGGCGCACTGCCATGGTCATAATCGGCCTGGCCGCATTTTGCGTTATCCTGCCACTCTCGCTCATTGTCCGGCACAAACCGGAGCAATACGGCTATCTGCCGGACGGCGATAAGGCAATAAAACAGCCTTCCCCTGAATGGTCCACTCCTCCCCGGAATGATGAGTCGAAGATCAAAATACGCCTGGTCTTATCGAACCGGTCCTTCTGGCATATATCTCTGGGCTTTCTGTGCCATTATCTGGCGGTAAGCGTGGTATTGACCCATATCATGCCGTATTTGAGCACTATCGACATATCAAGGACGTCTTCCAGCCTTGTGGCAAGCGGAATCCCTCTGATCAGCATCCTGGGTCGTATCAGCTATGGCTGGTTAGGTGACAGGCTGGACAAGAAGCGACTTGCCGTTTCAGGCTATATCCTGATCATCATGGCACTGTTACTCCTTATCCATATTAATAATCTTGGAAGATGGATACTGTTGCCTTTCCTGTTACTTTTCGGGCTGGGATTCGGGGGACCCATTCCGATGGCATTTTCCATGCTGCTGGAATACTTCGGCAGGGGGAAATCCGGCACCGTAGTCGGGACATGCATGGCGGTCCTGAGCATGGGAAACATCCTGGGCCCGCCGTTGGCAGGTTGGATTTTCGACTACTATGGCAGCTACCAGGTCGCGTGGTTTACATTTCTAGGCGTGACCGTCGCCGGCATAATTAGCTTATTATCCCTTCCCCGTCTTGGCAACAACCCGCCAGCGGCTGACTGAAGCTGGATGAGGCAACTTCCCATTGCCACTCACCGTGGTCTCCATTCCTCACTCTTGGTTGAATCCTGTCAATCATGAAGACCCTTGCTTTTTTGAATAAACCGCACTTAAAAGTCAAGGTGGAATGTATCACGAAATCTCTCTAAAAAAGAGGGGCTTCTTATGCTCTTGCAAAGGAGAAAGTGTTCTCCACCCTTTTAAAAGGTGGACGGGAGGCTGGTGGACTGCATCATGGGAGGGATTTAATGGAGGGGCATTCTTCGTCATGGCCGGAAAGATCGCGGACGCAATGGAGCGCCTCCCTCCTCCAAATGGCTGATTTCAAAATATACTGAAAATATGGAGCGAACACATTCCCCTGGCGACCCGATTTCGGGACTTCGACTGAGCCTCACATTCGAACGCCGCTTCGACAAATCTTGCTGCGGAATAAGCGGGCGTCTAAGAATAAGTGCATTCATTATCATTTGGATCATTCCGGACACCTTGATGGTGGCCAGGGATCTCCACACACTCTTGACACACAGGGCCAAATCTCCTATACTCCGCCACCAGAAAGGATTTCTTATTAAAAATACACATAAAGTCTGTCACAGGAGGGATTTCCATGATCACATCGATGAAAGATGCATTCAGTGTAAAGGGTTTAAACGTACTCATCACCGGTGGCAATCAGGGTTTGGGCCTGGGAATGGCTGATGCTTTTTGCCAATGTGAAGCCAATGTCGCGATCATGGCCAGAAACGCTCAAAAAGGCGAAAAAGTGGCCGAGCAACTTAAAACACAGTATGGGGCCAAGGTGATCTACTACCAGGGTGACATCACAAAAAAGGGTGATCCGGAACGGGTTGTCGAAAATGTGATAAAAGATTTTGGCAGAATCGATGTTCTGATCAACAACGCCGGTATTACACGCTTTTTTGACTCCATAGACGCCGATAAAAATGACTTCAAAGACTGGCACGATGTTATCGGCGTGGATCTGAACGGAACCTTTGTTATGTCCGTGTTGGTTGCAAAGCACATGCGAAAACAGGGGTGGGGCAGCATAATCAATATTTCGTCCAATGCCGCTGAGATAGTCAACCTTCCTCAAAGGATGGTTTCCTACAGTACAGCAAAAGCCGGTGTAAACAGGATGACCAAAATGCTCGCGCATGAATGGGCGCCTCACAAGATTCGGGTGAATGCCATCGCCCCCGGATATACTGAGAGCGATCTTACACCCGCGGGCGGGGAAGAATTACAATCGTATATCAAGTTCTGGACCGAACATACGCCCACAGGACGATGGGGAAAACCGATCGAGATCGGCGCTATGGCGGTTTATCTTGCTTCCGATGCCAGCGAACAGATCACAGGGGCTGTCTTTACTATTGACGGCGGCTATTCTCTGGCCAACTGACACCTGATAAAAAAGGGGCTTCAAATCTGTAAACCCTTGCAACCAGATTCAGATGGCAAACAGAATCAGATAGACAATCAACGAACGAAAGGATGGATATCATGAAAAGCCTATTTGATCGCATGATCCGTGCTGCCAAGTTAGATATCAGCTTGTATGAGGAGGTAGAGGCTGATAAAGCGGCATTGGGTCAATCAATGGCAGTCGTTCTTATATCGAGTATAGCGGCGGGTATCGGAACGATCACTGTCAGCGGTTTTAGCGGAATAATCTGGGGAACAGTCACAGCTTTGTTAGGCTGGCTGATCTGGTCTTATCTCATATACGTTATAGGAACAAAATTATTTCCTGCTCCGGAAACAAAAGCTGACCACGGAGAGTTGCTTCGGGCAATAGGATTCTCAAGTTCTCCAGGTGTGATAAGGGTGTTAGGGATTATCCCCGGATTGGGTGCTATTGTTATGATACTGGCCAGTATCTGGATGCTTGTTACAATGGTTATTGCCGTGAGACAGGCCCTCGATTACACAAGCACATTACGTGCTGTGGGCGTCTGTGTTATAGGTTGGATCATCCAGGGTATCGTGTTCGGAATAGTTTATGCATTTATGAAATAAGTTTAGGATCAGCTGCCTTAACGGGGAAGAGGCAGTAAAATTAGGGATAATCTTGATATCAAGGGCGTCCCCACAACACAGAAAGTCTGTCTCTTTCCGCCTTGCTTAATCCCTTTATCACCAGATCGTATGAATCGTCTATCATTTGATGAATAATTTCCTCAGGAACAGAGCCATCCAGATATACGGAGTTCCAGTGCCTTTTATTCATATGGTAGGCGGGTTGGACCGAATCAAACATGGTCCTGAGTATATCAGCGTCATCAGGATCACATTTGAGATTAAGGTAGGGGATCTTTCTCTGCCACCCGCAAAGGGCGAACATCTTATCTCCTACTTTATAGACCGCGGGCTCGGGGCCAAATGGAAAATCCAGACGGCTTCCCTTCTTTGAAAGCATGTATTTTTCAAGTTTATTCAATAATATCATAAACAGTTCCTTTTTGCCCCAGGCCGGCCCGCCACCTTCTGATGCGGTCCATCCTTCCGATATTATGGAACTGTAATACGGGAGTCTCCTGACAGTCTATTGTTGCTGTCCAACCATCACAGATAGCACCGGCGGTCACGACGTGTTTTCTGCCTTTTTCCATCGGGAACGGATGCTGTTCAAATTCAATATGTTTACCGTCTTCCAGGAGTAGGATTTTTTCTCCCTCCGAAAGAGTTGAGACATGCTTGATATTTTTTGTCTCTCTTTCCAGGAACACAACGCGATCTTTTTTTAAGATCTTGCCTATTGTCTGGTCTCCTTCCTTCCACCTTTCAATGATATAGATCCCTGTATCCATTTCGAACTGAAACGGCTCAAATATGTGAATGATCCCCGTACCTTCATCCCGGTAGGCATACGCGGGTTTATGATCGTGTCCCCTGATCATAATATCATCACCGCTTTCAATCATTTTTTCAAAATTGAGAATATAATCGTCAAACGACAATAATCGGTTCCAGAGGTTTCCCAGATATTCCAGCTCTTCCTTGGAATAGCAGGAGTCAAGGGCCCCGTGAATAAAACGCAACTGGTATAAAGAATCATCTTCGGACTCCTCTTTAACCGTCAGGTCTTGGCCGATAAATAATTCATTACCCCAATATGTTTCGGAATGCTTTTCATAATCAAGCAAGTCCTGGAGTAATGTGTAAGCGGTCAACAAATCCTCCTTCCCCGTAAGCTTCCCTCCAAACAGTCCGGCTTTTTTTACTTTTTCAGATTTTTTAAAATGGTCTTTTTTTATCCTATTCACAAGATAATGAAATCCACCTTGCGCCACGATCTCTGCCGACCTGATCTCATCTAGATCGTATGTTATATTCAACTCGTGGTCCCCTGCGATATTGAATACCCTTATTTTTTTATCATACTCCCATTTTTTCCGCTTTTCTCTTTCCCACCATTCAATCGTTTCAGGTCGATCCATGTCCCCCAGGGAATGCAATATACTGGGATCTATCGCATCAATGGCGTCACTGACTTTTTCCTCATCCACGGAGTGAAAATCAGTAATGACCTGAATCAGGTCTCTTTGGTATTTTATATATTCTGGCATTTTTATTTCCTCACTTAAGAATCCCCTTCGCCAATAGGTGAATAAGTGAAGATCATCCCTCATAGCATTATTTTTCTGCCTTATCAAGGAGGACAGTCAGGCTGTCTCTTTGATACAGGATTAATGGTTCTCCCTGAAAGAAAAATTCTTTTTCCAGGGTATCGCCCTTGTAATCTATTTCAATAAGCCAGACGTCGCCATCTGGAGCATTTTTTATGAATCTGTAACTTGTCATCAAAACATCTGAATTATCGGCCTGAAATTGGCTGTCTCCCTCATAGATTTTTTTATCGTCTATCTGAATAAAGCCCTGGGTGAGATTTACGCTTCCCGAAGTTCCGCTTCCTTCTTGCATAACCATTTTCACACCATACAATGGTTCCATGGAATCAGACGCGTCACGATGGCATGATGCGTGGAGGGACAGGAGAGAAATTATTGATAAAATTGAGAACAACCACCTTATTGTTTTCATGATGTCCTCCTTTCCAATCTCCAATTGCTTAAGACTAGCCCTCTGAGCCAATCAATAGCCTGGATTTTAAGTCGAATCATTTTTTAAAATTGAAAATTAAGAGCGGGCGCATTCCCCGCAGCTTGCCGCAGGGATGGTCAATGGCGTTTTAGCAAATCGGGAATCACTGGCAACGGTGTCAAACCGTCCTGTTCCGCCCCAACAACCGCCGCCCCGACGGCAGCACCATACTCAGGAGCATCGGGGGTAAAGATCTCTCCGAGCTTCAATTCCCGCCTTAATGCTTCCCTGAAACCGGGATTATGGCCAACGCCTCCCAGAATACACACGCTCTCATTTATACCGACCCGCCTGACCATTGACGCAATCCGGTTTGCGATGGAATCATGAATAGCCTTACAGATATCATTCTTTTCAACATTCGCGTGAATAAGTCCGATTACTTCAGACTCAGCGAATATTACGCACTGTGCGTTTATATGGATATCTTTTTTAGATTTCAGAGCCAACGGCCCCATCTCGTCTAAAGGTACTTCAAGAGCTCTTCCCATGGCCTCAATGAACGCACCGGCACCGGCAGCGCATTTTTCATTAGTCGAAAAGTCGAGTATATTGCCGTCTTCATCCAGTTTTGCAACCCTTACTTCTTCAGCGCCGATATCAACGACTGTTCTCGCACTCTGCAGGACATAATGCGCCCCTTTGCCGATTGCTTTTAGATCATTCACTTTTACATCAGATATCCGGACCGTATCCTTACCTGAACCGGTACAGGCGATTCTGCCAATATCATCAATGGTAATCCCTGCTGATTTAACGGCTTTTTGAAGGGATATCTCAACAGCCTCATCTTGATGGAAACCCGTTGTCATAAAAGCCTTTCCAATAATCAATCCGTCATTAACGATGACGACCTTGCTGTTTTTTGCGCCGCAATCTATACCCGCGGTAATCATTATTTCTTATCCTTTCATAAATGACGGCCCCGTAAATGCTCATGGCACCTTGATATTCTCCCCCTAACTCATGAAAATCCCCATCAAGGGGCTGTCTGATAACCCATCGAATTGTCGCCGTCCTACCCGTCATCAACCCAGCCCCGTACAGGCCGGATATAATTAAATCTCCTGATCCATACGGAAGACATATTCACTTTTTTTCAATGTTATCCTTACTGGAAACAGCCAAGTTTATCCTGGCATTTTGCCATTACGACGGAGATATCACTCACAATAGCCTCTATAATCTCAGCCGCCCCGGGGGCGCTCTTTATCAACCCCGCTCCCTGGCCGCATATGATTTCACCAACCTCAGTATCTCCTGTCGTCTGGGTATGGAAAAAGGAATATTCGTTATGGAATTCACGGAGTTCCTCATCCGTAGCCCCTGAGGCTATCATATCCAGATATATCTTTGTGTAGATGTTTTTAAGATTTCTGCAAAGCATCCCAAAATGTCTCAGGCTGACAGTGGAAGTATCGCCGGATTTGATTATGGCTTCCTTTATATTGAGATGAGCGTCCGATTCCCTGCTTGCCATGAAACGGGTCCCCATATATACCCCGTCCGCTCCCAGGGCCAGTGCGGCCGCTACTCCCCTGGCATCAGTTACCCCTCCGCCGGCGATGACAGGTATCTTTACCGAATCGGCAACCATTGGAACCAGGGTAAATGTGGTCAGCTCGTCAAATCCCTTATGCCCGCCGGCCTCGTATCCTTCGCAAATCACGGCATCAACGCCCGATCTTTCCGCCTTATCCGCGTGCGTTACATTGGAGACGGCATGAAGCACCTTTATGCCCGCATCTTTAAGCATGCCGGTGTAGACCTCGGGGCTTCCCACGGTGCAGACCACAATGGCAACTTTCTCTTCCAGCAGCACATGAAGGCATCTCTCTGAAAATTTTCGACCCTCATCGAACCCTATGACAATATTTACTGCAAAGGGCTTTTGAGTAAGCCCCCTGACCTTCCTCACCTGTTCACGCAGTCTCTCGGCAATGATTCCGGGATCGTTCGAAATCGTCCTGGCCCCAGCGTTGATACCCAGGGTGCCGAGACAACCTGCATTTGAGACTGCCGCCACCATGTCAGCTCCGCTTATCCAGTTCATCGGCGCCTGAATAATTGGATACTTAATTCCCAAGAGATCACATATTCGGTTTTTTGTCATAACAAGACCTTTTTTCATATTGTTAAAGTGTGACGAACCCATAAACGCTCATGCCCCGTTGATATAGTCTCCCCGAGCCATGAAGATTCCCCTCAAGAGGCTGTCCGATAACTCCCTTCCCCCTGATGGCAGAGGTTCGCCTGCCTGCCGAAGACTCGGCGCAGGCAGGGGGTGAGGGTGAAATCTTGGTTATCTTTGCGTCCTGGCGGTTCAACCCTTCATTCCTAAGAAACGTTTTTGGACAAAAGCACATCAATATATTTATCAAGTCCCATGTGATAATGCAATTGAAGAAAATTCCTGATGCCCATCTTATAAAGCAGAGACAGGTAAGAAAAACCCTCATAGGGAAGGGCGTAACGCTCCAGGCCCGGTTCCGTGCACTTTCGACATTCAGGATATCTGCCGATATTCCGCCGTGTCCTGCGGGCATTTTCGGAAAAGATAATTTCTTTTGGTGACTTCTCCTGAATATTCCCGGGGCTCCTGCCTACGAGGGGACATAAAAAAACCTGTCCCGTGCTTCTCACGAAAAAGTAATTGAAGCCGCAGGTGCATGGTTTCCTTATTACACCTGTCCTGAAATAATTAATCAATGCCTCGGCATGATAGCTCCATTGAAATCGGTTGCCCTGATAAAATCCTATTATCTTTTCCTTGGCTTCCTGATTGAAGATCAGATCGGCCGCCCTATCCGGATTCAGATAACGAACGTCCGTGATAATGCAGGGGGAGATGATGGTAAAAAGTCCTTTAGAGTCCGCATAAGCGGCTATGCGTTCCAGTTCCCCGACATTAAGGGGCAGGATGGTGGTTTTCAATCCGATAATAAGGTTGGGAAATCTCTCCCTGAGCCTCGTCAGCCCTTCAACAGTCCTGTTTACTCTGGTCCAGGCATCCTTGAAATTTCTTATCCTGTCATGCAGTTCCCCGATGGCATCCATCGCGCATACAATAACCAGCTGAAGCCCTCTGCCTGTTATTATCCGAAGGATTTCTTCAGTGAAATTAAGAACCCTCTCGGTCAACAGACCGTTTGTGGTTATGGCAATGGACCTGAGTGCCCTGAGATTCCCGGTTCTTAGCCTGTAGATTCCCCGAAAAAGATCCAACAGGTCGTCTCTTAAAAAGGGCTCACCTCCGGTGACATCCAGCTCCCTGAGGTCTGAAACGAGTTCGGATGAAAGCAGTTTCAGCCAGACATCCATGGGCAGGTCCTGGACGTCACGAGGTATCTTCCAGATATTGCACATGATGCATTTCGCGATGCAGTGATGAGTTATCTCAAGGCTGACGGCCTGTATTGATCCCGGTCTGCCGGTGCGTTTCAGATACTGGAATTTCAACCCGTTTGTTATAAGCCGGTAGGATAAATTTAATATTGATCTGACCATCGCAATCCGCCCTGAAAAGATTTTTGCCGAATACGAGGGTTTACGGGTCCGAAGAAACGTCTTTTGAAGCAACCGACCCATACACCAGATTGATAACACAGCTGATCCACCGTGAAGAACAGGAAAAAAACAGGAAAGTTTAGATCCGGTCTTTTGATAACATACTCCGCCACCCCTGTAACAAGATGCATGGCAAATATCAGGGCCGAAATATCCGGAAGTACGAAGACAAAAAGGAGGGACCATAAAAGATAATAACGGGAGAAAAAGGCACACAGGTGATAAGGCAATGATATGTAACTCCTTAAATTCGCCACCATCAGATCCGCGGGATGAACGGGTATATTCTTCTCCCGAACGAAACATAGCTGGGACACCGATTCCGCAAGTAAAACAAATCCACATATGACCATTAATGATATCATTCCCGTCATGAAGGATAAAAGCACAACAAACCAGAAGGAGGCGGCGAACACAGGTAAAATGATATTTTTAACCCTTGCGGCATGAGCGTTCTGCAGAATAGGCTCTGACGTTCCGTAGTCGAACCTCCGGGCGCAAAAATCGCTTAACTTGTTTCTATGCCTGTGGTACACCCTTCCCGAAGGCCTGTATTCCAGATTATGACCTTTATCCTGGAGTCTCCAGCATAAATCCACATCTTCACCCACCACCTGGTCCTCCTTGAAACCTTCCAGCTCATGGAAAACACCCCTTCTAACCAGAAGGTTGCAGGATGGCACATAGAAAAAAAGATCTCCTTCACGGGAACTCCTGGACCGGCAACCCATATTCAGGGAAGACATCACCTTTTCGTATCGGTCCAGACCCTTCTTATCATAGCAGGAGTCAACCAGTCCGCCGGCAGCTCCAGTTGCCGGATCATTAAAAATAGGAATGATTTCCTTCAGCCAGAATCGGTCTGCCATGCAGTCAGAATCGAGAAACGCGAGTATATCTCCTCCGGCCAGGCGGGCAGCGAAATTCCGGCAGAAAGACGCGTGCCTGTTCTTTTCAAGCCTTATGAGACGAACGGGAAAAGCGGATACCACATCAGGGGTGTTGTCAGTGGAGGCGTCATCTACCACCAGCACCTCCAGCTTATCCTCGGGGTAATCAACAAACCTCAAGGATTCCAGGCATCCGGATATGGCTTCAGGCCTGTTCCTTACAGGGATAATTACGGAAACTGATGGATACTCATGAAGATTTGAATAGCCCCTGCTCTCCAGAAATCCTTTTCGAACCAGATCATTCAGAAAAAATTCGATCCTTTCCGGACCGGTCCCTTTAAAAAGGGGGATGATATCTCCGAATAAAACAAATTCCTCCCCGCTCATGGCCTTCATAACTGGCTGCCAGCGGGGATCGATGATAATTACCTTAAGAGGGTAATTCAGGATAAGGAATGCGGAACCGCGTTTTTCCCTATAACTGACCCCCCTTCTCAAGCGAAAGGCAAGCGTATTTGGACCCTGAAGATTATTACTGAATCCTCTATTAGGAGTCTTATAATTTGACATCTTTTAGAAACCCACGTTCAACCAAAAAAGTTATGATATTTTCTGCCTGGGTGTCAGGGCTCCCCCTGAAAATCTCCCCTTTTTTATCCACCCTGCTCCCCATGAGCAGTTGCCGTATCCTTTCAAAGGAATCAAGGGCGCTGTCGGGAGCAAGGACAGGTACCGGCCTCGGCCTCGGCTGGCTGGTACCCGCTGAGATTGTCTTTGCCGGTTCTCCATGATCATGATAATGAACTGTCCTGATCATGGACGAAAACGCCTTTTTTTTATCTTCATATAATGGCAGCCTGGGTTCATGAACTCCCATGTCAACGGTAAAGACCGCCGGAAGCAGGCATTCGATCTTCTCGCGCTTTCCTCTCCCGGCCTTTCTTCGGGCCTCGGCGATTTTTTTGTCCCTGACATTGAGATCGGTAATGGCTGAAATAAACGGGGTCCCGAGTTTGTGGGCGATAAATGCGCCGACCTGACCGTTTTGTGTGTCAAGGGACTCCTTTCCGCAGAGCACAATATCGGCGCCAAGGTCCCTGATAGCCATTGCGATCAATCCTGATTTTTGCCATGGGTCCAGTCGCCTGTTATCATCGATCTGGCAAATTTCATCAGCCCCCATGGCCAGGCAACGTCTCAGTTCTGCCTCAGCGATGATATTACCCAGTGTCATCAAGATGATCTCCGTGCTGCCATGTTGTTTTTCCCTGACGCACAGGGCTATCTCGAGAGCCACCTCGTCATAAGGATTTATCCTTGTTATTTCATCCTCAGGAGACAGAAAATGCTTTTCAGGATCCCTGCCCGTCCTTCCGCAGACAAAACGGATCTGTTTTACGCAGACTATTATCCTCATTCACACCTCGAAAAAGAACGACCATCGGTTATAAGATGAGGGGTTTTAAGTAAAAAAATTGGTCATTCTGTGACTTGATCACAGAATCCACAACCAATCTCCGATATGTTTTCATGGTTGCATGAAATAATAAAACCATGGATACTGCGGTCGAGCCGCAGGATGACAAAAATAGATTACGATAAAAAATTAAAAGCACGTATCCGATAATAAAGAACCCTCTTTAAGAAAGTTTTAGGTGATATTATATAGAATCGGCCAGTATCTCCACAACATCCATGACCTTCGGTACTTTTTGCCTGCCAAGGGAATTCATCCCGTCAGCGAGCATCGTGAGGCAATAGGGACATGCCGTGGCGACAACATCCGCTCCTGTATCAAGAATCTCTTCCGCCCTGATGCCGTTTATGCGTCGTCCCTGATGCTCATGGAGCCACATGCCGCCTCCCCCTCCACCACAGCAAAAACTCTCTCTACGATTGCGCCCGATTTCCATGAACCTTGTGCCCGGAAGGGCCTTGATTATCTCTCTTGGAGCGTCATACAGACCATTTATCCGGCCGAGGTAACAGGGATCATGGAAGGTGATCTTTTTATCCACAGGGTACTTTGGTATAAAACACTTTTCATCGATAAGCCTTGCCATGTATTCCGTCGCATGATATACATTCCACCCGGTGCCATTTTTTGATCCGGCGTACCCTCCTATTCCGGGATACTCGTTCTTGAGTGTATTGAAACAGTGCGGGCAGATCGTCACAATCTCTTTAACGCCGTATTTCTCCAGCCTCTGTATATTCTTCCGCGCGAGTTCCAGAAAAAGGCTCTCTTCTCCGAGCCGTCTCGCCGGGTCACCGCAACAGAGCTCATCTTTTCCCAGGATGCTGTAACCTATACCGGCCATATTCATGAGATAAACCATGGCCCTGGTCACCTCCCGGTACCTTGGATGAAAAGCACCCGAACAACCCACCCATAAAAGGACCCCCAGGTCCGGACAGTCCGCTTTAACGGATGGTACATCACGGTTAAAGGCCCAGTCAACCCTGTGAGCCGCGCCCTTGCCGTCCACATCTCCAAATATTTCCAGGTTTCTTATCATGGCCCTCGCCTCACCGGGTAAACGGCCTTTTCCCATTACCATGTATCTCCTCATGTCAATTATCTTATCCATGGGTTCAGCAAAGACCGGGCAGATGGCAACGCAGGCCATGCACGTCGTGCACGACCATATCTCGTCTTCGGAAATACGAACATCTTCCGGATTACCGATCTCTTTCGAGCACATGCGGTCGAAGATATCCCTGATAATCCTGCGCGGAGATAAAGGCTTGCCGGAAATAAAGGCGGGACAGATCTCATCGCAGCGACCGCACGCCACACACGCTTCCGCGTCGAGCAACTGTTTCCATGTAAAATCTTTTATTCTTCCGGCCCCTGTTACCCCATCATCCAGCGGAATACACCGTAATTCACCCGTGACGGATTTTCTTTTGTAGAAGACATTCAATGCTGCCGCAGCCAGATGCCGGCTGAATGTAAAGGACAACGTGGCAATAAAAACCAGCACCGCGAAGAAGTGAGCGCGTATCATGAACAGCATGAAAGACGGCGATGGTGGGACGAGTAGGGATATGGCCCATCCAAAAGGGGACGACCATGTAAATGCGTTGTTGGTAATACTCAGCCGAAGACCTTCCGCTAAAAAACCTGTGACGACAATGAAAAGGATGATGCACATGGGAAACAGGGTCCTTTTCGGTCCCTCATCATCCCCGCTCCTCAACCGCGTCGTAAGAAGGCAACCTGTGCCAGCAAGCAGGCCTATACCTGCCAGATCAGCCAGTAAGGATAAAATGCGCGCACCGGACGCTGGAAGAATGAACGGAAACTGGGCTAAAATTATAATAATAACGGGGATGACACATCCCCATAACGTTAAAAGATGGGGAATGCCTCTTTTTCTCCTCTCCAGGATTCTCCGGTGACCCAGGATATATCCAAAGAGCCCTGAATAATTTCCCGACCTGGCCTCGGCGCGCCCGCTTAACCAGAGGGATCTTCGCCTGAAAAACCCGGCAACCATAATCAGAAGGGCGATCGCGATGAGCATTGGATCGAATGCGGTTAACAAAAGATCAACTCCCCTGTTTCCTTGATTTGCTAAAAAATCTTGAAAGGATATATCTAACCAGTCCCCACAAGATAAAAAGTATAAACATCTGATATAAAAAAGCGGCAGCGAATATGACAGGCTGTTTCCTCAGATCAGCATGGGGATGAGTGTATCCGGTTAGCATGATGGGCCCTTTCATATTCATATGGCATACATGGCAGTTCTGAGAATCGAGAGGCTCTGTTTCACCATGCGCCGCCCCGCCCTGGTGGCAACCTGTACAGTTGTCCATGTCATAATTCATGCTAAAATCCTGTTTTTTATGTGATCTGATCCGGAGAGAAGGGAACCAGGAGACGTAACCGCTGTCCCCGCATTCCGAAGGATGACACGCCATGCAACTGCTTATTAATTGCTCCCTGTAGTCGGCCGGCACCATATCATTCCTGGCAATGATGCCATGCTTTCCATGGCAGGAATGGCATTGAGGCCGATCCTTTTCCCCCCCGGCGTTTGATCCGTGCCTGTTTTCCTGTTCATGACACTGTCCGCAATCTACAGCACCCGAATCTTTTACAGTCTCATGCTCCTCTCCATCTATGCCCGAGTGACAGTCCCGGCATGTCAAATCACGGCCATGTATCGAGGCCTGAAATTCCTCAACGGAAATCCGGAGGTGAGATATTCCTCCTTTTTTCCTATGGCATTTTATACACTCTTCCTGGGTGTAGGCATGGGCTTGAGCGGCAGCGGGCCACAGGACAAATATTAAGATATAAATATAAAATTTTATCATCTAAAAGCTAACACCCCCGAAACCCCTGTTATGAAACTTCCGGTGTGCCCCGCGATCAAGTATGTGGAGGTATGCGCTCCATTGCGTTTGTTCTTTTCGGCCATGACCTGTCTGCGTGCAGGCACGCACAGGCAGGCGGAGCATGGCCCTCCACCTGAACACAGCCCTCCAGGCTAAATCCCACCCGTTTTCCCTTTACAAGGGGAGGATATCCGTTTCCCATTGATAAGAGGATAAAAAGCCCCTCTTCCGTAAAGGGGTTGGGCCTGCCCGCCAATGCCCGAATAGCTTTTTGATAAGCGATATTTGAAGTAACGGGAGATCACAATATACAGGGCTGTGGCAGGCGGGGTGATTTTCTTATCGAGCATTAAACAGAAATCCGTCATTCCGGCCCCCGAGCCGTAATCCGCATCCTTAAAGGCCCTTTCGCCCTTCGTGGACAAGAAAGTTTCATCCTTACTTACTACTCCCTCACCTCCTTGATTCTTTCAACCAGGACCGGGATCACCTCATGCGCATCCCCGATAATACCAATATCCGCAAACTTGAATATGCGTGCATTGGGATCCTTATTTATTGCGATAACCATACCGGCATTTTCCATGCCGGCCGTAAACTCATTCGCGCCTGAAATCCCGCAGGCAATCAGAAGGCGCGGGGCAACGGTCTTTCCGGTCTGCCCGATCTGGCGCTCAAAAGGCAGCAGATTCCAGTCTATTACAGGTCTGGTGCCCCCGACGCTCCCCCCGACGGCAGCGGCCAGTTCGTACACAATTTTAAATGACTCTCCTGGTCCCAGGCCCCTTCCTCCCGCTACGATGACATCAGCTTCTTTTATGTCAAGCTCTTCAGGAACAGCTTCAATGACCTCCCCTATTCGCGTCTTTAACTCCTGTGCCGCCATATCGGGGCTATCCATGATAATCTCGGGGCACCCCCGATAACCGGACCCTGGTTTACCCAGAACTGAAGGCATAAAACAGATAATGGGGCATATATTTTCCGGAATAAGCAGATTTTCAAAAAGATATCCATTGGCCACCGGTCTCGTGGCCATACAGCGTCCTTCTTCATCAAGTCGAAAATCTACCGCCCTGGTAACAAGGGCTGTCTCCATAATCGCAGCGAGTCTTGAGGATAAATCCCCGTTCTCCGGTGCCTGGGCCATAAGGATACAGGAGGGGGAATATTTATCAACGAGCCCGTAAAGCACCAAGCTGAAAAGTTCCCCGTGATAATGACCCAGCGATTCATGAGAGACACAAATAACCCTGTCCGCTGCACAGGCGCTGAGCTCATCCAGAACGCCCTTCAGATCACATCCAAGCGCTATTGCCGTAACAGCACCATCCCAGCCTGCATCAGAGTTTATGCGTCTTGCTTCCGCTATCAGCCCGTATGTCTCCTGCTCGACATTCCCATCCCTATGCCCGGCGATAACCCAGATATCACCGCACCCGGTCTGTTGCCCCTTACGTTCCCTTTTCACAGAAGCCTCCCAACCCTGTGCCCTTCCATAATGGCCATATCCGTCTTTCGTGGGGCCACGCAATCCCCTATTCTATGGACTTCCTTCACCCTGCCTTTGATATCGAAATAGAGCCGGTCCACCGCCCTGTTCCCCGCTGCAAGCACAATGGTCTCGTAACCTTCGAAATCCACCATCTCGTTTGAATAAACATTGAGGCCCCTGACCAGGGTTCCTTTTATCTCCAGGACCGCAATGTCCGGGGTAAAAGTCACACCCTTCATAGCCAATCTCTGCCTTGCAAGGAAAAGGTCCTGCAGGGGCCCCAGCTTTGCTCCCACAAAAAGGCTCGAGGTGATTATGTGGACGGTCTTTCCCCTGTCCGCCAGAAGCTCCGCTGTCCCTGTGGCCTGGTGGTGCCCGTCAAGGTCTATTAGAAGCACTTTTTGACCTGTTTCTATCTCACCATTAAGGACCTGCAGGGTATTTATCACCTCCGGCGGGCCGTATTCCCCTGGAAAAGGCCTTTCCTTTGGTGAGGAACCGGTCGCTATAACGACCGCATCCGGTGACTGACCCAGTATCATGGCCGTATCCGCTTCCTTTCCCAGGCGGACATCAATATCCAGTTTTCTTATCTGGTTTATCAGCCAGCGGGTCACGCCTGTGATTTCCTGTCTTCCAGCCGCCTTGCCCGCTATAATATTCTGTCCGCCGAGCTCTCCGTTCTTCTCAAAAAGAGTCACCCTGTGTTTTCTCAATGCCGCCACTCTTGACGCTTCAAGCCCTGCTGGTCCCCCTCCCACCACGACTACCCTCTTCGGTTTATCACACGGAACGAGGGTGCCGATTCCAAATTCCCGTTCTTTTCCAGCAGCCGGGTTCTGTATGCAGCTCAGTTCATAGCCCAGCCCCATTCTCGCTATGCAACCCTGGTTACAGGCGATGCAATGCCTGATATCCTCATACCTTCCATCCCTGGCCTTATAAGGAAGTTCGGGGTCACAGATGAGGGCGCGCACCATACTTATCATGTCGGCATGTCCTTGCTCCAGGATCTTTTCCGCGAGATGGGGGTCATTGATGCGGTTGCTGCAAAAAACCGGAATGCTTATCATAGATCTTATGCCTGATGCAAGAGGGACGGTATAGGCCAGTGGCGTATGCATGGAACCTTCCACCAGGAAAAGATGATAAAACGTGCCCAGGCTCAGATCCATAAAGTCAAGGTAACCTGTCTCTTCAAGCCGGGCGGCTATCTTCTTTGAGTCTTCGAGCGTCAGTCCTCCCCTGGGATGCATCTCATCGGCGTTCAACCGGACACCAATCGTAAAGTCCGGCCCAACCGTATCCCTGACACACCGGATCACCTCCAGGCAGAATCGCAGGCGATTTTCAAGATTACCGCCGTATTCATCCTCCCGAAAATTTGTCGCCGGTGACAGAAACTGCCTTATGAGCGAGCTGTGCCCCACTTGAATCTCTATCCCGTCAAATCCTCCCTCAACAACATATGCCGCACTCATCCCGAAGTATTCGATACATTCCTTGATATCCTCTATCTCCATCTCCTTGCAGGTTTCACGAAATATGGGATCCGATACGGGGGAAGGCCCCCATACGGGAAGCCTTGATATGCTGCCGTCACCCTGCATCCCGTTGTGGTTTAATTGCGCGAATATCCTTGTGTCGTATTCGTGGATAGCCTTTGTAAGCTTCTTATATCCCGGAATAACCCCGGGTTTGTAGGCATCGACCAATCTCTCATATGCGATATCAGTAGGGTGAACCGTCATCTCTTCCGTTGTAATAAGGCCGCAGCCGCCCTTCGCCCTCTCAAGATAATAACAGATATGCCTTTCGCTGATCTTCTGATCTTCACTGAAGTTGGTCATGTGCGGGCCGAAATGGATCCTGTTGGGAACAACAACGGAGCCTATTCTCAACGGACTGAATAGATATTCAAACTCATTCATGGCATCTTCCCCGCCCTTCTTCCTTCAAGAACAGCCATATCAATGCCCCTGGGAGCAACGCAGTCCCCCGCCCTGTAAAGCTCGTTAACACGGCCCTTTAATTCCCTGTAGATCCTGTCATCGGCCATGTTGCCCATATCAAGAACAATCGTATCGTAACCCATAAGCAGGACCTGTCTGTTTGTATAGAAATCACGGCATCTGACCGTGTTTTCATCCACACCATCGACGATCAGATCAGTCTGGAAGGTTACGCCCTTCTGCAGCAATCTCTGCCTGCTGAGGTAGAGATCTCCGGTCGGGCCAAGATCCTGGCCTATAAAGAGATCACCTGTTATCATATGAACCTTTTTCCCCTGATCCGCGAGGAATTCCACGGTTGACGCGGCGTGATGACCGCCGTTTTCATCTATGAAAAGGATCCTCTCACCCGTCGAGAAATGTCCACGCAATACATCCCAGACGTTTAAAACCCCTGGCGGTCCATAATTGCCTGGGACAGGTTTTTCACGTGGTACCGATCCTGTGGCCACGATGACGACATCCGGCTTTTCCGCGAGCACCATATCGGCAGTCATTTCTTTCCCGGTTACCACGGTGGCCTGAAGCTTCTCCAGCATATGGCGCAGATGATTGATAATCGCCGCCATGCCTTCCCGTCTCGGCCTCCTTTTAATCAGGTTGACCTGTCCACCGATATCTGCCTCTTTTTCATATAAGACTACGTCATGCCCCCTTTCCCTGGCTGTCCTGGCGGCCTCCAGTCCTGCCGGACCACCTCCAATAACTATAACTCTCTTTTTAATCTCGGCAGGCTCACCGGCCTCGGCATCCCCTGTCGATTCAAACCCGACCTCCGGATTCTGGATGCAACCTATTCTCTTTAAGCGGGTCACACGGCCGATACACCCCTTGTTATCCCTGACACAATAACGTATATCCTCAATCCTCCCTTCCTGAATCTTTTTTGGACTATCCGGATCGCAGATAAGGTTACGGATAACTCCAATTGCGTCGGCTTGATTATTTTTCAGAATTTTATCGGCCATCGTCGACAGATTAATCTGATAGGCGGCTATGACAGGGACGGGCACAGCTTTTCTTACCCGCTCCGTCTCTTCTATAGCGAATCCGAAGGGTGTATGCATCGATGCCATGAATAAATAAAGATTATAATATGTGCCTATACTGATTTCGATAAAATCGGCACCCCCTTTTTCTGAAAATCTTTTTGAAAAAATCTCCGATTCTTCAGGTGTTATGGCCCCCCAGAATTTTTCATCCACGCATAAACGGACTCCAATGGTAAAATCCTTACCGGCCTTTTCCCGTACTCGTTCCAGAGTCCTGAGAGGAAAACGCATACGATTTTCTATGCTGCCGCCATATTCATCCTCCCGATGATTGCTGAGAGGAGAAAGAAACTGTCTTAGAATGGATTCAGGTCCCATATCGATTTCCACACCATCAAATCCTGCCTCCCTGGCCACATAAGCAGCCTCGGAAAAAGAGTCAGCAATAACATCAAAATCTTCACTCTCCATGGGTTTGGCAGTTTCGCCAAAAACAATATCTGAAACATCCGAAGGGCCCCAGATCTCTTTTCTTGTTATCGCGCCGCTGCTTTGAAAACCATGATGATTAAGATTCGCAAATATTTTTGTCCCATGTTCATGAACAGCATCGGTCAGCCTGTGAAAGTCCTTTACAGTATCGGGGTGATAAAATTCAATCATTGATTCCCATGGCCGGTCACCGGGATGTATGGAGAGTTCGCCGATTATTATCAGCCCGCAGCCCCCGCGGGCCCTTCGCTGGTAATAGGCAATATAACTGTCAGTCAGCCGTCCATTCTTGGCGAGGTTGGTTCTGTGTGACAGGAAGCAGATCCTGTTCGGCAGGACTGTGGTACCCATTTTCAAGGATTTAAAAAGATGATCAAACATTCATTGCACCCATGAGCCTGTCGAACTTTATCCGACAGGCTCCTATCCAGGAACTAGTTCGACCGTAAAAAGGGCGCCCCATCACACTATCTTTAGAGATAACGCTGGATTTCAGATCGGCGTATAGTAAAACTCATTTTCGTTCTATACACGACTTCATATTTTAAATATCCTGGCACTCTATCGGAAAAAGCCTGACAGACTGCTAAGCGTTTGCCATTTCAACATTTTTCAGATTGACCAGGCACTCAGGATCCGGCATTGATATATCATGATAGGTATGGTAGGCCATTGCAGGACATCCGCCGCGGCAGACTTCAAACCTGTAGCAGTCGATACAGGACTGTACATCCAGAACCCGGAGCCTCTGAAATATCGGAGAGTGATCCCATAGAAACTTTACGGAATTTTCCCTGATGTTACCTGCAAAAAAAGGACGTTCCTGCAGGAAAGCGCAGGGATAGAGATCTCCCCTTGGGGAGATACAGCATGTCATTTTGGCCGCGCCGCACATGTCCAGCCCTTTTCTTCGACGGTTCTCGGATGTGAGACAGAAAAAGGAATCTCCTGTCCTTATAAGGTCATATTCATTGAGCCATTCGGCAAAGTTCTCCAACTGGTCCTTGGTCGGCCCGAGTAATTCTTTACTGCTCTTGCCCCTCCCTGAAGGGCGAAAACGTGAGACCCTGAGTTCGGCCCTAAAATCACCGGCGAGCTTTCTTAACATATCCAGTTGTGAAAAATTAATCCTGGTAAGGACTGTATTTATGCTGAATCGGACACCCTCTTGTGCCAGGCAATCCAATGCGTATAAGATCTTCTGATATGTGCCCTTTCCCCTTATGACGTCATTAACATCGGCGGTTGCTCCGTCCAGGCTCACCTGGAGATAAAGCATTTGAAGCGATGCCAGAATCCTTGCCAAACTCCTGTCTATCTTTGTTCCATTAGTGCTCACACAGGTGACAAGGCCCTTTTCATGGCTGAATCTCAAAATGTCTATAAAACCTGGCCGGATAAATGGTTCCCCACCGCCTATGTTGACCTGGAAAACCTTAAGGGTCGTTAACTGGTCTATGAGAGATATGCATTCTTCATCACTGAGTTCATCTTCACCGGTCCTGCCTGAGTCAGAGAGACAGTGAACGCAGCGGAGATTACATTCCTGTGTAATTTCCCATGTGACGTTCACTGGCGCCCGGAGTCCATTTTTGGCCATTTCAGCGCTCAATAATCACCCCTTTCTCTTTCAGCTGATGAAGGGTCTTCGTCAGATCCTGTATTCGAGATGCTGAAATGGAATAATGGTTATTTAACCGTTCAATCCACTCCTTTAAGGTTCGTTCACCAAGGAAAAAAGAACCCGCCAGCAATCTACCTGAGGACAGGAAAAACAGGCGGGGACCCTCCATGGTATAAAAGAGCAGCCCGAAATCCTCCTCCCGCACCTGAGTGCCCGGCGCCAGCATGTATCTTTTATCAGTACACACCGCATATCCCGTCAATGGACATCTCTTCGATCTTTATCTCCTCAGTTTGAAAAAGGCTTTCATCCGCCTTCTCATCCCCATTTTCTTCCGGACCTTTTTCTTTTTCTTCCATATTATTCAAATCTCCTTAAATTTGACTTTAGATGATTCAATTAACTAATCCAATTGATAAGTGGTTATTTTAATTTCGGGCAATAAAACATTAAAAAAATATTTTTCCGGAGAGTTAATTGTGCTGATATTGATTGACTAAAAATAGAGACAATTCCAGATATGTTACGATTTTCGAATTCTACAAGTTTTGAGAGATAGAATAAAAGTTGTAATTTCGCCATTCCTACAAGATTACCTTTATTACTATCCATTATCCCGAACACATTCGGCGCGGGAATCAATAAGTTTAAAATCTAATAGTATCTATTAATATGTTCTTATATTGGCAATTTCATTAATTTCCTTGCGTTATCCTCATAAATCTTCTTCCTTTCTTCGTCACTTATATCCATTTGTTCTATGGCATTTATAGTTTGTCTGTAATTCCTGTTCCCACGTTCCGTATCGCCGAGAGGGAAGTCAGCGCCAAATAACATGTGATCAGCACCAAAAAATGCATAACCGCACATTAATGCAGAAGGATTACCATATATCGCAGTATCGGCATAAAACATCTGATAATAGTCAATTGCCGGCTTTTTTAGACCTAGCCCGACACCTCTAAACTCCATAAGTTGTGTAAACTGTTTTATCCTCTCCGCATAAAATGAAACCATACCACCGCAATGATGCGTAAGAACCTTCAGGTTTGGATATTTTTCCATAATACCACTTCCTACCAAACGTGCCATTGCAGAAGTAGTGTCAAAAGGCCAGCCAAACAGCTGATATATCCAATACTTGGATACATCTTCTGTCATATAATCTGGATGTGTGGGCTTTCTCATGGGATGTATCACTATCGGCAGATCATATTCAGCCATCTTCTCATAAAGGGGCATGAACTCAGGTATATCAAGGGGCTTTTCATCAACCGGAGTATGCAGATATACGCCTCTGAATCTCATATCTTTTATCGTTCTGTCTATCTCCTCCAAAGCAGCATCAAAATTATTCATGGCAAGTGTAGTTAAAGCTGCCACAAATCTATCAGGATATTTATAAACCAATTCAGCCATCTCATCATTAGCTAGCTTGGCTAGCTCTTGTGCCTTTTCCGGCCCTGCAAGGTGCTCCACCGCAACTCGGCCTAATGTTAATACCTGCCTGATAGGCTCATATTTATCCATTATCCGAAAACGGGCATCCAGATCAAATAATGGAGGCCAGTGGACAACCTGTTGGTCATAAAGTTCCGGGGCTACTTTATAAAGAGCATCTCTGTATTTAGGTGGGATTATATGCGAATAGGCATCAATTTTAAGCTGGTATAACTCCTTCATTCTTCTTTTCCTCCTTGTGATCATATCCCTTATCTAATAGTGTATTCAGAGAATCTCCATCCCATATATGAACCTGATATCGAACCTAATCTAGCAAGGAGCTTCTCCTAGATTCATATTATAATCGCAATTTAATCAATTCCGACTTTCTCAACACCATGATCCTTGTGAAATTTAATAACAGCCGGATGTATAAATTCCTGTTTTTCCATTATCTCTGAGAGGTTTGACTGGTTTATGCCTTTTCCCGCGGCATGATAGCTCGCAAATTTATCAGCATTTTCCCAGAGTACTCTCATGATCTCAGTTACAACTTCATCGGGCATATCTTTATGAACATACCATGAGGAGCTGAACAGTGGACCTGTCCAAGGTTTGTCAAAAGTCGATTTTCCACAGGTCTTTGGTGCGTTGGTAATTGGATACAAGGGATATCCGGTCCTTTCCGCTGCCCTACTTATGAATTCTTCTGGAATTGATATTATAAAGCTTTCTTCTGTCTCAAAAAGCTCGCTAGATGCAGGCACAGCTGTCCAGTCCCAGGTTCCGTCAGGATTTTTTATCATGGGATTGCTTGAGATCCAGCCCACATCAATGATGCGGTCGATAAGTGCTCTTGTTGCATCTGCCATGTTTCCACGCACAATTTTCATTTTATCAAACAGTCCTTCGCCCTTTAATATAAATTCGTGTACCTGTCCAACATTTGTATTTGAATGAAAAATCATAACTTTTTTACCAACCATATCATTCATAGTTTTTATTTTAGGATCAAGAGTAGCGAATGCAGCACAGGCCTGTCCTACCGGCGAAAGAGCTCTGATATCCGAGTAGGGATCCTTAAAAGGAGTAATTCCATGTTGTGCCTGGTATCTGATAATCGGGTTCACGAAACCGATCCAGTTGGCTTTTTTCTCTGGATGTTTTATCAGAGTGATCATATCCTCTATCGAGCTCTTTGTCTCAATACAGGTTGCCTCAAGCTTCTCGGAATTTTTGTTGATAAAGTCACTCAGTGCGAAACTGAGTACATAACCGGACATCCCCATCGGAGCGGAATATATCTCTATAATATATGGGTCTTTCTTTTCCGCTAATGCATCAGGGGAAACAAATAAACCAGAGATCGAAAATACTAGAAATCCGATAGTGACTAAAACTAATTTTACCTTTTTCATTTTGCATTTCCTCCCTTTTCCTGGAATTTAAAATTTCCTTCATATAATGACCTCTCAAAGAGCGGTCGCCAAACTAAATAACTAAATTTAGGCTTTCTATTTTATGCTATAAGGCACACTCCTGAAAAGATATAGTATTTTTATCACCCTCCTTTCCTGCTCTACTGACTGATAAAACTCGCAACGATTATTATATTTAATGGTAAATATGTCTGGAAGCATTCCAAACTCGAGATCTTCCCAACTCGGAAAATCTTAAATTTTCAATATTTTCATAAAAGCATGGACAGAGGAAATTCATAGGAAATACAAGCGGATGGACAGCTTATCCGACAATTTCCGCAGTGCCAGCATTCATTAGGATAGGCTACTTCTGGACCTTCTTCGGTCATGACAAGCACATATCCTGGGCAATCCTCTACACAGATTCCACAAAGTGTACATTCATCCTTATTTATCACTGGTGGCATAATTATCCCCCCCAAAAAACTGAATTCCTTTTCTGTTGCTATTAAAATTTTACAGCTATAAGTATCGAAATTTTAACTCCCCCATGTAAATTTGGCTTCCATGCCATCATTCCAGATAATGAGAGGTTTTGCAAATTCAGGCTTTGTCTCTGGATAATCTGTCCGGGTATAAAATGTCCGACCACTTTCCTTCCTTTCCATACAAGTCCGGACCGTCAGCTGGCAAATCTTTATCAACTCGGCGGATTCATGAGTTTTCATCAGTTCGTGATAGTTCCCGGCACCAATTTTTTGCCATTGGCTTTCGAGGAAATTCAATTTATTTAGGGCAATTTCCATTCCTTTTTGGTTTCTCCGGTATCCCATGTAGTAATTCATGATCTGGCGAATGACACTTTCAAATTCTTCATAACCGAGGTCACCTTCTTTCTTCATAGGGCTGAAAATTCTTTTCCTTTCTCTAATCACCTCCGCCTGGTCAAAAACGGGGGCATTTCCTGTTTGTAAGGAGGCTTCAGCAGCCTGTTCACCAGCATAGTATCCCCCGCACATGGCTCCTGAGAAACTCATGAAAAGGCATCCATTGTAGATTCCACTAATGTTGGTTTCAGCATTATCCCGCGTGAGTAACTGCCCTCCAAAGGAGAGTTCTGAAATTTCCACTTCCAGTGGTGATGTCGCAAAATCAATACCTTTTTGCTCACAATAGTCAAGATATGTAGCCTTATCGCCCGGCATTAATACGAACTGAAGATGGGTAACATCCTCTTTCTTCAGATGCGTCATATCCATGAAAAATGGCGGTCCTTTCCCTTCTATCAGCTCTTGATAAGTGCCTAATATTTGATTCCTCCTTAATCCATTCTCCCACATAGGATCATATTTGCCCATGAACCTTTCTCCTAGGGCATTCAGTTCATGTCCGCCCATGCTATTGATACCGTTCATTCCAGGTGCGCCGAACCCTTTGGGAAGGAGGGTGGCTCTTTGCTCTGTATCTAGGTTTAATAATTTTACACCAGCATCATATGCTAAAGTGAATTGACTGCCTGTATTGTAAGGAGACCACCATATATTATAAGGATTACCAGTTGAATTCGTCCAGCCCCTCGTCGATACCTTCCCCAATGCCATGATCACCTTTTTAGCCCTGAATATATAAAATGTCCCATCAAGAACATTGTAGCCGAGACATCCGCTTACCTTCTCGTCCATTTTTATAATTTTTGTAACCATGATATGGTCCATAACATCTATGTTCATGCTTCGAATTTTTTTTGCAAGAAGTCTCTTGATATTATGCCCATTTCTTATATTGATCCACCAGTTACCGGGCTGACCAATGCCTAATGTACGGTAATAGGTGCCATCATCATTTTTTAAAAACTCGACACCTGCATCCTCAAGGAAAGAAAGCACCGATGGAATTTTCTTTGCCCACCCCCTGTCATATATTTCAGGACTGAGTCCACACCACGGAGTCACGTAAAAATTAACCAGTGCCTCATCACTATCGGTTTGCGGTCCTCTATTGAGCACGGCGCAAAAATGGTCATTTCCGCCTCCCAAATTTCCCGAACTTTCAAGCTTTCCTTTGTCAAGCATCAAAACCCTGATCCCTTTTCTATTAGCGGCAATTGCCGCACCACACCCTGCAGCGCCAGAGCCAAGGATAAGGACATCCGTTTCTATTACCTTGGCCGGTAGATCATTTTTCATGATATCAGCCATATTCTTTCACCCCTTATTTTCTTTTCTTTAAATTGAGAGCTAACTGCCCATATTGATATTTTGGACTTCAGATATCCGGTCTTCCAATAAAGATTTCTCCCTTCGCTGCCATAAGGTAAATGCAATACCGATCAGCAGCCCAATAAAAAATAGATACAGATTTTTTGAAAAAATATAGGACATAAAAATTCCAGACGTCATTACAGCAAAGATTCTTTGAAACAGGTTCAGATCTTTAATCCAGTAACCTGTTACACCTCCCTGCAGGACAACGAGAGCCAAAATTATAGCTATGAGTTGGAAAGCCGAAGTATGGAAATTAGAGAAATTGAACAAAACCACTGGACAAAAAATAATGATAAACGGCAGGATAAAGCCTGCAATCCCGACCTTTGCAGCCTCAATAGCGGTTTTAAGATAGTCCGCTTCCGCAAGTTTAGCCCCAAATAAAGCAGATATCGCAACTGGAGGTGTAATGAAGGAAAAATTGGCATAGAAAAATACGAAAAGGTGGGCAGGCAGAAGATCCACTCCCATCTTTATTAAAGAAGGGGCAAGCACAATAACCGGCAAAAGGTAGGCTGCTGCAGCCGGCAGGCCGCACCCCAAGATAATTGCCACTATAGCGGTCATAATCAACATTAAAAAAAGGTTTCCTCCAAAAAGATATCCCACCAGTATAGGTAGTTTTATACCCAAACCGCAGGCCATGATTGTTTTTACCACAAGACCTAAAAGGGCACTTGTAACACCGACCTGGGCCCCTGATGACGCGCCCTGTATCAGGGCGTCTATGAGCTTTTTTGGTGAAAGGCGGGTATCACGGCTGAAAAAACTGAGTATAAAGACCGCTATACATGCGCAGAATCCCACAAACATAGGTGTCATTCCGAATAAAAAAAGCGTTATCATCAAAACAAGAGGAACACCGAAAACAGGAAGACGGTTCAAAAGAATTTTTACATCTACATATTCCCTAGGAGGCGAAATTCGCATTCGTCTTGCCTGAAGTTCCACATATGCTGCACAGGAAAGGACGTATAAAAGCGCTGGAATGATAGAGACAAGGCATATCTTTGAATATGGGATACCGGTTACTGCACTCATTATAAAAGCGGCAGCTCCCATTATAGGCGGAATTATGGGTCCGCCGGTGGAAGCTGCTGACTCAATACCCCCTGCCTGTTCCGGTAGATACCCGATCCTTTTCATTGCAGGGATTGTGAAAGATCCCGTAATCATTACATTGGCTCCTGCTGAACCTGAAATAGAAGCCATGCAACTACTGGTTATAACCGATGCCAATGCCGGTCCTGCTTTGCTGAATCTGCTGACAAGTTTTCCAAGTTGACTAAAAAAATCTATCGCCCCAGTCGCTGCTATGAGCGCAGAAAATATCATAAATAAGAAAATATAATTAGCCGAAACCTCAAGGATTTGTCCATAAATACCTGATATTCCGATTGAAAGTTTCACAATCAATTCATCTAGGGGAATAGGCATAGATTTGAGGGGCGGAGGGATGTAATGTCCGAAGTACATATAGAGCACAAAAAAAGACACTACAATCGGCAGCACTAGGCCATAAGAGAGATAAACTCCCATCAAAACCGATATAATAAGGATTGCTCCCATTACCAGATCGAGCCGAGTATTCATCATCGCCCGATTTTCAAGCCCTTCAATATCGATCTGGACGTAAACCACCGCAATTATCGAAATTATCATAAAAATCAAGCTTAAAATTTTTCTTTTCCCGTTGTGCAGCTCATAGAGGAAAAGGACTAAAAAGGAAAAACCCAGATGCGTATTTATATGGCCTATGGGATCCTGCAAAATGTATCGAGCATAGATGAAATGATACAATACCATCCCGATCACGCTTGCCCATAAGCCATAGGTGATTAGATTTGTTAATTTTGCATTTTTCACTATTGGATATCCTGTTTTTAAAAAGAAAGTTATTTAGATATCTCGTTATGTTTAGTCTAGATGAGGGACGATTCTTCACTCCCGGTGAAATAACTACCTAACTGAACACCGTCCCGCCGTCCACGTTGATGGCCTGTCCCGTAATATCATCCGCTTCATCAGATGCAAGGAAGGCCGCGAGATTACCAATCGACTCGGGTTTTTGAGGTCTTCCAAGCGGAACCTTTGTCCTGACTGTTTCATTAAAAATCTCATCCGGGCTCAAGTCCTTAAATTGGGGATACAGCTTTGCCATCATCTTGCCGGCAGTCAGCGACATGGGTGTCCAGATGAATCCGGGACAGATAGTATTCACGTTCACGTTATAAGGCGCGAGCTGGGCCGCGATGGCCTGGCTCATGATAATGACACCGGCCTTGCTGGCCGAATAATGAGGAATCCAGTCCGAACCCCTTCTTCCGGCAATAGAGGCAATATT
>JAFGDF010000360.1 GCA_016932235.1 Deltaproteobacteria bacterium | reverse complement strand
CTCGTAAAAGGGCTCCCCATACCGCGATCTTTAGACATAACGCTGAATTTCATGCAGATATATATTAAAACTTATTTTCGTACTAAATATATTATTTAGCAAATTTGCGCCTTTCTTTTTATTAAATAGATATCATGCTCTTTTTATTTAGATAATCATCTTAAATTCATCTTCTGACATCTTCTTTAATATTTCAGCACACTCCTCAAACGCCCTGGCCATACAGTCTTTGCACAACATGAAAACGCCTTCCATATCAGGCTTTCTACGGAATTCTCCTCTTATGGAAAATTTTTTACTGTCACCGTCAGCTTTTTTTATCGGAATTTCAAAAGAATATTTCAATATCTTAGCGCCGTTACAAAAATAACACTCCATCGAGATCCTCGCTTTCCCCCTGAGGGTTGGCTCAACGGGCAGGGAGCAGGGTTCTCCTTTTCAGTTTCGTTAGCTTAGCCTGTGAGTATGCTTATAAGGATCATCAACCGGCCACTCATCAGATTTCATCTGACCACTATTGATCTGTCTGGCATTCAGAATTTCGATAAAGAAACCGCTGCCAACTGTCGGTGTATCTTTTAATTGGGAGACGCCTCAAGGATAACAATCGGTCCCCATTCATAAATACCGCCATTATTTACAATCGCAAAACCTGAAAAATTTTCGTTATAAAAGGCTTCCACTGTGGAAAGGATCTCCTTCTCATCCACCAGCACTTTCATTTTGCCTTGTGCATCACGGATCCACTGAATTCTATGAAGGGTGCCGTCCTCGAGAGATGGATATTTAACAGCCTCATCAATAAGGTAACTTCTTGAATCACGTTCTCGGTAGATTTGAATCGGGCGTTTTGAAGATGGGGAAGCATTATAAACCATACGATATAAAGGCACAAGAGTCTCACCTCCCAGAAGGACCATTTCCATTGAACCCCATTTTGATTCCGATACCATATTAACATCTACTTCAAAATCCGGACCGATTTCTACTTTTGTCCGGATCGATGCCGCTTTAACCTCAGGAGTCGGCTCACCTTTTTCGCCTTTCTCTGATCCAGCTTTAAGCACTTCCTTTAACACCATCCCAAAAAGATCAGGGTCCTTTTTTTGAGCAGGCTCCTCTGCAGGTCGTTCCGCGAAAACGCTGTTCCTAAGTCTCATTGACGGTGTAATTTTAAATTCGCCTGAAATCACCTGCCATTTTGGACCCCTCGTTAAGTTGCCGTCCGAGAAATCCTCTTTTAAAAAAACCATGCGAAGCTCGCTTCTGTATTTTTCAATCAGGGCCCTAAGATCTTTTAAAAAATTAGGGTGAGCGACCATCTTTTTATCAGCATCATCGATCTTGAACTCAAGCTCGTTCAGAAGGTTCTCCAGGGCTCCCCTGTTAGGGTCCCTATCGTCGGAGTAAGACAGAGATCGGATAAAATATAAATATTAAAAAACATATCAAGATAAATTGCCTAAATCGGTATCCTTTCATAAATTAACCTCCCTTCAATATCTATGCAATCCGGTTTATCAAACATTTTTGACCTAAAATAATTTATTAAGTATATTGTTTAAAAATCTATCTGTTAAATTAAAGCATAATATCGATAAATTGTCCCGTTGAAAATTGATATACAATTTATTATACTGTTAGATACATAACCACATTAATAACTACTATTTAATGTGGAGGGGGATATCTTCCATGCAGATGAAAGAGCACGAATATATACGACAGACTCTTGAGCGCTATACTAACTGCCCGCTGGATCAATTCAAAGATATTATTCTCATTACCAACTTCAAGCGCTATGTTGAGAGATTCAGGGAAATGAACGATTGCCAGTACTTCGAAGGCAACTTCAGGCTTGCCAACGCTGAAAAACTTGGCTGCACCATGATTGATTTCGGCATCGGTTCACCCCAGGCCGCCCTGATCATAAACTGCCTTGCCTACCTGGATAAACTTAAGGCCGTCATCATGCTGGGAATGTGCGGAGGTATCGATGATATCCTGGAAGTAGGTGACTTCGTGATACCAACTGCGGCTATTCGCGGGGAAGGCACAAGCAGGCATTATCTTCCATCCGAGTTTCCAGCCATTCCTGCCTCCTCGGTTAACCTATATTGTATCGGGGCGCTGAAAAATGCGGACCTGGCTCCTCATTGCGGTATCGTTTACACGACCGACCGGAGGTTGTGGGAGTTTGACGAAGACTTCATAGAATACCTCAGGCGCCAGCGCATACTGGCTATTGAAATGGAACTGGCGACGCTCTTCTCCGTTGCATACCGCTACGAGGTTCCCATCGGATCCATCATGCTGATATCAGACATGCCTCTCCAGAAGAGGGGCATCAAGAGCAAAGAGTTGAGTGAGAGGATTTACAGCGATTTTATGGAAACCCACCTGAAACTGGCCGCTGATGCGGTAATCAACCTGTCCAAAAACTGGCCTGAGGTTCAGCGAAAGCTCACCAGCGAGTGGTAACGCAAAGGATGCGGGAGTTGAAATAAAATCATCTCTTACCATCGCAAGATTTATGCATGGGGCCACCGAGCCGTCATTGCGATTTTTCCGGCTTAGAGCGGCAATATCAGCCAGGTTCTTACACACCTGTTTAAATCTGGCACCTTCCCAAATCGCCAATTGAATCCTGATCACTTCCCTTCATCACGTTTTTTAGTAAGGCAATAGACCCCATCCCCTTTCAGGCCCGGTCTAAAACAGAGGTTGTCTGAAACGCATTCAGATCTTCTGTGATCTCCAGCTTTCCATCTCCTGATAAGACCTGGTTCCCTGATCAGAGGCCTGCACATGGAAACATAATCGACTATGCCCTCATCCACCAGGAATTCGGCTGTCCTGAATGATCTGATACCCCCCACCAAGATCAAGGGTATTTCCATCTCCTCTTGGAAGGCCTTCGCGTATTCTTTGAAATATGCTTCCTTTTCCTCGGAATTTACCCCTGTCCTGCATGGAGAATTATATCCAATCCTTCCACCAATGACAGAGCCCCCACTCAGTTCTATGGCATCAATACCTGCCTCTTCAAAAATCTTTCCCGCCTTAACAGCATCACTTAAACTCAATCCATTTTCAAAGAGGTCGGTACAATTCATTTTAATGAAAACAGGGTAATCTTCTCCCGCTCCCTCCCGGATAGCCCGTATTATTTCGCGGTGGATCCTGGTCCTGTTACATATCACGCCACCATATTCATCCTGACGATGATTAAAGGCGGGTGACAGGAACTGGCTGAGGAGATATCCATGGGCTGAATGTAACTGGACACCGTCGAATCCAGCCTTTTTTGCCCTGCCTGCTGCATCAGCAAAGGCCCTGATAAGTTCATCGATATCATTTTTTGTCAACTCCCTATGACCGGATTGATCCGATCCTTCAAAACAGGAAACGGCCAAGGGGATCTTTCCCGTGATCTTCTGTGCGGCGAATTTTCCTGCGTGGCTTATCTGCATAACGATCTTTCCTTCATGCTCATGAACCTCACCCGTCAGATTCTTTAGTCCATCAACCAGATCATCCTTATGGACTCCCAGCTGAAGAAAGCTCGCCTGCCCTTCAGGGCTTACATAAGCTTGTCCGCTTATTATTAATCCGACACCCCCTTTGGAAAGATCAACCATAGATTTAATCATCTTATCTGTTACTCCCCCATCCCCTGTGCCCATTCCGTCCCACGTGGCCGATCTGACAAACCGGTTTTGCAGTTCCAGGGTCTTTAGCCTGCTGCGCTCAAAAAGCCTGCTCATTTCTTTTTCCTCTCACCAAATAATAACCTAACGATGATCCGCGATATTCCTTGAGTTCCCCGATATTAGTCAATCGCAACTTTCATTTCAAGAGTTTCATTCATCCTCAAGTTTTTATGCGTATCTGACGATAATAAAACAGGTAAAAAAATATAATGGCTACAATATATCCTCAAAAATCAGTCAGCAGGACCCTCTCGCATCGAAATCCTGCCGGGGAAAATTCCAGGACCCCCATTAAAAAAATGGCTGTCCTGTTTACTGATATAGTCGGATCCTCAAAATATTTTAAGGAACATGGAGATCTGGCCGGAAGGATGATGCTGAAACAGCATCAGGATATATCGTCTCCCGTCATAACCGAATTCGGCGGTTTTGTGGTAAAATTCCTAGGCGATTCAGTGATGGCCTATTTTCTTGATCCCTGCGAGGCCCTGAAAGCAGCGATAAAAATACAGCAGAGCTTCCTTCGCTTCAATTGCAAAAAAGAGAATGAAGGTGAAATTCATGTAAGGATCTGCATCCATTACGGCGACGGCATTGAGGAGGAAAAAGATATTTTCGGCGATGTGGTTAACATGGCGGCCAAATTTCTTCCCCTCGCGAATGGAGACCAGATTTTTGTATCGCAGGAACTTCGAGAACAGGTCAACACGATTCCGTCCGTAAAATACAGAAAAGTGGAAATACCGAATTCAACAAAACTACCGGGCAATATAGATCTTTTCATGGCCATGTATGATGAAAACATGGACTTCAAGCCTAAAAAAACGATCCTTATGCTGTTCAAACCTGTCTGGACACTTGATAATAAAAATTTCAGAAAGGCATGGAACCATTTCCTCGGCAGCAGAAAAACGCTCTTTAATTATTCTGCCATATACGCGGAAGATGTGCTGGACGATAAATCCCTGGCCCTTATAGTCAAAAACAGCACGTCCGCTTATGAATTTGCGGGAAAATCCCGTACCTGCTTTAAGGACTTTTACTCCGGCGAAGATAGCGGGCAGCTTATCCCGCTTCAGATTGTTATCGATTCAGGGACATACCTTAGGGCCGGCAGGATAATCCTGGAAAACCTCAGGGTTGACTGGAACAAGATAAGACCAGGAGGAGTCCATGTCTCTTCATGTATATACGATGAACTTTTAAACCACACCACTCTTCATGGCTCAATGCCGGACCATAAAAAATCAGGAGGGTTTATCGAGATAACGTCTTGCGAAGTGAAGCATAGAGGGGATCAAAAATTTCTTTTCAAGGGTGCCCTTATCCAGGGCGATTGCATGCCATGTTTCTATTGCGGTGACAGAAGGCATATATCTTCACAATGCCCTTCTAAGAATATAATGGAGGCTACCAGCAGCATTAGCGGCTTAGGATATCTTTCTCTTGAGGATCTGAACAGCCTCTTTTTCAATTATCTGAACAGCAAAGATATCGAATCATTATCTTTTCCGGCTGATAATATTACTCAAAACCCGGATGACATTAAAAAGCAAATAGCCAAACTCGCCTTTTACGAACTTAAATCCGTTTATCAACTCGGTTTTTTCAGGACAATATGGGATCTGAAAACAGAGGACTGGAATAAGATCAGATCGAGCACTGATGACAGAAACAAGGGAGGGCTCCTCTGGATAGGCCTTGATTGTATCAGGGTGTCAAATACGGAGCAGGCCGAATTCATTCTTAGAGGGGAGTTAAAGAACAACCCGGAAGATTACAGGGTCTATTGTGCCATGGGCTTCTTAATGATCGAGGAAAACGACCATAAACAGGCAAAAAAATATTTCAAAAGAGCGCTTGAATTCACACAGACAATTCCTCAAAGGATTTTTCTATTATTCCTGATATCTCGAACTTATTACCTCGACGGCGATGATAAAAATTCACGGCACGTGATCAAAGAGATTATCCGCATCAGCCCTTACTGTCACGAAGCATTATACCAGGACATTGTTTTAAGGTTCCGCAAGGGAGATGAATCCGTCTCGCTTCATCATTTGAATAAGCTTATTAAAATAAACAGGGACTACTACGTGGTCGCGTTGATCGATCCTGAGCTTTCCGATTTCAGTGAAACAATAAATCCTCTGCTGAGCCGGTTGCTCGCGGAACGAAAAGACAGGGCCGCCCGGATTATGGCACCGGCGAAGGATGCACTTGAAAAACTCAGGCAGGCATTAGGGGAAAGAGAAAAGGAAGTCCTCGAGGCAAAATCCCTTATGGAAAAGATGGAGCAGCTTTCAAAGGTTGAATCCTATTTCGGCCTGATTGACACGATTCATTACGGCGAAAGCATTATAAATATCGGGGAAAGGAGTATAAATATAAGGAGAAAAAAAGTTTCCAGGGTAATTTTCGATCTGAAAGAAGGTCTTTCAAAAATGGAATCCCGCATAGGACTTATAAATTATCCCTCCCTCACCCGTTCAGTATCGCTGCAGATAAGAAATATCCTGGAAAAGTTGGATCGAAACTGGGATATCATCGAATCATGCGACTCTGAGGAATTTAAAAAAATCCTGGACTTTTTTGATGAGCTGGCTTCAGATCTTGGGCGAATTAGAGCGAGACTTGAAAAGCTTGAAAGTACAGCGCAGATATTGCGTTTTGCGAACCGGTTTTTCAAAAAAAGCATTTTAATACAATCAGCGAATCTTATTGTTGCGCTGATTGTATTGCCAATAATAGTTCATTACCTTAATTTTATTCTTCCCGATATAAATATAATTCCGAGGGATATGTGGTATTATCAAAAAATCTTCGTTGGACTTGGCGCTTTATTGGGTCTTATCCTGGGAATCCTGATGTCCAGGGACGAATCCTGATTCAAATTTCAAGCTCGCTATCTTCCATGGCAGCTTCCACGACAACCTCCGCCTTACAATCCCTGGCGCAACTCCTGCATTTTTCTTCGATTTTAACAATCTCAGCATCCGTCCTCGACGGATCATGGTGGAAAAGGATAAATTTCTTCACGCCGGCTTTACATGCCAAATCCAAGGCTGCCATGTAATCCGAATGTCCCCATCCCTTCCTGTGGTCCATCTCTTCCGGTGTATACTGGGCGTCATGAATCAGCATATCAGCATCCCTGCAAAAGGCGACATAATCCTCAAAGGATCGGCCGGCCCATGCATCGCTTCTTAGTTCATTGTCGGTCAAAAATACCATGCGCTTGTTTCCTTCTTTGAATCGAAACCCCAGTCCCCCCTGAGGGTGCTGCAATTGTATACTGTCAATGATTACACCGTCTATGTCAAGCGGGCCATCATTCAATTTATCTATATAGGTAATCTTGGATCTCAGATCATCAAATTTTATCGGAAAAAACCCGTCCCCCATCTTGTTGTCAAAGGTGTATTTCAGGCCCTTCATACAGTTCCGGTGCCCGTCAATCCGTATTCTTGTGGAATCATTATAGATTGGACGGAAAAATGGGAACCCGAAAATGTGGTCCCAGTGGATATGAGTCATAAGAAGATAAATATCGATGGGATTCTCTTCAGCGGCAAGCTTCACACCCAGAGGACGTATTCCGGTTCCTGCGTCGATTATAACGGTCTTGCCGCTCTCTAACGCAAGTTCAATGCAGGTAGTGTTTCCGCCATATCTCGTCGTATCTTTCCCTGGTACCGCTATCGATCCTCTCGTCCCCCAGAATTTAATTTTCATAAGGGTTCACCCGCCAGATGAATTGTCTGTGACTGCTGAATAAAATATTTTTCTTAATATTAGCGATTGGAACTTAATTTGTTTAAATTTTCCATATAGCGTGAAATATAATCTACTTTATCCATCTGTTTTAGTCAATTTAAAAAATATTTCATCCTTTCAGATGTTTAACCCTTAGGCTGTATCGAAAGAGTTCAATATTGCTGGTATAATGTCCGGCAGCGGATTCGATGTCTCTTTTCTCTATTTTCACAATCCTGTGGATTCATTGTGATACTGGACCGGGGTTAATGGCGCGCGTAACCGGAAATGTTGGCAGGGATTTTAAAGATATTTGATTATTCTCGCTCCAGGGGCCTGCCGGCCTTTGTCCGACGGGCTCCTGGGCATGTTGTTCTAATGGAAAAGCACTTTTTCATCCATGGCCAGGGCGGCCCGGTTTCCGATGTCTTTTAAAATCGCGATATCGTTTTTACGAAAGCCGTGGGACTTTTCAATGGTGTCCACATATATCGCACCTAAAGTATGAAAATATGTGGACATCGGGACACACGCGGCCGAACCGATTTTCATAATATGCAGGGATTTTGTCAATTCATCGTCTCCATAATTACTATCGCCGGTGTCCCTTACCATATAAGACCTGTTAAACATTATTGTTCTCAGGACCATATCTTTGTTATACGCCTTTTCAGGGCTGTCATCGGCCTTTTTCGACCTGTATGCCACCCTTGATATATCTTCTTTCCTGTCGTCATACAGGATAACCGCACACCTGTCTATCCTTTTGAGCAGATTGAAAATGTTGTCCAGCAAGATGTTTATTATTTCATCAATATCTTTTGATTCTAAAAGTGCCTTGTTAACATTATAAACACATCCCAGATTTTTTCTGATTGTCATAGATCGGAAAGGTTTTTCTATGTCACCATCCTCATCAGCCTGTCCGGATATGCCGATCGAATGCAGGAACGGCACACAGCTCGATGCGAATTGTTCGCCAAAACCAAGCACGGTCATTCCTATTACAACAGGAACCCCATCCTCCACCTCGACTTCCACGCCCCTCTCTATATCTTCTCCTCCGACAAATGTCCCATTTTTCGTATGCAAATCCTTCACATAATATCTGCCTTCCTTACAGCGCACCCTTAGATGATAACGAGACATGTGGCTGTCCCTTATATGTATGGCATTCATCGGACTTCTTCCAATCGAGTAAACCTTTTCATCTTCGAGCTCGAATTCTTTATTCTTCCCTTTTTCCGCCAGTATATACATTTTCGGATTCATTCTTATCGCCTCAGCATTATTCAAAATCCTCACTAGAAATTTCGCAACATGATCCGGAATCTGGAACGCAGCAGGATAACCTTACCCCTTTCTAAAGAGCATACCTGAATCCCTAAACAAATTCTATGCCAATGATTGATTTATAAATATCACATTTGGTCAGACTTCGCAATATTTTGATTATACGGGTAATTTTGGGTTATTATTTTTTTATAATAGTGGAGGCCTACATTCTATTTTCATCTGATTTGAGGGGGAGAAAAAAGAAGTGAACAAATTTTTTTGCATGAATGGAAGCCGTTGACATGTAAATTTTTTCAAGATCATATCTGTAGTATCATGTCTTACAGATCCATTTACCCATTTCATGACCTTCGTGCTGTTTCCTAATAACAGTAAACCACAACACCTTCCATGGGTTCTCGTGTATCAAAATTTAATATTTTCTCCGAGATGTCTTGGTCATACTGGTAAAAATTATCTCCTAGGAGCCTGTCGGCCTATGTCCGACAGGCTCCTAAAAAGTTATTCAATGAATATCTTATTCTGATTAAATTTTATAGGGTATAATAAAGATGTCAAAAAACGGTTAGGACATCTCATGCAACCTTCATTTGAAGGTGGATAAAAACGTTTACTATCCTTTATACAGATTTTTTCTCAGCATAGAAAAAATCTGTTCACAAAATAAAAAACGACAAAATATTATCAGGTTTTTCGGACAGGAACTATCTGTTCTCCGGTCTCAGTTTGCGCACCGCGGCCCCGGCTCTCCACATCTCCGAATTCTTGATCACATCAAGCTCGGCCCTCAGCTTCTTCTGGTAATCAGGGGCGCTGTTTGTTTTCAGCACGATCCGGGTTTCCTCGCCTGAAACAACACTATCGTATAGTTTATCAAATAAAGGAGCAACCGCGTCCCTGAACCTGTCTTTCCAGTCCAGGGCCCCCCTCTGAGCCGTGGCGCTGCAATTCGCATACATCCAGTCCATTCCGTTTTCAGCCACAAGCCTGATAAGGCTTTGTGTGAGTTCCTCGACTGTCTCATTAAATGCCTCACTCGGGCTGTGACCGTGTTTTCTGAGAACATCGTACTGCGCTTCCATGACGCCTGCCAGGCAACCCATCAGGACTCCCCTTTCACCCACAAGATCGCTGTGAACTTCCTTCTCAAAGGTGGTCGGGAAAAGATAACCGGAACCTATGCCTATTCCGATAGCAAGGGTTCTTTCCTCCGCCCTGCCTGTAAAATCCTGCTCAACGGCATAACTGGAATTGATTCCGCTCCCTTGCAGGAAATTCCTGCGCACGTTGGTCCCTGATCCCTTAGGGGCTACAAGAACAACATCCACATCTTCCGGTGGAATAACACCTGTCTGATCCTTGTACACGATGGAAAACCCGTGTGAAAAATATAACGCGTCTCCAGGATTCAAGCATTTCTTGATTGCTGGCCAGATCGCTTTCTGTGCCGCATCTGATACCAGCATCATAATAACAGTTCCCCTTCGAGCCGCTTCTTCAATCTCGAACAGATTTTTACCGGGAGCCCATCCGTCATTAAGGGCGCGATTCCAGTCTTCGGTATATTCCTTTGCCTGCCCCACTATAACATTCAGGCCGTTTTCCTTCATGTTCAGCCCCTGGGCAGGTCCCTGGACCCCGTACCCTATTACCGCAATGATCTCATCCTTCAGTACTTCCCGTGCCTTCTCCAGAGAAAACTCATCGGATGTCACGACATCTTCCAACACGCCTCCAAAATCTATCTTCGCCATTATTTCCCTCCTTAATGAATTTCAACCTTAAATTATTTCTTTTCCCTAGCCAGCGCGATCGCGCCGGTCCTGGCAATCTCTTTAATACCCATGGGTTTCAAAAGCTCCAGTAACGCCTCGATCTTCCCCTGGTCACCTGTCACCTCTATAATGTAGTATTCAGCTCCCACATCCACCACTCTGGACCTGAAAATATCGACCATTCTAAGGATTTCCGCCCTGTATTCGGCTTTGGCCTTGACCTTAATTAATGCCATCTCACGCTGAACAAAGGGAGTGACATGGAAATCTATTACCTTAATCACGTCTATCAGTTTATTAAGCTGTTTTTTAATCTGCTCCAGGATAGACATGTCCCCGTCTGTTACAAGGGTAATGCGGGATACCGCTGGATCGGTTGTCTCAGCGACACAAAGACTGTCAATATTAAATCCGCGACCACTGAACAGCCCTGTTATCCGTGAGAGCACTCCCGGTTTATTATCGACCAGCAGCGAAAGTGTGTTCCTTTTCATGGTTTTATTATTATTGTTCATAGCTACCGCCTCTCCATCTTTTGGTTCTTACCCCATGAACCCGCCAATGCCAGGCATCCAACGGATCTCAATATTAGATTTTTCATAACTTCATAAAATTTTTCTTTGAAAAATTTTATACTAAAAGCATCTCGGTTATTGGCGCGCCGGCAGGCACCATGGGGTAAACCCCTTCTTCCGGCTCCACGATGAAATCCATGATTACGGGTTTATTGGTTGCAAGTGCCTTTTTGATAATAGGCTCAACCTCTTCAGATCTTGTCGCCCTCATGCCTATGGCGCCGTAAGCTTCCGCCAGTTTCACGAAATCCGGCGTATGACTCAGCTTCGTTGATGCATAGCATTTCTTGTAAAATAATTCCTGCCACTGTCGAACCATCCCCAGATATCCGTTATTAAGAATTGCCACCTTAACGGGAAGATTATATTGGACAGCGGTCGACATTTCCTGGATATTCATCTGAATGCTCCCGTCACCGGCTATGTCCACGACCGTTCTTTTGGGGCTGGCAACCTGTGCGCCGATGGCTGCCGGTAGACCGAATCCCATACAACCTAACCCTCCCGAAGTAACAAAAGAGTTTGGTTTGTCAAAATGATAATATTGGGCTGTCCACATCTGGTTCTGCCCCACCTCCGTGGTGATTATTGCATCGCCTTTTGTTAATTTATACAATTTCTCGATCACGAACTGCGGCTTTATTGTTTCACCCTGTTTGTAAGCAAGAGGTCTCGTGTCCTTCCATTTTTGTATTTTATCAAGCCATGGTCGCCTGATTTTCTTCAGGTCGTCAAACCCCTCTTTTTCAAGTAAGGCGTTTATTCTTTTCAGAGTGGTTTTGCAATCGCCTACGATGGGAATTGAAACCGGCACATTCTTGCTGATAGACGTCGGATCAATGTCTATATGAACAATCGTGGCGTTGGACGCAAATGTGCTTATCTTTCCTGTAACGCGGTCATCGAAACGCACCCCTATTGCGATAAGCAGATCGCACTCTGAAGATGACATATTGGCCCGATACGTTCCGTGCATCCCCATCATACCGAGCCACAGTGAATCCGAAGCGGGAAACGCTCCCAGACCCATTAATGAGGATGTGACAGGCGCTTGAACCATTCGCGCAAAACCAGCGAGCTCCTTTGACGCTCCTGAAAGAACCACGCCTCCACCAGCAAAAATAAGCGGTTTCTTTGATTTCTTCAGAAGATTTATTACCTTGGGAAGCTGCTTGGTGCTTGGTTCGTATGTCGGATTGTAGGACTTTAAAATGACAGACTTAATAGGCTTGTAGTCCGTAAATCCCTGAACAATATCCTTGGGTAAGTCCACAAGCACCGGACCCGGTCTGCCGGACCTGGCCAGATAAAAGGCCTCCTTGATTATCCTTGCCAAATCATTAATGTCCTTAACGAGGTAATTATGTTTTGTGCAGGGACGAGTTATCCCAACGATGTCAACTTCCTGAAAGGCGTCATTCCCTATCAGGCTTGAATTGACCTGCCCCGTAAGAACTACAACGGGAATTGAATCCATATAAGCAGATGCAATACCCGTGACAGTGTTTGTGGCTCCGGGTCCTGATGTGACCAGGCAAACTCCCACCTTGCCCGACACCCGGGCATATCCGTCAGCCGCGTGCACTGCTCCCTGTTCATGTCTCACGAGTATGTGCGTGATATCCGTCTTAACCAGTTCATCGTAGATGTCAAGCACTGCTCCCCCTGGATAACCGAAGATGGTGTCAACACCTTCCTCTGCCAACACTCTCATTAATATTTCCGTTCCCTTGAGTTTAATCGCCAACACCCCCTTTTTTAATGTATTCTACCAGGCCTCCCGCCCGGATAATCTCTCTCATGAAATCAGGAATCGGTTTTGCTAAAAAAGATCTGCCACTATTCCTGTTTAATATTTCACCTGTCTTCAGGTTTATGGAAATCTGGTCATTTTCATTTATATGATCAACCGCCTCGGCACACTCAAGAATAGGGAGACCGATATTAAAGGAGTTCCTGTAAAAGATTCGCGCGAAGCTTTTGGCCACGATGGCAGCAATTCCTGCTTCCTTTATTGCGATTGGAGCATGCTCCCTTGAAGAACCGCACCCGAAATTATTCCCCCCAACGATAATATCCCCCCTGGCCACGCCTTTTACAAAATCGGGTCTCAAATCAGCAAAACAGTTCCCGGCAAGCTCACCTTTATCGGAAACATTTAAAAATCGCGCGGGGATTATCACGTCAGTGTCAATATTATCCTCAAACTTCCATGCTTTTCCTTGTAAATTCATTTTCCCTGTCCCTTTCTATAATTCATCCGGAGTTCCGATCCTGCCTAAAACAGCCGTAGCCGCAGCAACGGCGGGGTTGACAAGATATACTTCACTTCCCGGATGTCCCATCCTTCCCAGGAAATTGCGATTGCTGGTTGAAACGCATTTCTCCCCTTCTGCAAGAACACCGAGATGGCCGCCAAGACATGGACCACAGGAAGGAGGGCCTATCGTAGCGCCCGCATCCAGGAATTTTTCAATGATTCCCATTTTTATGGCCTGTCCGTATATACTGGGCGATCCGGGGATAACAATAAGCCTGACTCCTCTGGCCACCTTTCTGCCGTTTAGAACACCCGAAGCCGTTTCAAGGTCTTCCAGCCTTCCGTTTGTGCAAGACCCGATAAAGACCTGATCTGGCCGTATTTCAGGGGCTTCAGCCACGGGGCATACATTGTCCGGTGAATGAGGCAAAGCAACCTGTGGACTGATATCAGCCACGTCAATAGCGATAGTCTTTTCAAATTTCGCGTCCGGGTCATTTTCCACATAAACCGGTTCTCCCGTGTTCTTCTGCCCGACATAGGCCCTTGTGATTTCATCAGGAACGAATATCCCGTTTTTAGCACCGCCTTCAACAGCCATATTCGCCATTGTGAACCTGTGGGACATGGAAAGATTTTTTATGGCAGTACCGGAAAATTCAATACAGCAATAATTCGCTCCTTCAACACCGATTCGTCCCAGAAGATAAAGAATGAGGTCCTTACCCCCGACCCATCGTCTAAGCTCGCCGTCAAACCTGACATTGATTGTGGGAGGCACCTTGATCCACATACTGCCTGTAGCCATGGCTACACCAAGATCGGTGCTTCCAACCCCCGTGGAAAAGGCTCCCAGGGCGCCGTAGGTGCAGGTATGTGAATCAGCTCCCACGATGAGTTCACCGGGAAGGACTAATCCCTTTTCCGGCAAAATCACATGCTCTATCCCCATCTCACCAACCTCGAAGTAGTGTTTGATCCCCTGTTCCCTGGCAAATTTCCTTACAATAGATGCCTGTTGTGCGGACTGAATGTCCTTGTTGGGAACAAAGTGATCCGGTACAAGGGCGATCTTTTCCCTGTCGAAGACATCTTTCCTGCCCAGTTCCCTGAAAACCTCAATGGCAAGAGGGGCGGTTACATCATTCGCCAAAGCCATATCCACTTCAGCCTGTATCAGGTCGCCAGGGCTCACACTTTCAACGCCGGCGTGGGCCGCAAGTATCTTTTCGCTAATGGTCATTCCCATTTGGATAATCCTTTCACATTCAATTCTTGTCTGAATAAACCTGTTTTTCCGTTTCTTATCTACATTTTCAAAACCGGATTTTTCTTCAGATACTCCAGGCGGTTCAATCCGTTAATATAAGCTTTCGCACTGGCGGTAATGATATCCGGATCAGTGCCCTTGCCGAGCGCCACGAGACCGTTTTCCTGCAAACGGACTGTAACCTCACCCTGTGCGTCCATCCCACCTGTTATGGAGGTGATGGCAAACCTGAGAAGCTTTGACTGCGTTCCGACCATTTTAGCTATTGTGTTATACGCTGCGTCAATTGGACCCACACCGAAACCGGAACTCTGCGCCTCTTTCCCGTCAATAAGTAATCTGACGGTCGCAGTCGGCACGGTTACGGTGCCACTCACGACATTAAGATACAACAGTCTGAAAACGTCAGGAATGCGAAGGATTTCTTCGGCTACCAGCGCCTCAAGATCTTCCGTCTGCAACTCTTTACGCTTATCCGCCAATGCCTTAAATTTTTCGAAGAGGTTATCGACCTCATTATTGGTAAGATCAAAACCGAGTTCGTTCAATCTCTGTCGAAATGCGTGTCGGCCGGAGTGTTTCCCCAGTACAAGAAGATTTGAAGACAAACCGATCATCTCCGGTTCCATGATTTCGTAAGTCATCCTGTTTTTAAGTACTCCGTCCTGGTGGATTCCCGCCTCATGGGCGAATGCGTTTGCCCCTACAATAGCCTTATTCGGCTGCACGACAATCCCCGTTATCATCGAAACCAGTCGGCTTGTCGGATATATCTCATCGGTTTTTATTCCGGTACAAAGATTTAAAAGGCTCCTGCGAGTATGGATGCCCATGACGATTTCTTCCAGTGATGTATTGCCGGCTCTCTCGCCTATGCCGTTGATAGTCACCTCAGCCTGCCGTGCCCCGGCCCTGATGCCGGCAAGACTGTTGGCGGTTGCAAGACCCAAATCATTATGGCAATGGACGCTTATGACAGCCTTATGGATATTCGGGGTATGATCCTTTATATAGGAAACCAGGGACCCGAATTCCTCCGGCATGGCATATCCAACCGTATCGGGGATATTGACTGTTGTAGCGCCGGCTTCCACCGCAGCGCCGAAAACCTTGCATAAATAATCCCGGTCACTGCGTGACGCATCCTCCGCGGAAAATTCAACATTGTCTGAAAGAGTCTTCGCATATTTCACTGATTCAACAGTTCTTTGAATGACCTGCTCCCGATTCAACTTCAGTTTATGCTCAAGATGTATGTCCGACGTGGCAATAAAAGTATGGATCCTGGGATGCGCCGCATCCTTTATGGCACCCCATGCCTTATCAATATCTTCCTTGGATGCCCTTGCAAGTCCGGCAACCTGGATATCCCTGATTTTTCCGCTTATAGCCTTTACCGCCTCAAAGTCACCGGCCGAAGCAGCCGGAAAACCGGCCTCAATAACATCGGCGCCAAGCTTTTCCAGCTGTGTCGCAAGACGAACCTTTTCTGCAGTGTTCATGCTTGCGCCCGGCGATTGTTCCCCATCCCTGAGTGTCGTGTCAAAAATAATTACGCGATCCATTTGTGATTAACCTCCGTTTGTTAAATTTTGTCCTGATACACAGAATAATCATTGGAAGCTAATCCATAAGGATTCCCCACAGACCCATGCTTATGCAGGGATCTGTGGAGAACATCTCCTCTGTTTTTTTTGGTCTATGCATTATTATATTTTCCTTGCCAAAATAAAAAATCCGTTACCAGGCTTGCCTGATAACGGATTTTATCTGAATTTATTAATACTATTACCGCATTACCAGGCCTGGCAGCTTATCGACCACTACCAATAGGCTAAGCAACAGGCAAAGTACTATTCCGCTGCTTTTACTGATAATGCTGTAAATATTGTTCTCTATTCGTCTCATTCTCTAATCTCGAAAAATTCTCCAGACAGATTAGATATACTATTTCAAAAAAAAAGACAATTGTCAAATCATTTTTCTTGATATTTTTTTATTTTCCGGCTGCAATAAATAGGATAGTATCAGCATTATCCGGTTAGGAAATCTATATCTTATTAGCAGACTGTCCTATAAAGTCCGACAGTCTGCCAGGGCGTGAGAATTTGAAAAATATCGACTTGGCCAAAGGACCTAAAAAGAAAAATGAAATCCAGTCACCCGGTTCCGGGAAAAGCACAAGCACATCAACACGGCTGAAACTCCTCTTTCTTATTTTCATGTGCGTAGTCGTATCCTTCTCGGCAGCCGTTATAACCTCCCGGCCCTTTATCAATAGGGTCAAATCACTGGAGAACATGCTCGATTTGTTTGATGAAAGGCTTAACCGTCTTGAAAAAATGGGAGACAAACTTGCCCTACTCGATGAACAAAGAACAAGATTTGAGATTTCCCTGATGAACAGGATCGAAAGCCTTGAGGCATTAAGGCATATAAAAAATACAGAAGGAGATGAAGATTTGAACAACCTCCATACTGAAGCAAAACCTGATGGGAGATCGGAGATCCTGGGGGAAGAGCCTGTCTTGAGAGAAACGGATAAAACCCGCTTTCATCAGGTCCAACCAGGGGAAACGCTTTACAGAATCAGTTTAAATTACAGGTTGACCGTTGATGAATTAAAAAGTATGAACAATATCGGCCCTGAATCAGTAATAATCATAGGGCAAAAGCTTAAGATATCGCAGGATTAAACCTGTCCGTGATGCATTATTTATCTGAACAGCAACTGTAAATCTTTTAGGAGGGGGTTTCATTGCTCAAAACAACTACTAAATCAGGCTTATCCGGTAAAAAAGAAAACCCGAGCTGGATGCTACGGTTTTTAAAATGGATCGAAAAAGGGAGGAGAGAATCTATCAAATCCGGTTGCAGGACATGAGGGATCAACAGTAAAAGTGCCGGTGGCATGGGAAAGTGAACCCTTTTAAGAAAAAATTCCTCTTGATCATCACGATCGTTACCTCTGTATCCGCCAGTGAAGTTAGTGGAGAAAGGTTATACGGATGGGTGGGGGAACGGGGAGTCGCCCATTATTCGGAAAAGACACAAGGGAGACACAACCTTGTTCGAGAGATACCCGAGGGGATTAATCTAGCTGGATTTCAAACCCGCGACAATGACCTGGAATCAGCCGTTAATCCCGTATTGAACAATCATTTAAGGGATGTTGCCAGGAGTACATTCACAATAAAAAACGGTAAAAACTCGGGAACGGGGTTTTTTATATCTTCAAAAGGGTATGCCGTTACGTGCCGTCATGTTGTTAAAGAAGGCCGGGAACATATAGCCGTGCTGCACGATCAGAGCGAATACCCGGTAGGAGTCATATCAGCAAGCGAAAACTATGACCTGGCACTTATCATGGTTCTTACTCCATTGAACAATCCTTTTCTACATATCAGGGATTCTTTATTACTCAATCCGGGAGATAAGATTTACGTCGTAAAAGGCTCAAGGGGGCTTCAGTCGGAAATAATCGCCGGTGTCTATACAGGGATGAGGAAAAAAGAAGACACCGGAGACAACGTGCTTCAATTTTCAGCGCCGGTTACTCCGGGAAACAGCGGAGGCCCACTGGTTAATATCAACGGGGAAGTGGCCGGCGTCGTAAGCTGGAAAATCGTCTCAAAAAAGGGTTTACCTGTTTATGACGAGGTTTTTGCCGTTCCCTCAAAATATGTCCTGGAGGAGTACGCAAAATACCTGGAATAGGAGCCTTCCGGAACTTGTCCGGCAGGCTCCAAAAAAGTTTTAACTGATATTCTATTCTGACCAGTTTATATACTATCGTTTATATTCAAACAAAGTGATGAATTGAATAAGGGTCTGAGTCATATTTTAAAAACTTGGAAAATATTCGATCATATCGAAATTGGATTTTCCGAAAATATAAAGAGTTTTATCATCTATAACCTTTGCTGCAGCACTTTCATTTTGTTCAGGAAAGAATATATACCCGAACAGTTTATCATGCGGCCCTATAATTTTATATAGCCTGCCCTGTCCGTGGGGTTCGATCCGCCATAGCACGAGGGAGGAAAAAAGCCCCTCGTCTTTAACCTCTTTCCAGCTATCTCCCTTTAGATAAAAATCATCTTCTTTAATGTCAAACATTATGCCACGGGCCTGATGACTGCTGAGACCCCAATATGAAATATGATAATGCATCCGGTTCTCAATCAATCTCTGTATTGTCATCCTCGAGTTACTATCACAGGATCCCGAAAGACTGGATTCGAATACAAATTTCCCGTAACCCGCGCATCCGGATAGTATAAACAGGACAAGAACCATGAAAAATAACAATGATCCGTGATTTCTGTTGGTCATCTCGTTTCCTCCATTCCGGCAGTATGCCGGTTACTGTCCTCCAGAAGCCGATAATATCTAGATTTCATCAAATTTTAAAGATCTGTCTCACCTGTGACATTTGTTGCGTCCCGAAAACCTGAATCACAGTTCCTTGATCCTGGCAACTGCCTCATCCGGAATTACAGATCCCTTCCCGCCTGTGAAAAGCCAGATCCTTACAGCCTCATCGATTTCTTCGGCAATATTTATCGCCTCCTGGAATCTTTTCCCCACAGTGACGAGACCATGATTTTGGAGCAGAAGGGCCGCGCATCCCGGTGCTGAGAATATCTCCTTCACTGCCCGCGAAAGCGTCTCTGAACCTGGCACCATAAACGGCAGCATGGCCAAAGGATGAGCCAGATATGCGAAGCCAGGTGTTATTGGAGGGAGGACATCTTGCCCTGGAGCTGCAAGCGTTGAAAAGGCTATCAGGCTCGCTCCATGCACATGACATACAGTATTCACCTCCGCCCTTGTCTTAAAAATCCCGAGATGCATTCCAGTCTCCATGCTGGGGGTACCTCCTTCCAGGACTTTGCCGTCCATGTTTACGGAGACAATTACTTCAGGATTGATCGCCCCAAGGGAGTAGCCCGAAGGTGTGATAAAAATATTGTCGTTGAATCTCACTGAAACATTGCCTCCTACACCGCAAACAAGGTCACGGTTATAAAGGATCTTGCAGAAAACACTGAATTCTTCTTTCACAGTTTTTTCATTCATTTTTCTCTGCCTTCATCTTGGAATTATTTTCTCTCTTGCCGGCATACCATTCTATCTGCCTGCATATACCCCTTATTACTCTCGCATCTTTCGCTTTGAGCGGAAAGCTGTTGCAGATTCTTCTTATATTAAGCATCCATTTCTCCGGATTCTGCGGATTGAGAAACCCTATCTTGGAGAGAATATCCTGGATATGGTCATACATACCCTCAAGCTCAAATTTATTCGCGAGACGAGGAACGACTTCCACCGGAGGGTCATTTCTTGCGATAAAAATTTCATAGCAAATTATCATAACAGCCTGAGCCAGATTAATTGACGAAAAATCCGATGTCGGTATAGTGGTTATGGTATGGCAGTAACGCAGATGTTTATTCGAGAGTCCCCGGTCTTCGGGTCCAAAGATCACTGCTATTGAATTCTCATGGGAAACGGATATCAGCTCTCTGGCAAGTCTTCTCGGATCAGATAGCGCTGGACGCGATGATCCGACTCTGGCAGTGGTGCCGGCAACATACCCGAAGGGTTCCAGGCATTCTCGTAAATTATCGAAAACCCTTACCTGATTAACGATTCGGCTGGAATGTCCTGTTGCCACCTTCAAGATTTTTTCCCGGTCGAGATTTTTAGGCCTTACCAGGATCAATTTATCAAGCCCCATATTATTCATAGCCCTTGCAGCAGATCCTATGTTTTCCGGTATCTGTGGTTCCACGAGAACAATTGCGATATTCTCAAGTTTAAGGCCGCCTTCCATATTTACAACCGGCCCGATTCATTAATCATTCCGATAAAGTTAGACATAATATAAGGTTCTTTTCTAATATGAAAATTATTACGCTATTTTTCAGTATCCATAATTTTGACATCTGGATTATTATCATATAATATGATTTTTGCATCAAAAATAATATGGAAGTGAATACAATGCATCTGGTAAAAATCTCTATACACCCTGAAAAATATCCTGATACCGATATGTACCCATTTAATCTGGAACTCCTTCAGCATACAAGAGAAATCCTTTTGCATTCACAGGTGACATTCTTTGTGGGCGAAAACGGTTCAGGCAAATCCACCCTTCTGAAGGCCATCGCCAACAGGTGCGGCATCCATATATGGCGAACTGAAATCAATACACGCATAGAAAAAAGCCCCTATGAGGAGGAACTTTACAAATTTCTCAGTATCAAATGGCAGAATGGTTCCGTGCCTGGTTCTTTTTTCGGATCCGAAGTATTTAAAGATTTCGCTCAGTATCTTGATGAATGGGCCGTTACCGACCCCCGCATACTCGATTATTTCGGTGGAAAATCCCTTCTTGCCCAATCCCATGGGCAATCCATAATGTCCCTTTTCAGGGCACGTTATCGCATTAAAGGTCTCTATTTGATGGATGAACCTGAAACCGCGCTCTCACCGAAAAGTCAGATTGAACTCTTACGGGTGATAATAGAAATGAGTAACGCCGGACACGCTCAATTCATCATCGCCACCCACTCTCCTCTTCTGATGGCATGTCCTGAAGCTGAAATACTAAGTTTCGATAATGGTTCCCTGAAACAGGTGAATTATGAAGAAACGGAACACTATCGCATCTACAAACAATTCATGGAGGACAGGGAAAGTTTCATGATGTGACATGAAAGATTAATCTCACACCAAAGGAGGGAAAAATGGATGTTATTGTTGAAAACCCCGAGCATGTGGAACAGGCCGATATCATAGTCGGCATACCTTCATACAACGAGGCTGACTCCATAGCATTTCCTACCGAAATTGCAAGCAGGGGATTATTGAATTACTTCGCCGATAAAAAAAGCGTTATTATCAATGTGGACAATTACTCCCCTGACGGGACAAAAGATGCATTTCTAAACACTCCCACCAGAGTCCCCAAAATTTATATATCCACTCCGGAGGGCGTAAAGGGTAAAGGCAATAATTTCAAAAATCTTTTTGAGGCAACAGTTGAATTAAACGCCAAAGCAGTCATAGTGGTCGATGCTGATCTCAAGAGCATTACGCCCCAGTGGATCCAATATCTCGGTGAACCTATTCTTTCAGGTTTCAATTATGTCACCCCGATCTATGTCCGCCATAAATATGACGGCTCCATAACAAATCATATCGCCTATCCACTTACACGGACACTTTTCGGTTTAAGGGTCAGGCAACCGATCGGAGGAGATTTCGGGTTTTCAGGGAGGATGGCAAGGGCGTTTCTCTCGGAAAAACTGTGGAATGACAGGATAGGCAATTTCGGAATTGATATATGGATGACTTCCATTGCCATAGCCAGAAGATTTAAGGTCTGTCAGACTTTTTTGGGATCACCGAAGACTCACAGGGCAAAAGATCCGGCAAAACATCTGGGGCCGATGTTTACCCAGGTTATCATGACACTTTTTGATCTTATGATCGATTTTGAATACCTCTGGAAAGATACCGCGGAAAGCTGGCCCAGCAGTATCTTCGGCTTTGGTCTGGGTATCGAAGAAAAACCGCCATCCGTGGATGTAAGTACATCCGCTCTCTATGAGAGCTTCATCGCCGGATTTAAAACTTATGGCGAACTTTGGGAAAAGATCATTCCATACCCTGAACTTATTGAGATAAACAAGTGCAAGGACATGCCCATAGACGGCTTCTACTACCCAAGCGATTTATGGGCAAGAATACTCTTCAGCTTCGCCATTGCTTACAGGAATAATGAGATCGATAAGGAAAAGATAATAGAGGCAATGATCCCCTTCTATCACTCAAGAATATTATCTTTTGTTAACAAGACGGGACACATGGACATCAAGGAATGCGAAGAATATTTTGAGGCTATCAACCGCGTGTTTGAAGGTGAAAAGTATTACCTGATTAAACGATGGGATGAGGATCAGAAAAAACTGGGGCATAAATTATTCCGGCAGCAAAGTACTTGTTGATTGAATGCGGATATTTTCTGCTTATAGAAAAATCCATTCAGAACAAAAAAAGACGGAATGTTATCAGCAGTCTGTGTGGCAAAGACCGACAGACTGCCAAGGCAAAGGTCATCGGAAAGGCGTTCTGCTGCGGTGAAATGCATGGGAATTGATGAAATAAAGAAGGCATACCCGGAAAAATTTGTGTCAGAAGAACAAATATTCCATCATGTCCATCGTGGTGACAGGATATTTATAGGAACAGGTTGCGGTGAACCTCTGTATCTTGTCCGTACCTTCATAGACTATGTTAAAACACACCCGAAGGCCTTTTCCGATGCTGAGTTATTCCAGATATGGGCACTTGGTGTTGCGCCTTACGCCAATGATAATTTTAAATATAATTTCAGGCACAACTCCTTCTTTATCGGATCCCACACAAGGGACTTAATCAATAATGGCCTCGCGGATTATACCCCCATATTTTTATCACAGGCTCCTGATCTTTTTTATCGCAGATATGTTCCTATTGATGTGGCTATCATACAAAACTCTCTACCTGATGACCACGGCTTCGTGAGCTTAGGCGTAAGTGTGGATATCACAAAGGCTGCGATGGAAAACGCTAAGCTTGTAATAAGTCAGGTCAATTCCAATATGCCCTATGTGCGTGGGGACGGACTTATCCCCGTCAGCAGCCTGGATTTTATCATTCTCCATGATGAACCCATATTGGAGTATGAAACATCGGTCCCGAATGAAATTGCGAGACGCATCGGGAATTATGTGAAGCAAATCATTCAAGACGGTGATACAATTCAAGTCGGATACGGCGGCGTTCCCAACGCAATCCTGGCTAACCTGCACGGAAAGAAGCATCTTGGCGTGCATACCGAGTTGCTGACGGACGGCATTGTGCAACTGATGAAGGAAGGGGTTGTTGATAACACAAAGAAAAGCATTGATCGTGGAAAAACCGTAGCCAGTTTTTGCATGGGTAGAAAAGATTCCTACGAGTACATCCACAAGAACCCGAATATAGAGTTAAGGGCTATCGATTATACAAATAATCCTCTGGTCATCGCCCGGCAGGACAATATGGTCGCCATTAACAGCGCCCTGGAAATAGACCTAACGGGACAGGCCACCGCGGAGTCTATAGGGAAGATGTTTTACAGTGGGATAGGGGGGCAGGCCGACTTTATTAGAGGCGCTATCCTGTCCAGAAACGGCAAGACCTTGCTTGCCATGGAATCAACTGCCGAGAACGGCAAGGTCTCAAGAATAGTGCCGTTTCTAAAGGAGGGGGCAGGAGTTACCTTAAACAGGGGGGATATTCATTATGTCATAACGGAGCATGGCATTGCATATCTTCACGGGAAAAATATCCGGGAACGCGCCATGGAACTCATATCCATCTCCCATCCAAGATTCAGGCCATGGCTCATAAATAAGGCCAAAGAGCTGAACCTTATATACAGGGATCAGGCTTTTATACCAGGAAAAGAGGGTGAATACCCCGAGGACTTTGAGACATACAGGACCACCAATACCGGACTCGAAATATTTCTGAGACCGGTAAAGATCAGTGATGAGCCCTTATTAAAGGATTTTGTGCACTCCCTTTCAGATCAGAGCATTTACCGAAGGTTTTTTTCCCGACGAACCGATATGCCGCATGAATTTTTGCAGAGATTTGTCATTATAGACTATTCTGAGAAAATGGCTATCCTCGCCATATCAAGGCATGGGGCAAAAGAGGAAGTTCTCGGAGTCGGGAGGTATTTCATTGATAAAAGTGAACGCTATGCAGAGCTGGCGTTTGTGGTAAGGGATGATTATCAGGAAAGGGGTATATGCAGAGAACTGCTGACCTATCTGACATATCTGGCAAAGAAACAAGGCCTGCTGGGCTTTACCGCGGAAATACTCATAGAGAATAAACCCATGCTTCATCTTCTTCAGGTATTTGACGATAAGAGATTTGATGTTGCAAAGCATATCGAAGCAGGCATTCATTATTACAAGATAATTTTCAAATAAAAGACAAAACAGATTATCCACAAATTTTTCGGCGGAATTTCAATCAGATATACGCGATAGCATCAATCTCCACACGAATACCAAATGGCAGTTTCCTGGACTGAATGCATGACCTTGCGGGATAGTTATCACCGTAAAAGAACTGTTTATAAACGTCGTTAAAACGGCCGTATTCATTCATGTCCTGTAGATAAACCTTTAATTGCAGTATTTTATCCAGCGATGAACCGGAACCCTCAAGAATAATACGAACATTTTCAAGTGTAGTCCTTGTTTCTTCCTCAATGGTGCCGAGTGAAATTCTGTTGGTTTCGGGATCCACGGGACCCTGTCCTGATAAAAAAACAAGATTATTGTATATTACCGCCTGGGGATAAGGCCCTCCCAGTATAGCTGCCTTATCTGTTTCGAATAGTCGCTTGTCAGCCATTTCCTCCCTCCCGCATTCAGGTTTAAGTGCAAATATTCTGATTTTCTTCAGGTGATGTACGGGTAATACGGTAATAGGGCGCCCAGTAGGCCCTCTTTATTGCCCTGACAAAACGCTCGGCTGAACGGCTTGTTGTAAATACCAGTGAATACAAGATAGGAACAACAACCAGTGTTAGAACCGTGGCCAGGGCCAAACCAAAGATAACCGCAATCGCCATCGCATTCCACCATTGTTTTGATTCACTTATCCATGATATTTCCCATGTATGAAAATCGTAGGCTATCCCCGTAACCATGGGAAGAAGACCTAGGATTGTTGTGATTGCCGTCAGAAGAACGGGACGCAATCTGGTACACCCGGCAGCGATAATAGCGTCTTTGGTATGGATGCCCCTTTCGCGGAGTTTATTTGTGTAATCGATAAGCACTATGGCATTGTTTACGACAACTCCTGCCAGAGAAATAACACCCACCCCTGTCATAATAATACCGAAAGGAATCTCCATAACAGACAGACCGAGAAACACACCCCCCAAGGAAAGTATAACGGATGTCATTATGATGAGAGGCTGGGAAACTGAATTAAACTGGGTGACGAGGATCAGAAAGATCAGGAAAACGGCCGCACCAAACGCCTTGGAAAGAAATTCCTCGGACTCCTGTTGCATCTCAAATTCACCTGTGAACCTGATCTTATATCCAGGGGGAAGAGTCAGACCGGCAAGAAGTTTCTCCGCCTCCGCCCTTACTACCGGTCCAGGCACGTGCTGCTCATCAACCTCGGCCTTCACCGTTACCACCCTTTCATGATTGATCCTGTTGATCTGGCTCAGGCCGCCGGTAACCTCAAATTTCGCAATAGTGCTCAAAGGGATCATACCGGTCGGAGTGGGGATAATTAATTCCCTCAGCACATCCGTCTCTCTCCTGTGGGACTCGGCCAGTTGGACGGTAATATCATAATCATCATCACCTTCCCTGTAAGTGGATGCCTTTATTCCGTTAAAAGCGACCTTCAGGGCAAAGCCAATTGTATTAGTTGACAGACCCAGCATTGAAGCCCTCTGTCTGTCGATCCTAACCTTTACCGTAGGTGTTCCTGCTTCATAATCATCCTGTATATCCTGAACAAAAGGAATCTTTTCAAGGACTTTGCGTATCTCATGTGAAATCCGGCCCAGGATATCCAGATTATCTCCGACAATCTCGATGTTTATGGGTGCTCCCGTAGGCGGCCCCATATCACCCATGGCAATTGTCATTTCCGCTCCCGGGATATTCTGAACCCGCTTGCGAATCTTCTCAACCGTCTCCTTTGAGGATTCAACCCTTTCCTTCAGATCATGAAATTGAATGCCCAGGTGATTCGGAGAATTGCTCTCAAAGCCGGATCCTGGCCCCACCACGGCGACCGCCCTTGAATATATGTACTTCACATTGGCAAGATCGATGATTCCATGGACTTTTTGGCCGCTCAACAATGTGTGCATCTTTTCTTCCTGATTTTCCATGTAGCAATCAATCGGTTGCTCGGATGGAGAGGCAAGACCGGAACCCTCTCCCCGGCAGATGGCGATCTCAGCCTGTCGGGCAAGGCGGTCCGAATAATCAAGATCCGCTCCTTCAGGCACGGCTATATTCACATATATATTATTGGGATCGACATCAGGAAAGAATAAAACGGGTTTTTCCAATCCGATCCTTTGAAGCCAGATCATTACAAGCCCGACCACGCACAGGAAAGCAATAATCAGAACAGCTATCCTGTGATTAAGGGCGCTGTTTAAAAATCTACGGTAAATCTTCAGTATCGGCCCCCTGACCGTGATAGGAGTCTCTCCGGCCTTCTCGATCTCCTCGGCGCTCGCGGTTTCTTTCTTCAGGGAGCCCCCCGAGGGGAGCTTCATGAATACCGCGGTCATGGCAGGATTTATGACGAGTGCGACAAAAAGTGATGAACTGAGTGTGATGATAAGGGTTTTCGGCAGAAAAGCCATAAACTCACCCATTATACCCGGCCAGAAGATCAGGGGGAAAAAAGCGGCCAGAGTGGTCAGTGTTGACGCAATAACGGGGAGAGCGACTTCACTTGTAGCCTTGATCGCCGCCTGAACCCTGGGAACACCCTGCTGCATAAAACGGAAGATATTCTCTACTATAACAATAGCATTGTCCACCATCATCCCAAGCGCCAGGGTCAGGGAGAACAGGACCACCATATTAAGAGTGATGCCCAATGCTTTAAGCAGAATAAAAGAAAGAAACATGGAAAATGGTATGGCTAGGCTGACCAGCAGTGCGTTGCGAAATCCCATCACAAAGAAAAGCACTGAAATTACAAGGACCAGGCCGGTCACTATGTTGTTCTCAAGATCGGCGACTATTTCCCTTATGTCCTTTGCCTGATCCATCACCTTGACTATTTTGATCCCCGCGGGCCAGGTGGCTTTTTTATCGTCAACTACTTCATCAATTTTGTCCATGATATGAAGGATATTTTCGCCAACCCTTTTTTTTACCTGCACATTCACCGCCTCATGCCCGTCGAGCCGTGATCTTGCCTCCTCGTCCTTAAAGCCGTCGATAACGCGCGCGACATCTTTAAGGTACACCGGCCTGCCGTCGTGTATGCCTACTACAAGGCCGTAAATCTCCTCCGGCGTGTGAAATTCACCTGGGACTCTGAGTTGAAACCTGCCGTCGCCCATGCGTATCGCACCGCCAGACACATTCAGATTTTCATCGGCTATGACTCTCTGGAGACCAACCAGTGAGAGTGCATAATAGGCGAGTTTTTCAGGGAACGGCTCCACCCTGATCTCTCTCTCCAACCCGCCCGTAACCTCGGCTTCCAATACTCCCTGAACCGCCTCAAACTCCTCTTCCAGGTCTTCTGCGATCTCCTTTAGCCTCACAAGTCCGATCGGCCCGGACAGTGAGAACACCGCGATGGGCATCTGGGATACATTTACCTCAATAACCTCCGGATCATCCTCCAGGTCAGACGGCAGATCTGGTTTTGCCTGGTCTACCTTGTCCTTTGTCTTGTTCAGGGCATCATCGATATCGGTTCCGGCTATGAATTCGATGTTTATCAGGCTTATTCCTTCAGAGCTGGTAGATTTTATCTTCTTAACTCCCTCAAGCCCCTTCAGCTTCTTCTCGATCGGTACAGTTATGGACTTCTCAATGTCTTCGGGAGCGACACCGGAGTAATTCGTGGAAACAAAGATATACGGAATGGTGATATCAGGAGAGGCTTCACGCGGCAATGATCGGTACGATACAAATCCAAAGACGCCAATAACAACTGCGAGCACGAGGACGCTTGTTCTCTTTTGAACCGCTTTTTCGGATATTATCATGACTCTGTTATCTCCCCGGGATCAGATACGTTCTTTACAACATCCACCATCTGACCCTCGTTGAGCAGCCTGTGGCCGACAATTATCACACGGTCCCCGGGTTCCAGGCCTTTCTTGACATGAACCTTCCAGCCGTTAAGAACGCCAAGTTCCACCGGGCGTTTTTTCACCCGCCTGTCGTTTTCAATATACACATAGCTTTCACTGCCGTGAGAAATAACGGAATACAAAGGGATTGTCAGTGCATGATTAAAGACCCTTTTGACCAGCCTTACCCTGGCGAACATCCCGGGCAGGATTTGCCCGTCCGGATTATCGACGACAAGTTCGAGGTCGTATAGCCTTGCCATGGTACGGGGCTGTCTTGACAGAAAGTGTTTTTTACCCGTAACCCTAAGCCCGTCCAGCGCGTCAATGACCACTTCGGCCTTATCCAGGTTCATCACTGCGGCAACGTCACTTTCAGGAATCCCCACTGAAACCTTTACCATCTTGTATTGAAGAATCTGGGCTACCTGCTTATCAACCCCCATCCAGCCGCCTTTTTTTGCAATGATTTGATTTATCTTTCCGCTGATGGGTGCGGTGATCCTGGTGCGGCTAAGAGCCAGATTGGCTTCCGTTAGCTGCGCCGAAAGATCCTTAAGAAGCGCGTTTACCTTATCCAGATCAGTAACGGCGGCGATCCTCTTCTCCACCAAACCGGATAATCTCTCATAATCCATCATTGCGAGGTTGTAATTCGCCTTAATCCGGTCTATCCGGGATAAATAATCCCGATTATCCAGTTCTATCAGCAAATCGCCTTCTTGGACATCCTGTCCCTCACGAACCTTGACATCCATCACCTGACCGGGTACTTCCGCTTTGACCCATAACTCCTCATAGGGTTCAACAGACGCGGGAAGATCAATCTTGTCTTCAACCTTTTCAGGCATTACGGTAAGCGTGATCACTCTCACATCAGGAGTTTCTTTCTGCAATGCCTCCTTCTTGGCTTTCTCAAGACGGAATTTTTCACCCTTCAATTCCTCGGTGAGATTTATGATGAAAATCGCAATCAATAAAACAATAATCCACGGAAAAAGCCCCCAAAGAAAGTGAAGTAACTTTTTCCCGAATCCTGTTGCTTTCATGTCAGTCCCTTCGGTCCTTACGCGACTCTGTTAAACACTCATGGCCCTCTGGGCCTCCACAATGCATGAAAATAGCACCATGTGGTCTCAGGGCCGTGGTCTGGGGAGCCCTTTTACGGCGAAGACCCGGGTAGCAAATTAATAGCGTAAGGTGCATGCCAGGCCTCCGGCTCGTAGAGCCTACGCCTCGGAGAGCGG